>DASXGT010000033.1:0-73206 GCA_036488895.1 Bryobacteraceae bacterium | reverse complement strand
TTCTGGTAGTGACCATCTCGCTGGCCAGCAAAGATCTGATCCTTGACCAGATTCGCGGCATTGGTTCCAACCTGGTCTACGCCAACTATGAAACCGGCGGCGCGAACGTCGCCAAAGTGCAGGCGGACTTCGTCAAATTAGCCGACGTGCAAGCCATGCGCGATACGCTAGGTAACCGGATTATCGCCGCCACGGCGGTCATGACTTCGCACGACCAGATTGTAGTGAAGGGGAAAGTTCGCGAAGTCACCATAGACGGCGTGGACGATCAATATGCCGCTGTTCGTAATTTGAAACTATTGCGCGGACGCTTTTTCGATGCCAGCGATATGAGCTTGCGCGAACGCGTGGCCCTGCTCACGGACAAGTTGGCCGTCCGGATCTTCGGCAGCCAGGACGCCGCGCTAGGGCAAACGGTGAAGGTTAGCCAATTGCAGTTCACCGTAGTTGGGACATTCCGGGAAAAGACCAGCACCTTCGGACAGGGAGAGATTGCTGACGAGACTATTCTGATTCCCATCACCGTGATGAAGCTCTTCACGGAGTACGAACGGATAGAGCCGGTGTATCTGCAGGTGCGCAACGCCAGCGACGTGCCGGCGGTGACTGAGCAGGTGACGCGCATTCTGGAAAACCGGCATCGCCCCGGCGCGAAATACAACGTTCAGAACCTTGCGGCCATTTTGGATACAGCCGACCAGATCGCTTCCGTTCTAACGATCGTGTTGGTGATTGTTTCCGCGCTGGCCTTGCTCATCTCCGGCATCGGCATCATGAATATCATGCTGGTGACGGTGGCCGAGCGGACCCGCGAAATAGGCTTGCGCATGGCCGTGGGCGCATCGCGACGTGAAGTGTTGCTGCAATTTCTGGTAGAGTCGATTTTAATTAGTCTGGTGGGCGGCACTCTGGGCATCGCCATTGGCTTGGCGCTGCCCCTGACCGTAAATTTGATTACCGATCAGGTTCACGTTCCTATCTCTCCGGTATCCGTGCTGGTTGCTTTTGGAGTTTCATTCGTGGTGGGCGTGATGTTCGGCATGCTGCCGGCGCGCCGCGCTTCGCAATTGAACCCCACGGAAGCTTTGCGCTACGAATGATGGAGGTACGCCCACTCGCGGGCCGCGCGCTCGTGCAGCATCGGTAAATCGGCTTGCAGCACGTATCCCGCTTCCGCTAACTTGCGGCCGGCCTCGTCAATTTGATCCAGGTATACCTGCTCGCTGGCGTAGCGTTCCTGAACTTTGGCCGGCGGGAAGGGAATCCAAGACCCCATGAAACTGAGCATCTCGCCGGGCGCTCCGATCGCAGCTGTGCGCGTATTCCATCCGGTATAGGAAGCCAGCGGAACGGCAATTTCCGGCATTTTGATACCGCCTTTATCGTTGCCGTCCGCGTCTACCTGCGGGACAAACGTGGGGAAGGCCGGCCCACGCTTGGGCGGTTCAACGGAGAAGTCCAGACGATACACTTCCCGTTTGTGCAGGGGCAGCTCGATTCCCTCCATCTTGGGAAACTTCAAGTTCTGTAGCGTGGTCAGCTCGCCTTTATCCAGGCGCGGATAGCGCGAGGGTGGCGGCTCCTTTCCGTCTTTCACCCAAGCTTGCATTGCTACCAGCAGCGCACGTAAGCCGTAGCGATAGTCGTTTGTATTCACCTGATTTTGCGCGGGCGCTTTTTGAGGTGGAATGGAACCCACCCCATGCTGCGAGCCCGAGAAGAAGTAAATCCGGGCGTGCTCTGAGGGCGGTTCGTCCGCTTTGCCGTCCGCGGTGGTGTGGACTAACGACGCGCCCCGCCCCCAATATTCATAGGAGCCGTTGGTCAGAAACAATTTCGGTATCACGTGCGCCCGATGCGCTTTTTCCATCAGCGGCTCTTCGTCAAACGGCGGCATATCCACCGGATAGAAGACATTCGCGAACGGGTGGCCGTCGCGCGAGGGTTGCGCAAAGCGGTGATTGAAGCTGCCGCGTCCAGCGCCCGACACATGCGCCCAGATTCCATCGAACACCCGCCGGTGCGCTTCGTCTTCATTGAAGCCGTCATACAAAAACTCCCTCAGAAAACGGCCGCTCTGCGAAACTCCGAAGGCGATGGCCCGCCGCACCTCCGGCTGCTTGCCAAATTTGAGATAGGACACGAAATCTCGCACGCCGGCTAGGCCGAGTCCCGCTACAACCGGATCTTTAGCCTCGTACACCACTTCATAGATCTTTCCCGGCGTGAAGCCGCCGCTGAGCGTGGCGTGCGTGGTGTCCGTAAAATGCCATGAATCATGTGGAATCAGCGTACGGGCCGCTGCCACCGAATCCCGGACGTAGAGTTTGTTCTTGGCGGATGTTACATCCACCACCGGGTAACCGATTTGGTTTCTATCGCCCAGCGGAATCGTTTCCACGCGCGTTTCGCCTGTCCATTCCGAGCGGACCATGCCGGTAATGGTCTGCCCGTGCTCGGTGGCAACCGGCAGATAGGCATGCAATAAGCCGGCCTTTGCGGGCAAATCAAATTCCCAGCCGATCCAAACCAGCGTGAAGCCCTGCCGCAGCAGGAATCCATCACCCATCGCATCCGCGTGTGTCGCCAAATTGAATGTATTGAGGAGCCCCTTCCCGCCGCGATTGGAAATTTCCACCAACGCCGTTCCGTTCCCGTTCTGGCGGGGGCGTAATTCATACAAATCGGCGGAGAATTCCACCTGCCCGGCCGCGTTTTTCGGCGCCAGCGCGAGGTCGCGAATGATCTGGTTTGGCGCGAGCGCCGGGTCTACCGCGAAATAGACTTTGCCGGTGACTAACTCGTAACCGCCCTCGGCGGCATTAGTCTTGTTTGTGATCTCTACTTTGGTGACGGCGCCCTTAGCAAGCGGGCAGATCAGGATGCACGACAGGAGGATAGTGAAAAGTTGGCCGGACGACATGGGTTTCTTTGCGCCGGCCCACGCGGGTATTTACCAGGAAGACGGCGGATCGCTGGCCGGGAAGCTGTCCTCCATGGTAACGTCATGCGCGCTGTCGGTCCGATCTTTCGTGCTCTCGGCGTCGTTTCTGGACCAGAGAGCCCAACCCGCCAATGGCAGCGCAAGACCGATTAAGAAGTATGCGAAGTGTAAAGCTCTATCTCGACTGTCTGTCATAGGTGCCTCTGCATGGTGGATTCACTCTGCGCCCGAACCGCTACAGATGTTTTCCAATCTATTTTCCCACCGCGTTGCGCGTATTGCGCAAAGTGGACGTCAGCGATTCACGCGGCACATTTTGAATGAACGGTTTAATCATCCAGCCCATGCCGCTGGGAATTCCACGGGAAAGCGAGATAGTCCGGCATTCGGCCATCACGCCGCCTCCAGTTGCTTGTAAACTCCAATAGGCGTTCAGCCGCCAGAGCAACCCCAACCCTTCGCCTGCCGGAAATAAGGATTCATGTTTGCCGCCGGGGTCCTTCACTTCGCGAATGACGGTGGAGTGGTCCCGGCAGATCCACTTCCCTTTGCTGAGTTCCTGATATTGCGCTTCCTGCTCAATGTCGTAGGTGGCGGGCACGAACTGTTGTTTCCGCTCCACGCGCCAATACCCTGTTAAATCGTTTCCATCGCGCTTAATCATCCGGGACCTCAAGATTTCCGGATAAATGCGGGAGTGCGCATCGAAATCCTGCAACACCGCCATTACCTTCTCTAGCGTTGTGTCTGGAATGAACACCGCGCCCACCCAATCGTGAATGAGTCCGTCCGGCGCCTCTACGGGATTCGGCGAAGCTCCAGGCTTGATGACCAGCTTGCCCTGCAATAGTTGCTTTTTGTCTTGCGGAGAATCTTCACTGGCGAAAAAAGAGCTTTTCCCATCCCAGCGCTGAGCGAGTTGGTGCTCCACGTTTTTGACGTAGCTGTCGAACGCTTCACTGGTCCGCGGGTCCAGCTTCATCTCAAATTGCGAGCAAAGGGGACAAACCATTAATGCCAGAACAAACGCGAACCTCACAATTTATTTATACATGCCGCTGTAATCCAACTGCTGTTTCGTATAATCCCGCGGATAAGAGATTTCTACCTTGGTTACTTTTCCCGCGCCGTCAAACTGGGCCTTCAAATCGGCATTGATGCCAGTCCAATAGGTGGGCAGGTTCAATTTCTGGTAGCGTTCCACTACCTGGTCGCGCAGCGCAGGATCAAAATGCACCCCGTATTGGTCGATCAGCGCTTTGATGGCGGCGTAGTCGCCCTCCGCTTTGATGCGCATCAGCTCCGCGAGCAGCATGCCCACGCCTTCGCGCATTTTCTTATAGTCGGTGACGGTCACATATGCTTTGCCGTCGCGTGTCTCCAGCGTGATGGCGCCCGTCTTGGCCATAATGTAGCGGGCAATCAATTGACGGTCGCGCTGGTGGTCTTCTTCAATGCTGTCGCCCTTGGGGATGCGGGAAAGCTGGGTCAGCATGACTCGGGCCGCCGCATCGTACAAGGCGCGCCCCACTTCGTCCGATGAAACCAAGCCCAGTTCTTTCAGCTTCGGATCAAACACGTTCCAGAGCGCGACCAGATCGGCGCGCCCTTCTTCGAGCGTTGAGTAGTATTCCTTCAAGTAGAACCCGGGTTCCTGATTCAGTTTGGGGCTGAGCTTGCCGGAGCCGTGGCCAATGACTTCGTGCATTGCGGTCAACAATTCCTCTGCTTCGCCGCCGTATTTTTCGTCGCGGGCGATTTGCGCTTGGGACGCTCCGAATTCTTCCAACACCTTATTGCCGATCGCCTCATCGAACACACGCGAACTGCCGGAGAAGAGAAAGCTTTTGGAGCCATATTTCTCATGCACCTCTTTTTCATTCGGAAGATTATCGCCAATAGTGGTGACGTGAAAATCGCCGGTTTCAACCACGGTTTCCACCGCTTTGGCCGCCGGCGGCTTGGCGTCCTGCTTTTTGTAACGGGCATCCCACGGCGCGCGATCTTCGAAATACTGCGCGTTATCCGCGACTTTCAGCATGGCGGACGACAGCTTCTGATCTGTAATCGAAACAAAGCTCTGCATGGTTCCTTTGGCCGCCCGTGCGTCGCGATAGTTTTCAATGAAGCCATTGGCGAAATCGACTGGGCCGTTGTCATGTACCCAGTCGATGCCGAATTGAATCCAATCCGCATACTTGCCCGTTTGGTAATAGCGGATTAAATCGCCGATCGCTTTGGCTTGCGCCGGTTCCGCATAGGCGCGCGCCTTTTCCAGGTATTGGTTGGCCCTACTTAGGTATTTTCCGTAAAGGCCGCTAGCCCGATAGACCTGCTCCACCAGCTTGCCGTTCTGTTTCACCAGGCGTGAATTCAGCCGGTACCGCTCGTTGAAGCCTTTCAAGTCCGCGAGCTTCACACCGGAGTAAAAGTTATTGGAACTGGACTCAATGATGTCTTTCCCCGGCTGCGGCGTTTTCGCCGTCAAGATAGGCTCGAACGCGGGGTCAAATAGAGACTGGCTCAGCGCATCCACGTCGGCGGCTAGTTCCTTTCGTCCACACTGCTCCAGGGCTTGTTTCAGCTCTTGAGCGGTGAACTTCGGCAGAAACTTCTGGCCGGTTTGCTCGTTGTGGTTCCCTTTATTGGCCCAAAAGAGCTTGGTGAACGCCAGCACGCGGTCATATGCGCCGGCATCTACTTTGTCTTTGTGCGTAACAACGGTTTCCAATAGCTCCTTTTGACGCAGCCCGAAGCGCGAAAGCTGGTCATAAATGATGGGGTCAATAGCGATAGACGCCTGGGTGAGCCAATACGTCAACGCTTGCTGGCGCGGCGTCAGACTATTGAAGCTGTTCGCCTCAATTTGCACGAACGCAGTAGTATCCACGCGTTCCACCAACGGCGATTGGGTGGCAGCGAAAACAAGGAGTAACGCAGCGAGTTTCATCTTCAGTTATTATCGTCGTGTTTGCAATACCGGACTACTCTCGGCTCGCTGGTCTACACTTTTCCGGATCTGAAAACGCTGTTGGCGAAAGCTACGCCGCTACGTTCGGGCGACCAACTGGCGGGCATCGCGGCGGAGTCGGCGGAAGAACGAGTGGCGGCGCAAATGGCCCTTGCGAACACTCCGCTCAAGGATTTTTCTGCCGAGCCGCTGATTCCCTACGAAACCGACGAAGTCACCCGGCTCATTTTCGATGCGCATGCGCGGGACAACGGAGCCTTGGCGGTTATCGCGCACTTGACCGTGGGTGATTTTCGCGACTGGCTGCTCAGCGATGCCGCCGATGGTGCTACGCTCGCCAGCCTCGCACCGGTTCTGATGCCGGAACAGGCCGCTGCCGTTTCAAAAATCATGCGCTTGCAAGACCTGGTGAAGGCGGCGAGTAAGATACGCGTGGTCTCGCGTTTCCGTACCACCGTTGGCTTGCCGGGCCGTCTTTCTACTCGGCTGCAGCCGAATCATCCGGCGGATGACCCACGAGCCATCGCCGCCAGCATCGTGGACGGTCTGCTATTAGGCAGCGGCGATGCAGTGATCGGAATTAATCCGGCGTCTGATAATCCGGATACTGTCCGGAAACTGCTGCTTCTGATAGACACGGTTCGCCAACGCTACGGCATTCCGGCGCAAAGTTGCGTGCTTGCGCACATTACTACCCAAATGCAAGCGATGGCCGAAGGGGCGCCGGTAGATCTGGTGTTCCAATCCATCGGCGGCACGGAAGCTACTAACTCTTCCTTTGGCTGCAATTTGGCTCTGTTAACAGAAGCGCATGAAGCGGCTCGCGAGCTGAAGCGCGGTCCGGTGGATGCCAATATCATGTACTTTGAAACGGGGCAGGGCAGCGCGCTTTCCGCGAATGCGCACCATGGCGTTGATCAGCAAACGTGTGAGGCCCGCGCCTATGCGGTGGCCCGCGCCTTTCGGCCCATGCTGGTGAATACCGTGGTCGGATTCATCGGCCCCGAATATCTTTACGACGGCAAACAGATTTTACGAGCGGCCTTGGAAGATCACTTTTGCGGAAAGCTATTGGGCCTGCCCATGGGCTGCGACGTCTGTTACACCAATCATGCGGAGGCCGATGACGACGACATGGATGCGATTCTCACCATGCTGGCCGCGGCTGGCGTGAACTACATCATGGGCGTACCGGGAGCCGATGACATCATGTTGAACTACCAGAGCAGTTCCTTTCATGATGCGTTGTATCTGCGGTCCGTTTTCAACTTGCGTCCGGCGCCGGAGTTCGAAGCGTGGCTGACGAATCGTCCAGCGCTGCCGGAAATGGCGGCGTTGCTTGATTAAACTCAGCGACTACACTTCGGCCCGAGTCAGTTTGGGAATCACGGGCAATAGTTTGCCCACGCGGCCCCTGCTGGAATTTCGTTTGGCGCATGCCCGCGCGCGCGATGCCGTTCATGTTCCATTGGATAGCTCTTCGCTTCTGGCGGAAATGAGGAACGCCCGCGTTCTTCACAGCAATGCGAAAGACCGTGACGAATACCTCCGCCGCCCCGACAAAGGCAGAAGGTTAAATGCCGAATCCGTGGAAACTGTGAAGGGTTCCGAATCCAGTTCAGTGGCGGTTGTTGTGGCGGACGGCCTGTCTGCCCTGGCAGTTCATCGCCACGCTGTTGCCTTGCTCGAAAAGCTTAGTCTGGATGCGTATCCGGTTTGGATTGTCCAGCAGGGCCGGGTGGCTATCGGCGATCACATCGGTTCTCTGCTGGGCGCTGAATTGTCGATTGTTCTGATTGGCGAGCGGCCCGGTTTGAGCACGCCGGATAGCTTGGGTGTTTACCTCACCTGGAATCCGGATCTCGCGCGAACAGATGCGGAACGCAATTGCATTTCAAATATTCATGAGCAGGGCTTGTCTTACGAAGTAGCCGCTCACAAGCTGCTTTTTCTCATGAGCGAGATACGACGTAGAAAGCTGAGCGGCGTTCCATTGAAAGAAACCGCCGCTCAGCTGCTTGGTTAGAACGAAAAGCGTAGCGCTAACTGTAACTGCCGGGAGAAGTTTGCCTGGCCGGAGATTACGCCGAACGTGCTGTGCGACGCGTTGGTATCGGGGGCCAGGAACAGCGGCGAGTTGAAAGCATTCAGTGCTTCGGCCCGGAACTGCGCCTTCACCTTTTCCTTGAACGTGAAGCTCTTAAAGACGGACAGGTCCCAATTTTTCTGGCCCGGTCCGAGCGTTGAGATAGTACGAGCGGCGCTGCCGAAGGTTCCTTGCGGAGCGATGGAGAAAGCGGCTGGATTAATGTAATCGCCCAAGCGCTGCTCCACGCTGCCGTCAGTGCCCGGCGATACCCCAGTGGTGTTTGGGCGCTGAGCGCCGTAGCCGTAGGCGGAGTTTGCGTTGGTTTGAAAGATCTGCAGCGGGAAGCCAGTCTGGTAGGTCAAGACGCCATTGACAGACCAACCCCCAACGATATAGTCGACAAGGGTGTTGCTATTCAGGAACGCTTTGCCTTTGCCGACCGGCAGTTCGTAAGTGAAGGCAGTAGCCCAGCGGAAAGGCGAAGTGAAGTTCGAGAGGCTGTACTCCGCCGCGACATTATACGGGTTTTGCGGGTAATTTTGAGCGCCTGCATTCAGGTAATTGCCGGCCGGATTGCTGGTCTCATCGTAACTCTTTGACCAGGTGAACGTGCTCAGGAAGGTAAGCCCTTTGCTGAAGCGCTTCTGTCCCTTAATGATCATGGAGTCATAGCGGGCATGATTCTGGTCGCCGTAGGTTTCATTAATCTTGCCAAAGGCGGAGTAGGGAAGCAGCAGATAAGACTCGGGCACCTTCGCCGAAGAGATAGTGCCGGTGGTGATGTGTCCATAGTAAGGATTTGCAACGGACGCATTAAGCGCGCTCGTACCAAGTGCAAGCTGGCTCGGATTGAGTGCATTGACGTTAATCGTGCCGGAACCTAGCGTGAGGTGAGTGGAATGCGATCCAACATATCCAACTTCCAATGCGATCTCGCCTGGCAACTGGCGCTGAACATCGAGCGAATATTGCTGCACCATTGGCGACCGGGCGGAGGGCGACAGAATAGTGAAGTCTTGTCCCAAACCAGCCGAGGTTCCTGCCGTATTGCCAACAGGTTGGAGAAATCCAGTGGGGAAAGGATTTGTCAGTGTTGGAGTGACGACGCCCTGCTGATTGGTGCTGCCGGTAAAGCTGGTGGTTGCCGCATAGCCGAGGGTGCTGACAGGTCCGCCTAGGGCGACTTGCGGCGCCCAGAAGATGCCATAGCCACCGCGAATGACAGTTTTGTCATTGAGTTGGTAAGCAAGGCCGGCACGTGGCCCCCACTTATTGGGATAAGGATTACCCGTGGAGGTTGGATTTCCGTTTACGCCAGCGTACTCGACTTGGCCAAACGGGACAATTCCGGTAACCGAACCTGCGATGGGGTTTACCGCCGCGCCGTTAAAGCCAGTGATGATGCCATTATTCTGTTCCGAGACGCCGCTCTCACGCTCCCAGCGCAATCCGTAGTTGATGGTTATTTTGCTGCTCAAACGGAAGTCGTCTTGAATGTAAGCGCCGTAATAATCAATATGATTGTTCAGATTGCTGGAGGTGTCCGCTGACCGGGCGTAAGGGAGACCCAGTAACAGATCGCCCAAGTCGCTGCCGGTATAGCTGGTGGAACCAGCAGTAGCAGTGTTAAATGTGTAGCAACCAGTGGGGCAACTCACGCCGCTGCCGGACGCCTTCAGGCGGCGATAATCAAAACCGAACTTCAGGCTGTGACGGCCAACATTCTTGTCGATGCTGGTCGAAAAGTTATTGGACGCCAGCGAGTCGTAGGAATTGTCCCCCGTATCGCCTAATCCATGGAAACTTGTGGGCACGATTTGGGGAAATTCGGCTAGCGTCGGAGAGACCGAGTTGGCGAAAGAAGAATTGAACCCGAGGGAGCCAATATTGAAGCCTTGTGAGCTGTTGTAGTCGTAATTGGGGAAGCGGTTAAAGCCGTACCGCACAGCCAGAACGGTAGTCGGGTTCAGAGTAAAGATGTTATTTAGCTGAGTAGTATCGACGCGGCGAAGAAGGCGCCAGCCATCCGTTGTGGAGGCTGAATTGAACCAGGTGTCACCGGGCTCCAACGAGTAATAACGAAGATAGCTCAAACTCGAATGCCACCAGTGGGTGAAATCCTCATCGATCTTCGCCGAGTATTGAACCGCGCGCGCCTTAATGGTAGATGCCGCGGTCAGGTCGTTCGCGCCATAGTAAGCGGGTGCGGAAGAAGGCAGTGGGAAGTAATTGGCCAAAGCGGAACCAACGGGATTTATCATCGACGTGGGAATTATATTTCCGGCGAAGGGTTGGCCCAGCGGGTTTGTCAGCGTCATCAGGCCGCCGCCTTTGTTGAAGCTTTGCGAAAAATTGCCCGTGCGCTCGAGCGCGGTGGGAACGCTAAATTGCTGCGAGTTAGACTGCGTGTCGTCGTAATGTTCGACGCCCAGAAAGAAAAAGGTCTTGTTCTTGCCGTTATAGAGTTTTGGTATCCGGACAGGACCGCCGAAGCTGGCGCCCCAAGTATCGTTCGGCTGGTTGGTGATTGGAATACCCGCCGCGTTGCTGAAGAAGCTATTGGCATCCCAGGACGTGCGCCGTAAGTGGCCGTAGGCGCTGCCGTGATAATCATTGGTTCCGGATTTCATCAGCGTGTTGAACATGCCGCCGCCGGTGCGCGCCATCTCAGCGTCATAGGTGTTGGCTTGGATTTTCACCTCTTGCACGGCTTCGATCAGCGGAATGATGATGGCGCGGTTCGTCGCGTCCGTGATCGGAATGCCATCCAGAAGATAATTGTTGCCGCGAACCGGGCCGCCGGCAATGGAGATTTCCGAAGATCCGCTTTGGTCTTCCATGCGGTTATAGGCGGGCTGGCCAACCGCAATTACGTTCGCTGACAGTTTCGACATCATGAACGGATTGCGGCCCAGATTAGGCAGGTCCACTAGTTTCTGGTTGTCAAGAACTTGCCCTTGGGAGGCATTTGAGGATTCTACAAGCGGCACCTGTTCGGTGACCAGAACGCTTTCGGTTACCGCGCCCACTTCCATCGCGACATCCACGGTGACAAATTCTTGCGTTCCCACGACGATGTTTTGGCGTTCGAACTTCTTAAAGCTGGTGCTTTCAGCGGTAAGTGAATAAGTGGCCGGCACCACTATCGGGAAGTCGTATTGCCCGGAGGAATTAGTTAGCGTCGTGCGTGGCTCATTCGTACCCGAGTTGATCAGCGTCACTTTGACATTCGCGATGACGCTGCCCTGCGCATCGGAAACCGTTCCGCGCACGCCGCCTTGAGTGGATTGCCCCAGTAGCGACACAGCGGCCGCACCAAGTATGAACCAAGCTTGCGCGAGGTGTATGAAAAGTCTACGATTTGATTTAAGCAAACCCCTGTCTCCTTTGCAGATTTTTTGCCTGGACCGGGCCGGCAAGCCGCTGGACGGGTGCGGTAGTTCTTCGCTCCACTGGGAGCACGCAAGCCGGTCGGAATTCCTTATGAATACGGACGGGCGACTACGCTGAAACTAACGATTTTTAGTAGATTAGCACTGTTTGATTGCTCCTCTTACAAAAGTTTTTAATGAGTCATAGTCGGAAGAATTGCGGACAGCAGGACTTATCTGCTTGACCGGGCGATTAATAAGCCGTTAACTTAATGCATGCACCGACGCCAATTTTTTTCAGCGACCGCAGGTGTAGTCGCCGCTTTGCAAGCAGATTCACTGGTTCGGGCCCAGTCCGCCGTCGAAACAGTCTCAGGCCGCGCAGCTGATACAGTGGCTCGCGACGAAGACTTCTGGTTCAACGTCCGCCATGCCTTCACCGTCGATCGCAACATGATCAACCTGAACAACGGAGGCGTCTCCCCTTCGCCCAAGATTGTGATGGACACCGAGATACGCTATCTCGAGGTTGAAAACCTGAATCCGTCGTATTACATGTGGAACGTGCTCGACCCCGGAGTTGAGACGGTGCGCCGCCGTTTGGCGCGCTCTTTTGGCTGTGACACCGAAGAGATTGCCATCACGCGCAACGCCAGCGAATCGCTCCAGATCGTGCAGCTTGGCATGAATTTAAAAGCGGGCGATGAGGTGTTGACCACGAACCAGGACTATCCGCGCATGATCGCCACCTGGCAGCAGCGGGAACGCCGTGACGGTATTGTTCTAAAGCAGATTACCTTCCCGGTTCCGCCGCCGAGTCTCGATTATCTTGCTAAGCGGATTGAAGAGAACATCACGCCGAAAACCAAGGTCATTCATATCTGCCACATCACGAACCGCACGGGGCAAATCTTCCCCGTGAAAGCGATTTGCCAGATGGCCAGAGCCCGCGGTATTGAAGTGGTGGTGGATGGGGCGCACGCATTCGGACAGTTTCCTTTCACACGCGACGAGCTGGATTGCGACTACTACGGAACGTCGTTGCACAAGTGGATTTTGGCGCCTATTGGGACGGGGATGCTGTATGTCCGTAAGAATAAGATTCGGGATATCTGGCCCATGATGGCGGCTCCTGACGCCATGCGTGACAACATCAGGAAGTTTGAAGAGATCGGCACGCATCCCGCGTCCCAGCGCAACGCCGTTACGGAAGCTTTGAATTTTAGCGAGAGCATCGGGCTTGAGCGTAAGGCCGAACGGCTGCGCTATCTACGGCATCGTTGGTCTAACCAACTCCGGCAGCTGCCGGGAGTAAAGATTCTGAACAGCGAAGATCCGGAGCAATCCTGCGGCATTGGGTTTATTAGTATTGATGGCTTCGATGCACCCAAGCTTTCTGCCTATTTATGGGCGAAGCACAGAGTCTGGACCGTGGGCATCGTCACGCCTGGGGAATATCAAGGTTTGCGCATCACTCCAAATGTTTACACCACGCTGGAAGAGATCGATACGTTTACCGAAGTCATGACGAAGGTGATTAAACAGGGGTCGATTCCCGCGTAACATAACATGGTAACGTTCAGGAATGCCGCTACGGCGATCAAAAGTTACGTCTGAAGGACAGACTTCAGTTCCCGCCGAAGCACGGCGAGTGCCAGCATTTTCTTCCGAGGATATTCATCGTGCGCTATTTCCCGCGCAACCACCCGAACGCCGAACACTGGAAGAACTAAAAGAGGGAATTCGACGCCGCGTTCGGGAGCGGCATACGCGCCCCTGACGCCGCCCGCATTGGCCGGAGCATAGGTTTCTACGCATAGAAACCTATGCTATTGTCGTTTATAGATGGGCCGATTGCTGTCAAAACCGTTGCAAGGTTCGTTGAACCTTCTGATCCTGAAAACACTGAGCCGCGGGCCGCTTCACGGTTACGCAATTACCAACCATATCCAGCAGGTCTCCGATGAGGTGCTGCAAGTGGAGGAGGGATCACTTTATCCGGCACTCCATCGGATGGAACAAGAGGGCTGGATTGCGTCGGAATGGGCGCTATCGGATACGAACCGACGGGTCCGGTATTACACCCTTACGGCGAAGGGAAAACGGCAGCTCGCGTTGGAAGAAAACGACTGGCGGCAAATTACAGCGGCCGTGAGTAAGGTTTTGAAATTTGTCTAAACGGGAGAGCTATGGGACTTCTGAGCAGATTGAAAAACAGTTTTCGCAAGAGCATAGCGAACCAAGATGCGGCCGATGAACTGGCGTGGCACTTAGAACAGCGAGTTCAGGAATACGTGCGCCAGGGCATGGCGCTGGAAGAGGCTCACGCAGCGGCCCGGAAACGGATGGGAAATCTGACATCGCTGGAAGAAAAGACGGTTGAGCCGGACGTGATTGTGTGGTTCGACGCCGTGAAACGCGACATGAGGCTGGCGGCGCGGATGCTGCGGCGCGCGCCTATTGTGACCGCAGTGGCGATTCTTTCGCTGGGACTGGGCATCGGGGCAAACACCGTGGTCTTCACGTTGATGAAGCAGGTGATGCTGGATTATTTGCCGGTACCCGCGCCGGAGCAATTGGTGATCCTGCACAACCAGGAACCGGAGCTGGGATACACATCCAGCAACGATATGAAAAGCTACTTCTCCAATCCGCTATACCGGGACTTGAACGCAGGGACTTCGCAGATTTTTGATGGAATATTGGCATTTTTCTCTTCTAACGTAAGCCTGAGCGGCCGCGAGTCGACAGAAACCGTCCGGGGCGGTTTAGTTTCGGGAAACTTCTTTCAAGTGCTGCACGTGGCGCCCTGGCGAGGCCGGCTATTCACGGCCGGCGATGACCAGAAGCCTGGGGCGAGTCCGGTGGCGGTGCTTGGATACGGCTTGTGGATGCGGAGTTTTGGCGGCGACCCAGGCATTGTGAACCGGAAGATTGTTTTGAACAAGCATTCCTATGTAGTAATCGGCGTGACGCCGCCGCAATTTTATGGAATCGATGTCAGCGCGCGCGCCGATTTGTATGTGCCGCTGTCAATGAAGGCCAACGTTATGCCGGACAAACTCCCACTGACGGACCGGCTGCATCATTGGCTCCATCTAATTGGACGCTTGAAGCCGGGTGTCAACGCGGACCAGGCAGCGGCAGCGCTAAGCACGATCTATCCGCCTTTGCGAGACCAGGATTTGGCTTTTATGAAGTCGCCGTCAGAAGAATTCAAAAAAGTATATGCAAAGAAACGAGTTGAACTAAGCAATGGCGGCCAAGGCTATGCGTCTCTTCGCGATAATCTCAGTAATCCTTTGAAGATATTGATGGCGATGGTTGGTATTGTTTTGCTGATCACCACGGCAAATGTCGCGAATCTGCTGGTAGCTCGCGGTGTAGCCAGGCAGCGTGAGATGGCAATACGGCTCTCCGTAGGCGCGGGCAAAGCGACGCTGGCCCGCCAACTCTTGATTGAGAGCCTTCTGCTGGCAATGCTCGGTGGCTGCCTGGGGATTGCGATTGCGTATGCCGGTACGCCCGCGCTGCTGCATGCGCTGAGCTTCGATTTGAGTTCCGCCAGCATTTCTGCGCGTCCGGATGGGTATGTGATGCTTTTGGCGGCCGCAGTCACCTTGGCCGTGGGTCTGATCTTTGGCTTGCTTCCGGCTTGGCAATCGGCGCGGACAGACGTTGCTTCGGCCCTGAAAACGGAAGGCAGCTTCGGACATACCGGGCACGCGGGTTGGCTGCGGCGAGTGCTGGTGGTGGCGCAAGTGGCGCTGTCACTGGTGCTAGTTACATCTGCAATTTTGTTCACTTGTAGTCTGCGGAATCTAAAGAACATCAATGTAGGATTCAAGACCGCACAGCTTGTGAAGTTCGAAATAGATCCTTCGCAAGCGGGATATTCGCAGCCTCGCATCAAAGCGTTTGGCGAAGAACTGCGCCGAAAACTAGCGAGCTTGCCAGGCGTGGAAAGCGCTGCGGCAGTGACGATACCACTATTGGAAAACGACGACGGGGGCGGCGAGGTCACGGTGGAAGGCGCGCCTCCCCAGAGACACGACAATTCAGGATTTAGACAAAACTTGGTCAGCCCCGGATTCTTTTCAACGATGCAGATTCCCTTACTAGCGGGGCGGCAATTTACGGCCTCCGACTCGCTGCCCACGACCAAAGTGGCCATTGTCAACGAAACTTTTGTGAAGCACTTTCTGCCCGGAAGGAATCCGCTGGGCGTGCATTTTGGATTTGGAGCTGGTGATGCAGTGAAGATGACCGAAACGATTGTTGGAGTGGTCGCCGATAGCGAGCACACTACCATCCGCTCGAAAATTCAGCCTTTTGTCTACACGCCATATCTGGCGGATAGTCAACTCTCATCGGTAACCTTCTACGTTCGGACCCGCGCTAGCGAGAAGGCCGTAGCGCTGGCGACTCGCAATCTGGTTCGTCAAATGGCCCCTGATTTACCGGTGAACCGGCTTTCCTCCATGACGGAAATCATCAACGAGTCTCTGTTTGTGGAGCGAAGTTTGGGGTACCTCTCGATCGGCTTCGCGGCGCTCGCGACATTGCTGGCCATAGTGGGACTGTATGGCGTGATGTCATATTCGGTCACCAGCCGCTATAGAGAACTGGGAATCCGGATGGCGATTGGGGCGACACCGGAACTGGTGCTGACCATGGTGTTGCGCGAATCGGCTTATCTTGGAATTGCCGGGGCTTTGTGCGGGATTCCGTTCGTACTGGGATCGGCTGGCTATATACGTTCGTCGCTTTACGGTGTGCAGCCGCAAAATCCTTTGATCTGGGGTATTTCGGTAGCGGCTTTGATTGCCGTGGCGTTGTTCGCCGGTTTTGTGCCCGCATGGCACGCCGCGCACATCGATCCACATACGGCGTTGCGGGCAGACTAGCTATAGCCGCAAAAACCACTGTCGCCGGTACATAAAATAACCGAGCAGATACATCAATAACGTGAAGGCGAGCGCCCAAAGCAGCGATGCGTTCGCAGGCGAGGCAAATGGCGCAAACCAATGCTCATAGGTGTACCGGTGGATCGAGGTTGCGTCCAAGAACTCGGCCAAAAACTCGGAAGCCAAGTAGATCGTGATCGCATTCATGCCGACGATCCGTAGCGGCAGGACCACCTTTTGATAACCTCGCTCATCCACTATCCAGACAAATAGGGCGAGCGCCACGAAATCCAAGCCAGCCATGAGGGTGGCGAATGAATCGGTCCAAAGCTTCTTATTAATCGGCAGCCAAATATTCCAAATAAGGCCGAGAGCAATCAGGAATGCGCCGATGATGAATAAGCGCTGCCTACGCGCGGCGAGCGTCCGGTTCAACCGCAAAACGTGGCCGGCCATGATTCCCAGGAGCGTGCTGCCGATGGCAGGCAAGGTGCTGACGACCCCTTCCGGGTCCCATGTCTTGGTTTGCGCGTAGTTATGGCTTCCCAGCACGATTCGGTCAATGTAATGTGCAAAATTCCGGTCCACATCAAAGTGTCCGGCGCCAAATCCAGGCACGGGGACGAGCGCCATTAGGAGCCAATAAACGGTAAAGAGTCCAATGATCCAGGCAATTTGCGCCCGCAAACCGGTGTAAAGAAAAATGATCGAGGCGATGAGATAGCAAATGGCAATCCTCTGTAGAACGCCCAATAACCGCTGCTGCTGCCAACTAAACGCCGGAAAAGCATAGACCGCCAACCCCAGCACGTACAGCAACACGGAGCGCCGGAATATTTTGGGTAGAAGTTGGCCCGGCGTGATGCCCGCCGCCAATCTTTTCCCGAGGGACAACGTGATGGCCACACCCACGATCCACAAAAACGACGGGAAAACCGTGTCTGTTAACGTCCATCCGTGCCAAGCCGAATGTTCCAGTTGAGTATATGACTGCCGGCCGCCCGCGTCATTTACCAGCACCATCAGCAGCATAATTGCGCCGCGAAATGCATCTAAGGAGAGCAACCGTGCGGGTGCTTTTACCGGAGAAGGTTCTTGCATGTTTAGAAATTCATTGTAGTTCCGTTCTAGACTTGAGGAGACAGGCCTGTGTTTTCTTTTCGCTACCTACTGCTGCAGCACGGCTACGCGCTCTTGTTCGCGTACGTGCTGATTGTCAGCTTTGGCCTGCCCATTCCCGTTGATCCGCTCTTTCTGCTGATGGGCGCGATGGTCGGCAACCATCGCTACGGGTTTTTTGCGTCTTTGTTCGCGGCGCTCATTCCAGCCGTATTGGGCGATCTTGCTTGGTACCAGCTCGGCCGGGTGCGGGGCCGCTCCATTTTGAGCTTGCTCTGCAAGCTTTCTATCGAGCCCGATACGTGTGTCCGGAACACCGAGGAATCCTTTTCAAAACGAGGCGACGGCGCGCTGCTGCTCTCAAAATTTGTCCCCGGCATGAGCCTTGTTTCCGTCACGCTGGCCGGGGTGAGTAAGATGCCGGTCGGCCGTTTTCTTTTGATCGACGCGTTGGGGTGCACGGCGTGGGCCGGCGGTTATTTGCTGATTGGCCAACTGTTCTACCGGCAGGTGGATTTGGCTATTTTGTGGCTGGGGCTTTTGGGCCGCCGGGCGGGCGTTACGGTTCTATTGCTGATCGGCCTGTACATCGGCTACAAATATTTTCAACGCTGGCGTTTTTTGCACAATTTGCGCACGGATCGAATCACGCCGGAGCAACTGCAGGATTTGCTCAAGACTTGCGATTCGGTGAGTATCATCGACCTGCGGCATCCTTCCGAGGTTGAGAGCGAAGGTTTTAAAATTCCCAACGCGCTGGTGGTCCGGCCGGAAGACCTACGCTTGCGCGCGCATGAAATTCCTCGTGAGCGGGAAGTCATTCTTTACTGCACCTGCCCGAACGAATCCACCAGTGCCCGCATGGCCCTGCAACTGAAAAGCGCGGGTATTCCGCGCGTCCGCCCGCTAGCCGGCGGCTTTGAAGCCTGGCGCGATCTTGGGTTTCCAATCGAGCCAGTAGAGCGTCCTTCGGTCGTGCTTACATCCTAAAGCACGCCCCAGCGTGCTTATATCGTAGAGTTGTGACTCCACTGACGCCAGACGACGCGGCCCTGTCGAAACTACTGCTTCCGATTCAGCCGGAAGATCATATACACGGTGTTCCCGAAGCCCGGTACACGCTGGTTGAATACGGTGATTACGAATGTCCGGGGTGTGGGCAGTTGTTCTTAGTCATTCAGGAGCTTTACAACCGCTTGCAAGACGATATTTGTCTGGTGTTTCGCCATTATCCGCGTTCCGGAACCCATCCGCACGCCCAGCAGGCGGCCGAGGCGGCTGAAGCGGCCGGCGCGCAAAACCGCTTCTGGGAAATGCATGACCTGCTGTTTCAACACCAAACGGCGCTTGCCACGAAAGACCTCTACCGGTATGCGGATAAGCTGGCTCTGGACGGCAAGCGTTTTCGCGCTGAATTGGCTGGCCGCACGTATGAAGATAGAGTGCGCGAAGATTTTCGCCGCGGCGTGGCAAACGGAGTTTACGGTACGCCTGCTCTATTCATCAATGGAGTCCGGCATGATGGGGAGTGGGACCTGGAGTCTCTGATAGTTAAACTCAAGCTGTGATCTTCACGTGTCGATGCTAGCCTGAACAAATGCGCGGATTCTCGCTTTTACTGCCGGCCTTTGTTGTTCTTCAAGCTGCCGGCCAGACGACCACTACTGCTCCAGCAAAGCCAAAGGCGGCTAGCACCTCAACCAGCACCGCGCCAAAAGCTCCCGTTCACAAGACGACTACCGTGACAAAACCCACTACTGCACCGGCCCTGACCACTGACGAACAGAAAACGATTTACGCGCTCGGGCTGTCCATTCACCATTCGCTGGTTCCCTTTAGCTTGTCGCCGGCTGAATTCGAGATCATCAAACGCGCGCTGTCAGACGCCGCCGCCGGAAAGCCCGCTGAAGATATCAGCGTTTGGGGGCCTAAGATCCAGGGTCTGGCGCAGGCGCGCGAGGCCGTTACAGCGCAGAAGACCAAAGCCGAGTCTAAACTGTATCTGGATAAAGCCGCGGGACAGCCCGGCGCGGTGAAAAGCCCCTCCGGTCTGATTTACCGTGAACTTCGGCCGGGTACGGGGGCGTTTCCCAAAGCATCCGATACCGTCAAAGTCAATTACCGGGGTACTTTGGTGGATGGGACGGAGTTCGACAGCTCTTACAAGCGCAACGAACCCGCTACCTTCCCCCTTTCCAACGTCATTCGCTGCTGGACTGAGGGTGTTCAAAAGATGAAAATCGGCGGTAAAGCGGAGTTGGTGTGCCCCTCGGATATCGCCTACGGTGACCGCGGCAATCAAGGCATTCCCGGCGGCGCGACCCTGATCTTTGAGATTGAATTGCTTGATATTGGCGGCGCGGCTCATTAATCTGACGCGCGACGGGCCGGGCGTTTACACAATATTTACATTCAAACAACCCAAATAACGGCGCTATGGCCCACACTCGGAATATAATTCTCCGTGTGAGGGGGCGCGAGCCGAGATGGGCGCGCCCTATCTTTTATACGGTGTTAGACATTATCCTTTAATAGAGACCTTTAAATCCCAATGTTGGCTGCATGCAGAAGATACTCGTCATAGACGACGATGAGAGTTTACGTGAGACCATCGGCGTGCTGCTTGAAAGCGAAAATTTTATTCCGCTTTTCGCCGCCGATGGAAAGACCGGTTTAGAGAAGGCGCTGACCTTAAAGCCGCATCTGGTTCTGGTGGACTTGCGGCTGCCGAACATGAGCGGCATGGAGCTTTGCCGCCAATTACGGGCCGATCGCGTGCAGACTCCCATTATCGTGCTGAGCGCCATTGGCGATGAAGTGGATAAAGTTCTGTTGTTTGAGGTAGGCGCGGACGACTACATCGTAAAGCCGTTTGGAACGCGTGAACTGCTGGCGCGCATCCGGGCGCTGCTGCGGCGCACGACCTCAGAAACGAAGACCATCAACTTTGCGGATGTGCACGTAGATCTGGACCGCCGGACGACTACGCGTGCGAACGTTGAAGTAAAACTGACGCCGGCCGAATATAAACTGCTTTTGTTTTTTCTTCAAAATCCAGATCGCGCGCTGACTCGCGACTTGATTCTGAATTCGGTCTGGGGCTACGAATCGTACCCAAATACGCGCACGGTGGATGCACACGTGGTGCGGTTACGGCAGAAACTGGAGCCTGATCCAAACGTGCCTAGATATTTCTTGACAGTCCATGGAGTCGGCTACCGCTTTCTTCCGTAGCGCAAACGGACATGGGGCGAACGATCCTGATTGTGGAGGATTGCGAGAACACCGCCGCACTCGAAATTGCACTCGGCAAATTGCCTGGCGTCGAGTTGGTGATGAAGGGGAACGGCCGTGACGCCCGGCGTTTTCTGGAGGCGGGGGACGTGGCGCTGTCGGCCATGGTCACCGACCTCAACCTCCCTTATGTCGATGGCTTTGAATTGATTGAAATGGTGCGGTCCCATAGCCGTTATGCGGGCGTGCCGATTGTGGTGCTGAGCGGCAATAGTAGTCCAGATACTCCGGAGCGGCTACGCTTATTGGGGGCGAATGCATTTTTCGCTAAGCCATATTCACCGGCAAAGGTACTGGAGACACTGGAGGCGCTTATTGATGCCACGTATTAGATTTTTGCTTTGGTTTTTCCCGGCGGTGCTGCTGTTCGCTCAAGAGCAGAAGGCTCCGGAAAATGTAGATTCACGCGAGACTATGCAGCGAATTCAACAGCGGCTGGATGCGTTGGAGCAGGAAAACCGTCAACTCTTGCAAGAGGTACGTGACTTGCGCAAGGATTTAGATTCTTCTCGCGGGACGGCGGCTCCCCTCGCGTCTACGGGCGCGCAGCCCGGGTCGACGCAAACTTCATCGGAGCCAAACGCCACTACGCCGCCGGTGGAGGACCGCGTGGCTGTAGTGGAGGCAAGAACGGCGGAACAAGCGCAGAGCAAAGTGGAAGCGTCGCAAAAATTCCCCATTTCGTTAAATGGCATGCTGCTGTTTAACGCGTTTTCGAACAGCCATTTGCCGTCGAATCCAGGTGCGACGTATGAATTGCTGAGCGGTCCTTCGAGCGCGGGCGCCACAGTGGCGCAAAGCCTCTTGGGACTCAATTTCCAGGGCCCACAGTTGCCGGGCGGCGGCCACGTAAATGGCTCGCTCACAATGGACTTCTACGGCGCCTATATGCCCAGCGGCAACCCGCAAGCCCAGCCTAATCTGTTCCGCATCCGCGAGGCCGACCTCTCTTTCGACTGGAAAAACCGGACTATTTCGGTGGGGCAATACAAGCCGCTGATTGCTCCACTGTCTCCGTCTTCCCTGGCGGAAGTAGCCATTCCGCCGTTGTCGGGCTCTGGGAATTTATGGCTTTGGGTACCGCAGGTTCGTTATGAGGAGCGTATCCACTTGAACGCGAACAACGGCATAACGGCGCAGGGGGCGCTGCTACAGACGAACGAACAATACGCCGCGGTTCCATCCGAATACAGCAACTCCCTCGCCGGTTCCCGGCCCGCGCTGGAAGGACGCTTCGCTTTTTGGCACAAATTTGACGACATCCGGAAGTTTGAGATCGGGTCTGGATTTCACGTGAGCAGCACCCACGTGGACGGCGCCACTGTCCCTTCGCGCATTGCTTCAGTCGATTGGTCTATTACTCCGCTGTCGAAGCTTCAGTTCACCGGGACGTTTTATCACGGCCAGAACGTAGCTTCCTTGGGCAGCTTGGGCAACGGATTCACGTTTGGGCGGTATGATACCGTGCACGCGGTTCACACTTCGGCAGGCTGGGCGCAAGTTTCGCTGCCCGTCACCAAGCGGCTGACATTCAACGTCTTCGGCGGTTTGGAAGACGATAGCGGAGGAACAGGCGTCGTGCGTAATTGGACCTATGCTTCGAATGCGATGTATCATCTGGGCCCGAATGTGGTGGTGAGCTTCGAAGCTCTGCAGATGCGCGCAAAGTATATCTCGGGTTCGCATCTGGTTGTGGATCATTATGATCTGGGAGTGGCTTATCTTTTCTAAAGGGAAAAGGCGAGTTCCGCGCGCCGCTGTTTGCCTGTGCATTGGGCTCCTGCCGGTCTGCTGTACTTTGACAGCCGCCACGGTGACTGGGAGTGTCAAACTGACCAATGCGAGTCATGGAGAGGCTGCCAAAAACGCCAAGGACGCAAACGCCGTGATTTGGTTGAAGGCCGTCGGCGCTCCACGGCCGCCCATGGTTGCCAAACATGCGCGAATGTTACAGCAAGACAAGAAATTTACTCCGCATTTGTTGGCCGTCCGCACCGGCACTAGCGTGGACTTTCCGAATCTAGACCCGATCTTCCACAACGCCTTCTCTAACTTCAACGGCAAAATCTTCGACCTTGGTTTGTACGCTCCAGGCACGTCGCGGGCGGTTCGTTTTGATCTGCCTGGCATCGTTCGGATATTCTGCAACATTCATCCCGCCATGTCAGCCGTCATTGTGGTGATCGATTCGCCTTATTTCGCGACGACGCCGGGTGACGGCAGATTCTCCATTCCGGACGTTGCCGACGGCGAATACGAAATTCATTTCTTTCACGAACGCGCCACGCCGGAGACGCTGGAGAAGCTGACGCGTGCGATCACGGTGAAGGACGCCACCGAATTGCCTCCGGCCAGTATTTCCGAAGCAGGCTATTTGCCGGTCGCACACACGAATAAATATGGGCGTGATTATCCGAAAGACAGCGAAACCGGAAAAAGCTATTCGCTGCCGGTAAAATGAAGCGCCCTCAAATGCCCGCGGGGCGGCAGTCGCTGGCGTGGCGCATTCTTCTCTCGACATCCATTGCCATTACTCTGCTATTCGCCGTCACCGGCTGGGCGGTGCAAGATTACGCCGCGCGCGTGAGCCAGAACAGTTTGGAAGCGGAAGTAAAGATCAGTTTGCGGGCGTATGAGGCGCTGTGGGCGGGCCGCGTGGATGATCTGGCCGCCATTAGCCGCGTGATGAGCTCCATGTCGGACGTGCGGGCTGCATTTATGACGCACGATAGCGCCACCATTCGCGACACCGCTGGACAGCTTTGGTCGCAAGTCTCGGCGCAAGATGCTAGTTTTCTGGTGTTAGATCCGGCTGGAAGCGTGATCGCGTCGCTGGGCGGAGAAGTTCCGGACCTTGCGGGAACGGACGTTTTGCTGAAATCGGCCATGGCCCGGTTTCCCGCGCAGTCCTCGGCTTATTTGGCTTGGAACAAACACCTGTATTACGTGGTACTAACGCCTGTCTATGTGCAGACCGCGAGCGAGCCCGCGCTGCTGAATGTGCTGCTAGTGGCGTTTGCCATTAACGACAAGCTGGCGGTGGAAATGAAAAACTCCACGGACGGAACCGACTTTGCGTTTCTAAGCGGAAAAGAGGTAGTTGCTTCCACACTGCCCCTGGTGGGCGCCAATGAACTCACTGCAGGAGATCAATCCCAAGGAGGCGCGAAGAAACTGAGGGTTGGCGGTACGGATTCCCTGGTTCTAAAAACACCGCTGACCGGCCCGGACCGGGCCGTGGCGGGAACGCTCTACATTATCCGGTCGTTCGCCGGTCCAACGCAGGTGATCATGGAGCTGCGGCGGAACATCGCGTTGATCTGGGGATTGGCGATGCTGGCCGCGATTCTATTGACTTACTTCTTGATGAAGCGGATCTTACGGCCCGTGGAGAAATTGGACCGGGCGGCTGAGGAAGTCATCAGAAAGAACTATGGCTACCGCGTTCCCGTGGAGACGCACGACGAGCTGGGGCGCCTGGCGCAGACGTTCAACGCGATGTGCGATTCCATCCAGAACGCCCGTGACGAGTTGATCCGCCACGAGCGGATTGCCACCATTGGCCGCCTTTCCACCTCGATCGTGCACGATTTACGCAATCCGCTAGCGGCCATCTACGGCGGCGCCGAAATGCTGGTGGATGCCGAGCTGTCGCCAGACCATTCCCGCAGGCTGGCCAGCAACATCTACCGGGCCTCCCGGCGCATACAAGAGTTACTGCAGGAACTGGTGGACGTGTCGCGCTCGAATGCCCGGCCGCTGGAGATGTGCAAACTTTCGGAAATTGTGCATGGCGCGATTGAGCCGGTTGTCAGTACCGCGGATGCGCAGAATGTCACCGTCGACTTGAACGTGCCCGCCGATATTCATGTCATGGCGGACCATGACCGCTTAGGGCGCGTATTCGTCAATTTGATAGACAATGCACTGGACGCCATGCCCGAGGGGGGCGCCCTGCGTATTAACTGCAGCGTGGAGGCAAGCTTCGCCATAGTCCATATCGAAGATACGGGGCGCGGCATTTCAGACGAAGCTTGGCAGACCCTTTTTCAGCCTTTTTCGAGTGTTGGGAAAAAGAACGGTTTGGGTTTGGGGCTGGCGTTGGCGCGCCAAACCATGCTGGACCACGGCGGAGAGTTATGGGCCGACAGAAGCATGACCCGGGGCGCGCGCTTTCACTTGCGGCTGCGGACTTCCGCCGATAAACATGCCGCTCTAGCGCCGCCGCTATAAGGTCGACTTACCGCCCTCACTGATGTAGTTGCGATTCCAACTGGGCATCTCCACGGTTACATCGCCTTTCACCACGGCTTGGCAACCTAAACGCGAGCGCAAGGTGAGGCCGGCGGCCATTTCCAAACGGTCTAATTCATCGTCTTCCGCTTCGGATAAATTCTGGTCGCCTTCTTTCACAATGATGTGGCAGGTGGTACAGGCGCAGCTTCCGCCGCAGGCGTGCTCCAGATGAACGTCAAAATGCATGGCCACATCGAGAATAGACTCGGGTTTTCCATGGTCGTCATACGGTAATTTGCCGGATTCAAATTCAACTGTTCTATTTTCCGGCAGAAAGGTCACTTTGGGCACACCTCCATTGTACGAAGCCAAGCAGATATGCACTTTTTCAATTTTGCAAAGCACGTCCGGCATACTGGAAGACAGTGTTTGAGGCGATTGAAGGTAAGTTAACGGCCGCGATTGAGGAGCAATTGGCGGCAAAGTTCGGTTTGAAAGTTAAAGTTTCACTCGAACAACCAAAGCAGAGCGCGTTCGGAGAATTGGCGATACCGGTCGCGTTCCAATTGGCACGTCAACTGAAGCGGGCGCCGCGCCAAATAGCGGAGGAACTGGCGGGCGATTTGGCCCGGATACCCGGGATCGCTTCTTTGGAAATTGCCGGGAATGGTTATATTAACGTGCGCCTGGAGCGCGGTGCGTATGCCGCGCGCGTGTTAAGCGGCGAGCCGGAGACGACCAGCACCGCTGCGGCCGGAAAAATTATCGTTGAACATACCAATATTAATCCCAACAAAGCGGCTCACATCGGACATCTTCGCAACGCGATTTTGGGCGACACCTTTGTCAATATGCTGCGCCAGCGCGGCCGCGACGTGGAGGTGCAGAATTACATCGATAACACCGGCGTGCAGGTAGCGGACGTGGTAGTGGGGTTCCACTATCTGGAGAAGAAAACCCCGGCCGATGTGCGCGCGCTGATAGACGACAAAAATATTCGCTTCGATTATCTTTGCTGGGATCTGTATGCCCGAACGGCAGCATATTACGGCGAACACAAGGAGGCGCTGGCCTGGCGCGCGGACACGCTGCATTCCATCGAAGCAGGGCACGGAGAACTGGCTGAGTTGGGGCATTTAGTGGCGGACGCGATTGTCCGCGCTCACATCAAGACCATGTACCGCCTGGGCATTGAGTACGACGTGCTGCCGCGCGAGAGCGAGATTTTGCATCTCCAGTTCTGGGCCAAGGCGTTCGAGCTTCTGAAAGAGCGCAACGGCATTTACTTCGAAGAGCAGGGAAAGAATAAGGGCTGTTGGGTGATGCCCTCGTCGGCATTCCGTGATTCTGGCGCGCCTGACAAAGATGACGCTGAGGGCGATGACAGCAAGGTAATTGTCCGGTCAAATGGAACCGTCACGTACGTCGGTAAGGACATCGCATACCAGTTGTGGAAGTTCGGATTGCTGGGGAAAGATTTCTACTATCGGCCCTGGGATGTTTATCCGGACGGCCATGAGCTATGGGTGACTAGCGATCACGCGGTGGTGCAGAAGACGACGAGCTTTGGTAAAGCGGCGCGGGTGTTCAATGTCATCGATTCCAGGCAATCCTATTTGCAGGATGTGGTGGTGGCGGGCTTGCGCGCGCTTGGCTTTGCGGAACAGGCTGAGGCTTCCGTCCACTTCTCCTACGAGATGGTTGCACTTACTCCGCGAACCTGTTTCGAAATGGGCATTCCCTTATCCGAAGAAGACGCGAAGCGTTCCTATGTCGAAGTTTCCGGCCGCAAGGGGCTGGGGGTGAAGGCCGATGACCTGTTGGACAAGTTGATTGAAACCGCGCTGGCGGAAGTGGAACACCGGCACCCCGAAGCCCCGGCGGAGGAGCGCCGGCACGTGGCCGTACAGATTGCGGTAGGCGCGCTGCGCTACTTCATGCTGAAGTTTACGCGCAATTCACTCATTGCTTTTGATTTTCATGAAGCGTTGAGTTTCGAAGGCGAAACCGGACCATACGTGCAGTACGCGGCCGTCCGAGCGGGCAACATTTTGCGCAAGTTTGAGGATCGCGGCGGCACGCTGCCCGCGTTTGATCAGGTATTGAGCGCCGAAATATTGGATCTCGTTTTGCAGCAGGAGGAAAGCCTCTGGCAATTACTGCTGTTGGCGTCAAAAACGGATTCGGCCGTCGAGCGCGCCATCACTTCGGGCGAGCCCGCGCATGTAGCCAAGTACGCCTTTCAGCTCGCGCAGAGCTTCAACAATTTTTATCATGAGCACTCGGTACTCGCGGAAGCGGATGCCGGGCGTCAAAACCTACTGCTATGGCTGACGCAATACACCCGGGGCCAGCTTGCCGCTACGTTGCGAGTACTGGGAATTGAACAGCCCGCGTATATGTAGGAATAGAATAGGGGACAAATGGCGAGTAAAAATTCGTTTGGCGCGGCTGCTTCTTTGCGCGTAAACAATACCGACTACCGGATATTCCGGCTCGATGCTTTAGAGAAGACGGCCGGGGTGAAATTATCCCGCATTCCTTACTCCATCAGAGTGCTGCTTGAGAATCTGCTGCGCTTTGAAGACGAGCGCACGGTGAAGACGAGCGACATCGAGTACGTGGCTAAGTGGGACGCCAAAATAGCCGCGCAGGAAATTCAGTTCCGGCCGGCGCGCATCCTTTTGCAGGATTTTACAGGCGTTCCGTGCGTGGTGGATTTGGCCGCCATGCGCAACGCGCTGAAGAAGCTAGGGGCTAACCCTGAGTTGGCCAATCCGCTAATTCCCGCCGATTTGGTCATTGACCACTCGGTGCAAGTGGATGCGTTCGGCACAGCGCAAGCGTTTACGCAGAACGCGATTTTGGAATTCAGCCGTAATCAAGAACGCTACGCATTCTTGCGCTGGGGCCAGAAGGCTTTTGAGAATTTCCGTGTTGTTCCGCCTGATACCGGCATTGTGCATCAAGTCAACCTGGAATATTTGGCCAGCGTTGTTTTTAGTGCTCAGAAGAACGGCGTGCTGGAAGCTTACCCGGATACGCTGATGGGCACCGATTCACACACCACCATGATTAATGGCTTGGGCGTAGTGGGCTGGGGCGTGGGCGGAATTGAAGCCGAAGCTTGCATGCTGGGCCAAGCGATTTCCATGTTACTGCCGCAGGTGGTGGGCATGAAGTTAAGCGGCAAGCTGCCCGAGGGCGCGACCGCTACCGACTTGGTGCTGACGGCGACCCAGATGCTGCGCAAGAAGGGCGTGGTGGGTAAGTTTGTTGAATTTCACGGCCCGGGCGTGGCGGCCTTGTCGCTAGCCGATCGCGCCACTATCAGTAATATGGCGCCGGAATATGGAGCCACTATCGGCTTCTTCCCGGTCGATGCCGTGACTCTCGACTATCTTCGTCTGACGAATCGCAGTCCGGAATTAGTGAATTTGGTGGAAGTGTATTCAAAGGAACAAGGTCTGTTCCTCACGGCCGATTCGCCGGACCCGGTGTACTCGGATACAATCTCGCTCGATCTGGCAAAGGTGCTTCCGTCCATGGCGGGGCCGAAGCGTCCGCAGGACCGAATTAATCTGCCGGATGTAAAACAGAATTTTCTTTCGTCACTGGGCGAGCCGCCGAAGAGCGTTGCATTTCCGGTGAATGGACATAAAGAGCAACTGCAAGACGGCGCGGTCGTCATCGCCGCGATCACCAGTTGCACCAACACCTCGAATCCCTCGGTCATGGTTGCCGCCGGGCTACTGGCGAAAAAGGCCGTCGAGAAGGGCCTTTCCGCTAAGTCTTGGGTGAAAACATCCCTGGCGCCGGGTTCCAAAGTGGTGCTGGACTATCTGAGCGATGCCGGCTTGATGCCTTACTTGGAGAAGTTGAACTTTCACCTGGTAGGCTACGGCTGCACGACTTGTATTGGAAATAGCGGTCCGCTGCCCGATAACATTGCAGCCGCGGTTTCCGACGGCAAGCTCAACGTGGCGGCGGTGCTGAGCGGCAATCGTAACTTTGAAGGCCGCGTGAATTCGCTGGTGCGCTCTAACTATCTGGCCTCGCCGCCGCTGGTAGTCGCTTACTCAATTGCCGGGCGCGTGGATATAGACATCACGAAAGAATCGCTGGGCAAGGGCACTGACGGCGAGGACGTTTATTTGAAAGACATCTGGCCTGCGACGGATGAGGTGGAGGCGGTTGTCAAAGCCTCGGCGAGAACTGAGTTCTTCCACAAAGAATACGCGGAAGTCTTTACCGGGGATACGAATTGGAGCTCCATCAAGATTCCCACGGGCAGCATTTACGAATGGAGCGATAATTCTACTTACATCAAGGAGCCGCCGTATTTTGAGCATTTAGCCGATCCACTTACTTTCGTGAAGGATTTGAAAGCTCTGCGTGTCCTGGCAGTGTTGGGCGATTCGGTCACCACCGATCACATTTCACCCGCTGGTTCCATTGCGAAGGATAGCCCGGCTGGCAGTTATTTGATGGGTCTGGGCGTGAAACCCGGCGACTTCAATAGCTACGGAGCCCGTCGCGGTAACCATGAAGTCATGGTGCGCGGAACGTTTGGGAACATCCGCTTGAAAAATCAGATGGTGCCGGGCGTGGAAGGTAGCTGGACGCGCCACATGCCTGACGGCGGGAAGATGTTTATCTATGATGCGTCGGTGAAATACAAGGCGGAAGGCGTGGGCTTGGTGGTCGTCGCCGGTAAAGAATACGGCTCGGGCTCGTCGCGCGATTGGGCGGCAAAAGGTACGCTGCTGCTGGGCGTGCGCGCCGTGATAGCGGAAAGCTTTGAGCGCATTCACCGCTCCAATCTGGTTCAGATGGGCGTGCTGCCGCTGCAATTCTTGGAGGGCGAGAGCGCCGAATCACATTGTCTGACAGGTGAAGAGTCTTTCGATTTGACAGGTGTCCGGGCAGCCGTTTCATCTCTCTCAAGCGCTGTGGATGTGATTGCTACACGGCCGGACGGTAAGAAGATTCAGTTTAAAGCGAAGCTGCGCATTGATACGCCGCAAGAGGCGGAATACTACCGCCACGGCGGTATTCTGCCGTACGTGCTGCGTCAACTCGCCACCTCCACAAGCGCTGCCGCTGTGCAATAAACGACCTGACACGCATGAAAAATCGTCCACCACTGCTCGTATCCGCCGGTGTCATCCAGCGGAACAGGCAGGTGCTTATCGGGCAGCGCCGCAAGGGCGACCGCCATCCTTTTAAATGGGAGTTTCCCGGTGGAAAGGTGGAGCATGGGGAAACGCCGCAAGAGGCGCTTGTCCGGGAGCTGAAAGAGGAGCTTCATATTGAGGCGGTAGCGGGTAGCGAACTGGCGCGTTATGAATACGATTACCCAAGCGGTAGCCGCGTGCATCTGCTGTTTTTCGCCGTATGTGAGTTCGCGGGCGAGCCGGAAGCCAAGGTATTCGAGCAGATTGTTTGGGTAGATCCGCCGGGATTGATTTTGGTGGATTTCCTGGAAGGCGATATGGATTTTGTGAAGCGTCTGGCGCGCGGTGACTTTGCGCGCCAGCTAGGCATGTAGGCTAGTCAAGGTCGAAGAGCCGTTCGGGCGGTTTGCCGCTCTTGTCTTCTTTAGCCTGTTTCAGCAATTCTTCGAACTTGCGGTCACGGACCTTTTCAGCGCCCAAATGCGATGCAAAACTTTTCTCAAAAACGTCATTGCGCCGCGCCGCCTCTCCCTTCAACTGCTGGACGGCGGCCTGTAAATCTTCGATGATGGGCTTTTTCTCCGCCTCCACATGTTGAATCACGGCCTGGGTTTCCACGTCGATGCGCAGGGCTGCTCCGCAGCAGGGACATTTCACTTCTAATAATGGATTTGCTGAGTGCGCCATACCGGAATCGTATCGCACACTTGTTATCCTGACTTGGCGCGGCAATGGAATCGCTCTTAGCGTGGCTCACGCAATACGGTTATGCCGGCTTATTCGGCCTCTTGCTGCTTGGCATTCTCGGTTTGCCGGTTCCGGATGAGACTTTGCTGGTATTTTGCGGGTATCTCATCTATCGCGGCCGTTTAAATTTCTTTGGCGCGTTTATTTCCGGTTTTGCCGGCAGCCTCTGCGGTATCACGCTGAGCTACTATCTGGGCCTCCGGTTCGGACGGACGGTGATTGATCGTTACGGACGGTATCTACGCATTCGGCCCCACGATGTGGATCGGGTGAGCCTGTGGTTTCAACGGATCGGGTATTGGCTACTGACCATTGGCTATTTCGTCCCTGGCGTTCGCCATTTCACCGCTTTGGTAGCGGGCATGTCGCGCTTGAACTTCCGCACGTTCGCGTGTTTCGCCTATCCCGGCGCCGCCATTTGGGTCGCGCTTTTTTTGACTTTAGGGCAAATCTTCGGCGAGCGGTGGGAGAACACTTCTAAAGAGGTGCATCGCTACACCATCATTGTCACTTTGGTGTTAGCGGCGCTTGCGGCCATGGTTTGGGGCGTACGGTCAGCTAGAGCAAAGTGGTTCAGCCGATAGCAATTTGCGTGAATATCGTGTGTTATGTTGGTCGATGCGCGGGAGTAACTCAATGGTAGAGTCACAGCCTTCCAAGCTGTTGGTTGCGAGTTCGATTCTCGTCTCCCGCTCCATAGGTTCAACAACTTAGAAGCCTCCCGGTTTTGCGTTTGTACGCCGTTTACGCCGTTTTCTTTTTTTCGAGTCTTCCGTCCCGTCAAAATTGGCGCCGTTTGAAGGCGTCAACACCTGGGCTTCGAGCTTAGTTACGGCCTCGATTTTCTGCTCAAGGTCGCTAATTGAATACACTCCCAAACTGACCAACGAGGCCATGGCCTCGTTGGTCAGCCGATACCTTATCATCGACCTTCGCCTTCCGTGACAGGCTGGCGTTCGTTCGACGGAGAACTTGAAAGTTTACCCAGCCCAAGCCCGACAGCTTCAAGGCGTGCTTGAAACTCCCGCTTCGGAGATATTCGGGCTCTGATTTGGAACCGCCCTTGCCACCGTCAACACGATGCCAATTGCCTTAAGCGCCGATGGGGTGCGGGGAATATCTCGGTAGTGAGCGCATCGTCGGCGATCCGGACACACAATGACTCCACGTTTACGGAACGCGAATTCGACTTCGGGCGTGTAGGTCCGGATCGCCCGTAAAAGGGAGCCATCCAACACCTGATCAGGCGCATTACTTAGCGAATTGCGGTCTCCGTTATGCGCACATGAGCATCCGTGATGTGAAAGCCGTACTTTTCAATATCGTCTAAACATTCGTTGCTATTTAGGCCCGGCGTCCGTTCTCCATCTCGGCTCAATTCCACCGATTTGAAGGCGCTCCAAAGGGCAAAATCCGAAGGCAGGTTGGCGTCCGTCGCGTCTTCAGTAAAACCAAAGACGCGGCCCGGTCCTCTAAAAATGTGAATTTGCATATTCTGTCGTCCGATCAAGCTTAGCGCCTCAAAGTAATCGAGTCATGTCCAGTTGGTCGGCGATCCGGAAACTGAGCACGTAAAACAGGGTTTGCATCCAGAGAACTACTAGGAGTCTTGAAGTAAAGAATGTGAAGCGACAGCGTACAAGCCTCCAACAGGTAAAGGGAATTACTGCTACCGCTGACCTCGAACCCACCCGCCAGCGGTCGCATAGATTGAGGGTCGTTTAGGGCGGAAACAGCGTCTATCCGATGGCCCCGGTCACCTCGAAGTTCTTGGTGACGAACACGTGGTGCGGCCAACGGATCTTGATCATGTGGACGGCGTATGAGCCGTCGCTCAGCTTTAGTACACGGTTAACGGTGCCTTCCGGATACTTGGCGAGCGCGGTGGCTTTGGCTTTCTCCGCATCCGCTCCAGTTATGATCGTTCCCATTCCGGGACGCCAGTTCTTCGGAACCTGACCTTCGACTCGCTGGTTTGGGCCCGATTGTGCCGGCGTCTGGGCGTAAACGACGCCCGTGACGGAACTTGGGTTCACCATGACGGAGGCACCGATCGCGACCGCGACGGCCACTGTCCGGGTAGCGATGAATCTGGCGAGCTTTCGGGATAACATATGAGCACTCCTGAGAGATGTGACGCTCAAGGTGTAGGGAGCCGTTACGGCGCTGCGTTAACTTTCGGTAAAGCTTTAATCCTCGTTGCGACCAGCCGTTTGTCTTTTCAAACCGCGCGTTCTCGCCTTCGCAAACCTGTTCTAATCGTCTGAGACAGGCTTGATCATGAACGCTGCCGTGCTTCGGTGCCGCTGAGGAGCGCCAAGCGCAAGCGTTGTTGAGATAGTTCGAAAAGTCATCATTGCGCCGACATAATCGTTTCGAGCGTAAAAGGCTTGGCTCAGAGGCGCGCACTGTTCCGAGCGGATCGTCGGTGATACGGAAGTTGGGCCTGCAAAACCGCATTGTCGGAAGAGAGCAAATGCGCCGGGATTCTGGTGCAAACGTTCCCCCGGTGTGCGAGTACTTCCGATCCTGTGTCGTAATTATGGTCTGGTCGCAGCGCCACGCCCCCAACCGTTCGTGCGTAACGGCTCCAACGTTCCTCGAACTTCGGGACGTACCGCTGCACCATCGCAAAATCGTAGTGTGTGCCACTTCGATGCCACGCTCTTCCATTATCTGAGCAAGGCCGCGTGAACTCGATTCATAGCTCAGATACCACCGGACACAGAAGATGATGACCTCCTGGTCGAAATGTCGCCCTTCGAACAGGTCCGTCTCCGCTGCTCTCATTCCATGCCATTATGACAATCCCGTCCATCCACACGAGTTTGCACAGAACCCTTTGAGAAGGGTGTTGGTGTACCTCAATGCCACGAGCCGGTGAAGTGCAATCACACTAGAGGAATATACTGTCCTGATGACTACCAGGAGAGAATCTCTAGGCGCCATCGCGGGTCTCTTCACGTACGCGGCGGTACAGCTGCCGGCGAACCAAAAAGTTCGATGGGCGCTGGGTTCAAATCTGTGGAATTCATTTCCAGGTACTCACTTTACGGATATCCTGGACGTGATGCGGGACACCGGATTTATCGGTCTCCGTCTGACGCAATACCCGCAAATCCTCACGAAGTACAACATCACACCTGAGCGAATGGAGGCAGAGGTCTTAAAGCGTCATCTCCACGTCATCAGCATTTCATTCAACGGTGCGGCGGATGATCCAGCGCAGCACGGCCAAGTTCTCACGCGTGCGCGAGAGGCCATGACTTTCCTGCGGCGTTTTGGCGCAAATCATCTGGTTGTTTTCTCGCCGCCGCGCGGCAAATCCCCGGAAGTATTTGAACTCACGTGCCGCTTCTATAACCAACTTGGAGAAGTATCGGGTGAGATGGGCTTCAAAGCTGGTCTTCACAATCACCTCGGACAGATGGTGCAGAGTCCAGACGAGATTGACCGGTGCATGTCGTTAACCGATCCTAAGTTGTTTTACTTCTCACCCGATACCGCTCACATTTATCTTGCGGGCGGCGATACGGCGGCAGTGATAGAGAAGCACAAGCGCCGTATTATGTTGGCGGATTACAAAGACGCCAAACGCGCTGGTTTGACATCGAAATTCGTGGCTAACATATTTGACCTTGGCGATGGTGAGATCGATTTTCCGGCTTGCCACCGGGTATTGCGGAGCATCGGCTTCGAAGGCTGGCTCTGTGTAGATTTGGATATAGCGCGAAATGGTCCGAGGGTTAGCTATGAGCGGTGTGGCAATTACATCGTTCGTGCTTTGCAGCCGCTTTATGTCTGAGGAAGTCACTCGAAGAGATATGCTCCGAATGACCGCCGCGGCTACGTTGTCGAGCTATCGTATCTTGGATCCGCATGTTCATGTCTGGAAGCACGATCTCCGCTTTCCCTTTGCATCAGGGGCTAAAGTTCCCGGCTACGATGCCACTCCGGAGATGTTGCTGAAGCTGATGAAGACGAACGGTGTGGAAAAGACCGTAATCATCCAAGTCATTCACTATCGCTATAACAACAACTATCTTGCGGCCGTGCTCAAACAATATCCGCAATTCTTCCTTGGCGTATGCCGCGTGGATCCGATCGATCCAGCCGCGCCGGACCATCTCACGCACTTGTCCGAAGAGCGAGGTTTTCGAGGAGTACGCTTAAGTCCGGCAAGCGATCCGAGCGGAGACTGGATTAGGGGCCCGCTGATGCCGCCTTTGTGGAGTCGTTGCGAAAGTCTTAAAATTCCGATGACGCTATTAACGTCGATTAACCGCGTTCCCGAAATCGAGAAGCTGGTGGACAAATTCCCCAATCTTACGGTCGTGATCGACCACATGGCGGATTGTCCAATTGACCACCCGGCGGAGATCGAAAAGCTGATTGCGTTAGTACGATATCCAAAAGTGTTCGTGAAGATCTCGCACACCTGGTCGCTCTCAAAAGAAAATTATCCGTGGTTGGATTCGCAGCAGCTGGTGAAGCGGTTGTACGACACTTTCGGACCTCAGCGGCTGATGTGGGCGACGGATTGGCCCATTGCCAACGACCGCGCAACATACGGGCAACGATTGACCGTGGTACAAGATGACATGAGCTTCCTGAATGCGGACGATAAGAGCTGGATACTTAGCAAAACGATCGAGCGAGTGTGGCCTTTTTCATAAACTGCCAGGGCTTATAGCCGGCCCTATGCCGGGATACGTGTGCACGGCGCCCTGGTTAATTTACTGAGGCCTTGCCGCGTGATCAATAACGATAGTCTCAACCGGAGCAACAGAGCCTTTCAGTTTAAGGCCAATTGCGCTAAGCGAGCTCAGAATCGAATTGATGATATCGGGATTCTCGTCAGGTAAACGACTTCAACTGTGAAATCGAAAAGAACCGTTTAATCCCGTCTTGTCGAAAACGGGGCGCACTAATACGGGCTCAAACGTCCACTAGCAACGGCATCGAGATAATTGGTAGCCATATGCTGGATTTCGTGCCGCCGTCCTAAGTTCTTTCTTCCGGCGAAAGTGTTAGCGTCATGCTGGCGGGTCCTGCGGAACTGTTTGGCGACGCCGCCAAGCCGATACCATCGGACTTTTCAGGGAGAAAGCCGCGCGCAACAATCCATTCTTCCGCGCATGCATCTCAATCGGCCTAACACGAATCTACTGGGTGCCTAAGAATCCAGCACATTTCCAACGGGATAGCTGCTGATTTCGCCACTGCCGGCACAGCTCGGCGCTTCCGAATTGCCGGGAGATTTCGCATAAGTGTCGGCTAATTAATCGCTTACAAAAACTCCTGGAGTCTATTCCGTTATGGCGGCAGGCGTGCCTTCATTTAACGCGTGAACAGCTAGGACGTGATTCGACCTTCACAAAAGATATGCCGCGCGTTCGAGCTGTTCTTGAGGAGAAAACAATATGGAAAGAATAAACAAACTCTACATGATCTTCGGTCTGGCCATCGCATTCGGCCTTTTCTTTGGAATCGCTGCCAATGCTGACGAGATGGACCAGGCAACCACAATGACGTTCAGCGCGCCAGTCCAGATTCCCGGTAAGGTATTGCCCGCAGGTTCCTACCTGTTCAAGCTAGCCGATACCGAGCCTAACCTGAATGTGGTGCGGATCTTCAATGCAGACGGCACCAAGCTCTATGGAACCGTTCAAACGATTCCCGCTGAGCGCCTGGAGCCGTCCGGTGATACAGCCGTCAAATTGGCGGAGCAGGGATCCGGAAAACCGGATGCTCTACTGACATGGTTCTACCCCGGAAGTCTGATGGGAAATGAGTTCGTGTACCCCCGCGGCCAAGAGAAAGAATTAGCGCGGGATTCGCAACGCACGCTCATGGTCGGTGCAAAGACAACTAATTCGCAGGCTCAAGCTGGTGAGTAAGTTCCAATAGTTATGGTGCGGGGCGGGCTTCATGCGCCCGCCGCTGCTTCTTCCCCGGGATCTGGCTCATTCACGATCCTATAAACGGTGGCGCGGTTGATCCCCAGAACTTTCGCGGCTTGCACTTTGTTGCCTCCCACCTGCTCAAGCACTCGTAGCACATGCCGGCGCTCCACCTCCGCAAGGGTCAACAGTTCATTCGGGCTTTCAGTGTCCGTTTCCGCCGCGCGCGTGCGAAGCCGTTCCGGCAAGTCACGCACGTCGGCCATCTCGCCTTCCGCCATCATGCAAGCACTGCCGAGGACGCTCCGCAACTCGCGGATGTTGCCCGGCCATGGATACCGCGCCAGCACGATCTGAGCGCGCGGAGTGAGTCCTTTGACAGGCTTGCCGTACTGTTCCGCGAATTGCTCGATGAACAGACGCTGTAGAAGCGGCAGGTCTTCTCTGCGATCCGCCAACCGCGGCAATTCGATCTCCACCATGGACAAGCGATAATAAAGATCCTCGCGGAATTTCTTTTCCGCGATCAGTTCCTGAAGATTACGGTTCGTTGCCGCGATTACGCGTACGTCCACTTTCTTGACTGCGGGGGACCCAACGCGTTGAATCTCGCGATTCTCAAGCACGCGTAGCAGTTTGCTTTGCATCTCCAGCGGAATCTCGCCTATTTCATCCAGGAACACTGTCCCGCCATGGGCGTACTCGAATAGGCCGATCTTATCCTGGGTTGCCCCTGTGAACGCCCCTCGAACATGCCCGAAGATCTCGCTTTCAAAGAGTGTTTCCACAACCGCGGCGCAGTTGCATACCGCAAAACGGTTGTTTGAGACAGGGCTAAGCCCATGCAGTGCGGCTGCTACCAGTTCCTTCCCCGTCCCACTCGCACCGGTAACCAGGGCCGTACGATAATGCGGCGCGACACGCCGGATTCTCGCGAACACCTGAAGCATCAGCGCACTGCGTCCAATCATCCCTTCAAATTGGTAAGTCTTGAGGAGTTCCCCATCGAGCTGCAGCGCCGTTTGCCGCTGCTGTGCTTCCGCTACCAGTCTTCCGACTCGGTCCCGCAGCAGATTTAGATCCACCGGTTTCGTAATGTAATCGCTCGCGCCGCGGCGGATCGCTTCGACGGCCGACTCGGCTGAGTATTGTCCCGTGATCAGAATCACTTCCGTCGTGGGCGCGGCCTCCACAATGCGGTCCAGAACTTCTAGCCCGTTCATCGTCGGCATCATCAGATCCAGTAGCACAATTTGCGGATGCCGGTCGAGCACCATCTTCAAGCCGCTGTTGGCGTCGGTCTCGGTCAGAATCTGCACTGGGTGCTGCTTCAGGGCGGCCTTGATGAAGTCAAGACTGCTCTTGTCGTCATCGATGGCGGCTACCGTGACAAGCTGCGGTTCCATTTGTCCATCCATCAGGCTCGCGCGCCAAGCAGTTGCTGAACCCGTTGCCTTAGCATGGCCGCTCGCACGGGCTTGGTCACATACGCTGTGAACCCGGCGGCCATCGCCTTTTCGCGGTCACGCTCCATGGCAAACGCCGTGACAGCCACCACGGGCAAATCGGCAAGCGAGGTGTCCTCCCGAATCTTCTTAACCACTGCTAGCCCGTTAAGGCCTGGCATATCGATATCTAAAAGGATCAAATCGGGCCGTTCCTGCTGCATCAGTTCGAGTGCCTGCTGGCCGTGCGCGGCCTCGATGATATCGCAGTGCACCGTCTTCAGAATTGCGCGAATTAAGTCCCGGCTCGCCCGGTTATCATCTACAATTAGAACTTTTTCCATGACTCCTCTAAACCGTACTCGATATGCTGAGCCTCGAACCAGGCTCGCCGGTGCGAGCGGCCGGCATCGTGAAAAAGAAACGGCTTCCGTCTCCCGGTGTGCTCTCAACCCAAATCCGCCCGCCATGCAGCTCTACGATTCGTTTCGTAATCGTCAGGCCCAGGCCCGCTCCTTCTTTCACGCCGCTGGTGGCCGGCGCCACTTGAGTGAACTCCTCGAATATGGCGCTCTGCTGTTCGCGCGCTATGCCGATGCCCGTGTCGCTGACGCAGAACCGGATCTCGCCGTAATTGGGTTCAGCGGTTATCTGCACTCTTCCAGCCGGCGGCGTAAATTTAACGGCGTTGCTGAGAAGGTTATAGAGAATCTGCTTAAAACGAGTTCGATCGCCATACGCCAAGAGCGTGGGAGACGCTTGGCTGTGGAGCTCGATTTTTTTGGCTTCGGCCAGTGGTCCCGTGGCCGAAAGAACCTCGCCGATGGCCTCCGGCGCGCCAAACTCCTCATGCTGCAAATCGATCCGCCCGGCTTCGATTCGGGAAAGATCCAGGATGTCGTTGACCAGGGCTAACAGGTGATGCGCTCCGTCGCTCACATGTTGGACATAGTCGGCATAGGCCTCTCCGAGCGGCCCCTCGCCTTCCTCCGCCAGCAGGTCGGAAAAGCCGATGATGGAGTTGAGCGGTGTGCGGAACTCATGGCTCATTCGCGCCAGGAATTCGCTCTTCAGGCGGCTTGCTCGCGCCAACTCCTCATTCTGCTTTGCCAGCTGCCGGTTGGCCTCGCCCAGTTGGGAGGTCCGCTCGAGAACTCGTTTTTCGAGTTCCTCATTCAGGCGCCGAATCTCACTTTCGGCAATGCTGCGCTGCTCCTCCTGATTGATGGTGTGGAGCGCGAACGAGATATCGGAAGTCACCTCGTCTAACAGGCGCAGAGTCTCAGGATCGAAAAAGCCGGGGCGGTCCGCATGGACGCTAAAGGCGCCAACTACTTTCTCTTCCACCTTGAATGGAAGGGCGGCGATGGAAACATACCCGCGCGCTAGCGCCTCTTCGCGCCACGGCAGCATCCGGGGATCGCTGGCGATGTCGTTGCACACGAACGGTCTCCCTTCGCGAATGGCGGACCCGCTTGGGCCGCGGCCTGCTGGCTCGTCGGCCGTTAGGATTCGCAGATTCCGCAAGTATCCTTCTTCGCGGCCCCACCAGGCAGACGGCTCGACCCGTCCGCTTTCAGGGTCTGGAGTTCCAATCCAGGCCATGGCGAACTGGCCATTTTCCACCGCTACGCGGCAAACCTCACGGAACAATTCGTCGCGCTTTCGGGCCCTGAAAATCGCTTCGTTGGCTTGGCTTAGGAATATATAAAGCCGGTTCAAATGAATCAACCGGGACTCCAGGCGCTGCCGCCGGCCGATCTCGTGTTCCAGGTGGAAGTAGACGGCAAGGAGAATAACCAATCCCAGCAGAACGCTGGATGAGAATACAATTTCCCCCGTGCGCCTTCTGAGTTGTTGCTCCGCTTGTTCCCGCGAAAGGAAAGATTCTTCCGCCGACTTGATCTCAGCGATAATTAGCCTGAACCGATTGAGGACTTCGCGTCCAGCGCCCTCACCAAGCACACTCGTATCCGCTCCGTTGCGCTTGGCCGATTCGAGCCTTCGGTGCTCCAATGCAATGACCTGATTCAGGCTGTCTTCCAGTAACCTGATACGCTGCTGCTGGTCCGCTTTGGCGATCGTACCCCGCCGAACGTCACGGACAGCCGACCGCATGGATTCGACCGACTGGTTGAGCAATTGAACTGCGTCAGGGACACTGCCACGGGAGGCCATTACGGAAGCGCCTAACGCCTCTGAAATGTCGCCCAAGCGATCCAGAACCGCGTTCGCCTCACTGATTTCACGCTGCGTTTCCATGAAGCGCGAAACGTTCCAGGATGACAGGAATGCGGCCGTCGTCAGCACGAGCAGAGCAATCCCGAACGCAATCCTGACCTTCGTTGGCCGAAAAATCGGCATGAGCGTCGTAGCTTCGTATTCTATCAGCGATTTGGGGGCCGGTTTGGGGAGAGCGTTCAAGCCGGCGTCCCGGTATGCTCTTCGAACGCCCTGGTAGGTTCTCTTTGGCTCGCCAATTGATCAGCCCTCTCCTGGCAGTCGATGCAAAGCTCCGCCCACGGTATCGCCTTCAAACGCTTTGGGGAGATTTCCTCTTCGCATTCCAGGCAGATACCATGAGTTCCGTCCTGAATGCGATCAATAGCCGAGCGTAGCCGCCGGGCGAGCGCCGTCTCGCGGTCAAGAATCTGCACTGCTACGTCTCGGTCGGCCGCCTCTTGGGCCATGTCAACGGGGTCGGCGAATTGTTGTATATGAATCGAGTCGCTCAATCCGCGGCTGGACGCCGCTTCTTTCAGTTGCGACTCCAAAATCTGTCGAGCCATTTCGAGATTTGCGTTCACTATCGGAGGTTCCTTTCAAATTGCCATCAAGCACGCCGAGGGCCGATTGGCAAGGTCGCGGAGTTGCATTGGCCCGGACCATTTGGAAGTCGCACTCGTGCCATGCGGGTGCCGCGGAATGCCGCATTTGTCGCAATTATTAGCAAATGTCCATTCCGAGCCGCGCACCTGAGTAAGCGGCACCGTATGCTCTGGAACGAATACCTTAAGTCAATGGCATTGGGATATAACTCCGCGCCCAAGACCATTCCTGAAGCGTATTTTCGATTGGCCTCTGCCGTGCACTCTTGCAGGCATGAGCACAAGTCTCGGGCGCGCCGGAGCGCCGGTTGTAGCGCTCCCCATAACCCAGCCTCGTCGCTTGATCGAATTGGATATATTGCGAGGTTTTCTGCTGCTGGGCATGACCTTAACCCATCTACCAACCAAAGCAAGCAGTATTTCCAATCAAATGTTCGGCTTCGTATCGGACGCTGAGGGTTTTATTTTTTTGGCGGCATTCCTGATGGGCCGGATTGAGCAGCGAAAGCAACAGAAGGTAGGGGAATCCGGCGTTCTGCGCGATGTCTTAAGGCGGACTTGTAGAATCTACTTCTATCACTGCATGCTGCTTGCGGTCGCATTCACACTCGTGGCCGAGGTCGCGCTCAGATTCCATCTGCCGGCGCTCCAGAATTTGCTGTCGTTCTACCTGCAAAGCCCCAAGCAGGCGATCATCGCGGCGGCGTTACTCAACTACCAGCCCTCCTTGATGGATATTCTGCCGATGTACATCGTTTTCATGCTGCTGACTCCGCTTGCGCGAAAAGTCGCCCGGAGCCTGGGTTGGGAAACGGTCCTTTTCGTCAGTTTCGTAGTTTGGGCCGGGGCCCAGTTTGGTCTTCGAGCCTGGGTGTATAGCCACGGCGATTTCTTCGGTTTGCACGTGCCGGAAAGCTCAACGGGAGCTTTCGACCTGTACGGCTGGCAGCTGCTTTGGATGCTTGGCCTCGCCCTCGGCAGCATCTATGCGGAAAGCCTCTCAGCCGCGCCGTCGAATGCTGATTCCGATTCCCGGATTCCAAGCCGGCTCGTGAAGCTTAGCTGTGTGGCTGCGGCGGCTTTCTTCGTATTGCGCTATGTCCCAACGGATCATTGGGTCAACGCCCAGTTATACGCTTGGCTGATTGACAAATGGCGTCTCGGAGCGGCCCGCCTGATTAATTTCGCGGCGCTTGCGTTGCTGCTGGTTCGTTTTGGAGATCGGCTAGCCGGCTTGCCGTTGTTCAAGCCGCTGGCTTTGCTCGGTCAGGCATCAATTCAGGTATTCTCGGTTCACATCTTGTTTTGTATTGCCGGTCAAGCGCTCAGCAAACAAGCGGACCCGGAACTACCGTGGTGGGAGCAGGGCATTTTATTAAGCGTCACCATTTCAGCTCTCTTCATTACGGCTCATCTGGCAACGAAACGCTCCCGCAACCAAGCCCGGGACGCCTTCTTGCGGCCGCGCCATTTCTCTTCGGTATTCACGATTGTGCCTTCCTACTCGCTCCGGAGACAGATAGCAGGGTCCACGCGGCTCGCCCGAACCGAGGGCACGTACACCGCTAGAAACCCAACGCAAGTAAGAAGCGGCATCACCGCGCCAAGCGTCACGGGATCGTACCAGGCCACACCCCATACCTGACTGGCGATCACGCGCGACAACAATAACGTTGGGTCGTATCCCGCAGCAGGCGCTGGCCGAAGAATACCCACGCGCTCGTAGGCATCAAATCCGGCATTCTGACCGCCGTAGCCGAAGCAGAGGAGATTGGTTGTCGGGTCATAAATCAGGCGGTTCGGATCAGGTTCAATTTTGAAATCTTGAACCGGCCAGAAGGTCTCACCCTGGAAAACTCAGCAAGAGCGTACCGACGATAGCTATTTCGGGTAGGTAAACAGCCGCGCTTCGCGCGAGCGAACACTGTTCAAAGCCACGCGAGTTGATTTGGGAGTCCATGCGCGAGTAACCGCAGAGCGACAGCATCAGAAAGTGAATCTAGCCTGTAATTCAAGCCTTCTATTGTTGGCCGACTCTGAAAATCCCGTTCCACCCAGGCCACCGACACCATAGGGCTGATTAGCAAGCCCGAAAAGTGGTGAGGTAATGTTGCCGATAATCGGTCCTGGGTTGTTGTGATTGAGAATGTTGCGAAAGGACGCCGAAATGGCGAGGTTGTAGCGGTGGCCTGTCGAAGTAGAATTGCCGCCCGAGCCGGTGCTGAACGGTCCGCCCTGTGGGCGCCTTCCACCCGTAGATATCGAGCCCTCGCCGCGCGGTCCGAACGCAAAGACTTTCGATACGCGCAGGTTCAGCAAGATAATCGCAGGGCCTCGACCATAGTTTCTCGGCAAGATCGTTTCGCCAGGTATTGGATTGGGATCAAGCAGACCATACTTTGTCGCTACTAATCCGGGTCGAGTCGGGTCTGTCGCGATTCCCGGTCGTCCATTAAATAGCGTATTTCCATAGAGGTCTTGCCCCACCGTGATGTTGTAAGGAGCGCCAGAATCAGCGACAAACAACGGGCTGAACTGCAATCCGTATTTGGTTGAAATTGAACCACCGAAAGTCGCCTGATTGCGAATATCCGATGAAGCCGGGCTGTACTCGCCCACCATGCTGTACGGATTTGCTGGAAACGAACCCGCGCCGAAGCCTTGAGTCGAAATTGCCGGATTGAAGTCGGTGTTTTGGGGAGGCGGTGAATAATCCGTATTGCTTAGAGCACGATTGTAGACATAAGAGCCGAACAGAGCGACGGAGTCGTTCACCTTCGAATTGACGTTTGTGATGACCTCATTTTGGTTGTACAGCCCGGAAGACTGAACGAGAAAAACAGGATTTATATTGCCGAGCGGATAGGTGCCACTCCCGGGCACTTGGGGATTGTAAGTGCCTGGCAGAGGAGCATTGATGTCGTTCGTCAAGAACTGATGAAGCCCGTGCGAATTCACATACGTCACGGCGACCGTCGTGTGCCAAGGTAGCTGCCTCTCAAACGACAGGGCAGATTCCATGACGTAGGGCGCGCGAAGATTGCTGCTTAACTGTTCCGTCACTTGCTGAGACTGCGCGTTGGCTAGCGTCGACACTGCTGGGATGGACGGAAAGAAATCAGGGTTTGTGATCACGTACTGTCGCTGTACCGAGCCGTTGTACCGTTCGGCTGTGAGTAGATTCGTAATGTCGAACCGTTGATAGAACATGCCGAAACCGGCTCGAAGCACCGTCTTAGGATTTGATCCCGGCTTTCCGCCTGCCGGAGCCCACGCCAAACCAAATCGTGGAGCAAAGTCAAGCCGGTCGTGCAGGTCAGTCTGCCACTCATAACGCAAGCCGAGATTGACAGTTAGATTTGGCCTGACACGCCAGTCATCGCCAACAAACGCTCCAAGGTCCTCTTGCTTGACCGACAGTGCAGGATTTCCGGCATTGATCGTGAACTGAGATGCTCCCCCGCCGAGCGCGCGGATTTGGGAATGAGAATATCCTAATTGGTCAAATACCAAGGTGCGTCGATAGCTTTCAATCGAATCGATATTGATCAGCACCGGTAGGCCGGACGCATCGAGCACCGGCTGACTGGCCGCATTGAGTTCGGGAGCAAGACTGCCAGCAAATGTAAACGTTCCCCCAAAATTAATAGGCGAGAAGTTGTCGAGTGTCGCTGCCCGCACGCGCACACCAAAACGCAAGCTATGACTGCTGTGAGAAATCGTTGTGTAGTTCTGAAACTCGTATGATCCGAGCGTGTTCGAAGAGCTCCCGACCTGCGCTCCTCCTCCTGTAAAGGCGTTCAGAACGTTCAGTTGAGGGTCTAAATCCTCGGAGATGCTGGAGATGTTCGCCCGATAGAACTGGAACCGGGTCTCGTTCAGCGCACTCGCACCCAGTACCTTCGTATTGGCGATTTGGACGGTCTGATCATTGCCGTGATTGTGAATTCCGGTTGAGACGAGATTGAAACCACCGACTCCGGAGTGTTGGATATCGGCGGTAGAGAAGGCGTAACGAACCGAAAGGGTGTCGGTGGCCGTTATTTGATAATCCACGCGAGGACTCACTCGAATCCTGCGTTGCGGAATCCGGAATACCTGGGTATAAGGATTCACAATCGAAAGAGTAGCCGAATCTACAATCGTTCCATTGATGATGGCGCCGTTATCAATGGCCGCACGATCCACAACAAGAAAGAAAGATGCGTTCTTACTGAGCGGGCCTTCGAGACTGCCGCCATACTCTTTCAGCTCGAACGGTGCTTTCTGGGCCGCATAGGGGTTTCGCGAATTCCACACGCTATCGCCGAAATTATAATAGCCCGTGCCATGAAACTTGTCTGCGCCTGGTTTGGTTAGGATCTCCACTCGGCCGTAACCGAGCTTGTCGTATTCCGGCGAGAACGGATTCTGATTGATGCGAATCTCACGGATCGCATCCTTTGAGGGCAGTTGGCCACCACTGAACCCATCAATGAAGACTTCGCTTCCCCCCGGTCCGGCAGACGGTCCTGCGAGAGCTTGGAGATCAGTTGCGAGATCCTCTGGATCATCGGCCAACGACTGGAGAGCTTTTCCGCTCAGAACCATTGCAGAGGCGTTATTGGCCGATTCTGTGCTGATGCCGGTACTCGCGTCAGCTTGCACCGTGGTCTGCTGCTGATTCAGCGCTACCTTCAACTCGAGCCGTAACATCTGTGCTCCCGGCTTCAGATTGATCTCGACAGGCTCATGCTCCAGACTGGGGGCGGCCGCGCGAACAGTATAGTGACCCGGCGGCAAGGTCGCGAATGAATAGGCCCCATTATTTGAAGTCTCTACAGTGTTTACCTGGCCGGACGGCCCCGTCAACGTAACTGTCGCTTTGGGCACCACAGCCCCGCTTGGGTCGAATACCTGGCCGCGTAACGAGGCTGTCTGAGCCGATGCGACCAGCGACAAAAGAAGAATGCAAGCGATATGTGTGAAGACCCTAAACATACGTCTGAAAACGTGCTCCGCGAAAGATCGGCGGCTTACTGGCGGACTCCATACACGTAGATGGCGGCCGGCTCCGAGTCCTGTTGTCTCGCGGCTACAAATAAGGTGTGAGACTCAGGTGAGAGGAAACTCGTCCGCGCACCTTTCCGAGTCGTGACTGTCGTGGCTTCGCTATATCGATCAGGGCTTTGCTGTTCGACCACGGCCACGCTTCCAGCGCCGCCACTCGCGTACAGCCGCTTTGTCGAACGGTCGTAGAAGACATCGTCAGAGTCGCCCACCGTGTTAACCTTTGCGACCTTGGCACCCGTCTCTGTGTTTAGGACCACCAATCTCGCCGGGAGGCGGCAGACAATGAACAGCCGATGATCTGGCTCGTCCAATGCCATCGGATAGTTTAAAAACGCTCCGCCAGTACTCCAACTTGAGACTACCGTTTTCGTTTTCCGATCAACAACCGCGATCTTTCGAGAGCCTGGCAGGTTTACGAAGATCCGCGATCCGTTCTTCTCTAGTTGGAAAGACTCGGGATGCGCGTCCAGTTTGATGTCGCCGATTTTCGTTCCATCCTCATTAAGAATCGCCAGAGCTCCGGCTCCGTATCCGACGTAGATCTCTTTTTGTTCCGGATCGAAGCGTACGTTGTCTGCGTTCGATCCTAGGCTGACGCTCTTACGCAACTGATATGAAGTTCCATCGAACATCTTCAGCGTTCCGTCTTCGCCGTTTGCCACATAGAGCCGATTAACGTCGGCCAAGTACAAGACGCCTTGCGGTTGGTGCAGACCGGAGATGGTGTGGATGCGCTTCGCGCCATTGGTGTCGACGACCTCAACCGTATTGTTCCCAAGCGCTGCAACGAAGAGGCGGCTCCTTCCTGGGTCGAAGAACATGTGATCAATTCGTCCCTGCACGCCGGGCATGGGGATGGTCCTTTCTAAGTGCAGTGGCGCATCTGATGCTGCTTGAACGATAGAGAACGAGGTGAGCAAAAGGACTACGAGTCGCATTATCGTGGAGTTCTGTCTTCAGTGATCGCTTCGTACACTACGATCCGTGCCACCGGCTTTCCGTCCTCTTCCTGCTCGGGAGCGTATACACGGTGCGTGGTTGCGTCTACCTCGAGGCTGTGTACCAGTCTTTGTACAGGAACGTCTGCCAGCCTCCGAAAATGGTCTGCATCGTCCTCCTGGTACACCGCTATAACCCCAATCGAGCAGGCAGCGTAAATGCGGCCGAGACCAGGATCGAACTTCACCACGTCTGCACCTGCCGGGAGTGGTAAGTTGGCAATGGCGCGATGTGTGTCCAGTGCGAAAACTGTCAAGGTTCGACTTTTTCCGCAGAGCAGAAAAGCCCGGTGGTGCTCTGCGTCCATGGCCATCCCGTGATTGAACAAGCAACCCTCAACGGGATACCGGCCCACTATAGTGTCTGTAGAAGGATCGATTTCGGCGACCTGATTGGTGGTCCGCAGGTTGACGTACACTTTGCGTCCTAAGGAATCGTATTCAGGCATTCCAGTTTCACTGGTGAAGGACAATGTCTTCACTATTCGATCTATATCGACGTCAACGATCGCGACTGCCTTGCCGACGGTGTCTGAAACATAGACTTTTCGGAAGGGGGCGGCAAAGGTGCTGCCATTCGGCTTTTCCGCGGTGGGAAGCCGTTTCAGAACCTTCATGCTGTGAAGATCAACGACACCGATCTTCTGTTCACCCCAGTCTGAGGTGTAGACCTTTCGCAGACCTGGAACGTACACGAGACCTGTAATTCCGGGGACGGCGGAAACGGAAGCTACAAGTCTGTTGGATCGCACATCGACAATATTCAAAATTCCGGGACCGAGGTGTGCAGACAGCAGATAGTGATCCTCCTGGTCCATGGTCAGGTAGTCGAAGCGCTCGCCCTTCTGGTCGGGCAAATCGATTACCGCGATCTTCTTTAACGTCTGACCTGACAGAGTGAATACCAGCGATAGGAACGCCAGAATCAAATGGCTCTTGTTCATTGCTGAACACGCCACGGGGAAACGGTGCCCCACGTTCTTAGTTCTTGTGTTGCCCAGGCAGTGGTCTTCTCTTTGTGGCATGTCGTGCAAGGGTTTGGGATTTTATACGCATCCGTCATTGCCGGCGAGATAAACCGGAAAGTGTGGCTACGGACGTTCACATCTGCGACGGTTTGCTCGATCTTGGGCATGTGGCAAGCAACGCATTCGTTGCCGGCCGAACCCGCAGGATGATGGGTATGTTCTTGGATCGTGGTGGTGTGAGGACCGTTCGGAGAGCCCGGCCCGTGACACTCCAGGCACATCACATTCGCCGGTTTAATCAGCAGGGCATCGTTTTCGGTTCCGTGTACATCGTGGCAACTGGAGCACTTCACACCGCGGTTGTACATCACGCTCTGCACGAAGTCGTTTCCTTGCATCCGATTTTTATGTGCGGTTCCATCCGCAAAGTGAGTGAAGGAAGTCTCCCCAACCTTGTGCTCTTCGAGCCGCCAGTAATCCTGAAGTTTCTCGCCAACGTGAAATCCTACCGGCCAGTCGTAGTATTTGCCTTCGATGGGATTGTGTAACGGCTGGCCTTGCGAATGGCATTGAATGCAAGTGTCATTAGCACTCACAAAATCGAGACGTGCGGGATTGACGATCGTGGCCTGAGATGGCCGCCTCACGTGTTCACTCCCAGGTCCGTGGCAACGTTCGCAACCAACGTTCCACTCGGTGACCGTCTTGGTCTTGATGTCGTAGTTGACCGAGTGACAGCCGTCGCACGTCGGCCCGGTTGGGCGCTTGAAGTTGTCCGGTGGATACAGGGTTGCCCACCAGTCTGTTCCATTCTTGACGAAATAAGGCCGCCAGACCTGGTTTGTGATATCCCACTGGGCCGGTTCCGGAAAGTAATCATCGCCAATCTTTTTGAAGTACCGTTGCTTCCATTTGCTCCCATAGACGAATGCAATCTCGTCCTTCGTAAAATGCACCAGGGGGTCAGGTTTCGATAGGTCGGGCAGAATGGCTTCCGGGTGTTCTTTCGGATCGACAATTACGTTCGCCATGCGCGTCTTCCTCCAGCGCTCATAGATCTGCGGGTGACAGGTTTTGCAGGCCATTGAGCCGACATAATGACGCGTAGCGTCGCCAAGTCGAGGCGAAGACGCCGATGATTGCGCGAAAATTGGCAGCCCAAGGCACGCCAGCGGCAGAATCATCAGGTTTATGGTGTGCCAATTCATTCGGTATGCTCTTTCCTGAGTCTATCTGCGAATCCTGACAAATCGCTGACTTTCGCGGTGCGGGTCTCGGAACGGTTCGCATGTCAGCAAATAGTCAGGGACGGCAGATACCCTCAAGAGAGGGGCCGGCATTGCGATTCCTTATCATTGAGGACGAAAAACGGATGGCGTTACTGCTTAAGAAGGCGCTTGAGGAGAAGAACCATTCTGTGATAGTTGCGTTTGCCGGCGATGAAGGGCTTTTTGCCGCCAAGCAGGGTGCGTTCGATGCGATTGTTCTTGATCTAATGCTGCCGGCAATGAACGGCTTCGAAGTCGCCCGAGAGCTTCGCGCCTCCGAAAACAGAACCCCCGTCCTGGTCCTTACTGCCCGTGATGGGGTAGCGGACATCGTAAAGGCACTGGACCTCGGGGTCGACGATTACCTGACCAAGCCGTTCGCCTTAGCCGAATTCATGGCCCGCTTGCGCGCTGTCGCTCGTCGAGGGCCGGCCGATCACAACCCTCAACTGAGAGTCGGCGATCTCGTGCTTGATCCGGCGTCGGGGCAGGTCTCTCGCTCCAACAAGGCGGTCACTTTAACCAAGACGGAATATGCGTTGTTAGAATTCCTGATGCGAAGGCCTGGCCGGATTTTGAGCCGTGACACTATCATCGAGGGTGTCTGGGGCAACGGAAGCGACATCGAAGACAATACCCTGGAAGCCTTGATTAAACGAGTTCGGGCAAAGATTGATAACGACTACGACGTAAAGCTGATTCAAACCGTCCGCGGCTTCGGATATCGGATGCTGGGGAATTCCGGCTCATGACCAGGCTCCCAATCAGGGTTCGATTGGCAGCTTGGTACTCAGCCGTAGTAGCCCTCACATTGATCGGTTTCGCGTTCGGGACGTATCTGGCGATTCAGGCCGCGATTCACACCTCGGTCGATAACGAGTTGGCAATACGGCTACAGGGAATTCATACATTTCTTTGGCGGCACCTTCCCTGGCAATCTGGCAAAGAACTTCTGCAGGAATTTCAGGAACACTCCGGGCTCACTCCTGGCGGTGACCTGTACTCTGTTATGGACGCACAGCACCAATGGGTTTATCGGCCGGCGCCAATGCGAACACTCGCCTTGGTGCCCGATATGTCTGAGCAGGAATATCGAGAACGCTATAAGACCGTTAAGCGAAGTGGAAGACTTGTTCGCATGCTCACTGCAAATGTGGACGTAGCCAATCGTCGGTACACGGTGCAGGTAGCCACCGTAATCACCGCTTTCGACCAAGTTCTTGAGCGCCTGCGGTGGTTGGCGCTTCTCGTTATTCCGGCCATCATCCTTTGCTCCGGGTTCGGCGGTTATTGGCTGAGTGGCCGCGCAATGGCGCCCATCCAGGAGATTGCGAGGACAGCACGCGAAATAAGCGAGCAGAGCTTGTCAAAACGGCTTCCTCTACCTATTGCTCGGGATGAGTTGCGAATGCTCTCGGAAACTCTCAATGCCATGTTGTCCAGGCTCGAAGCTGCGTTTAAAAGGATTGTTCAATTCACTTCCGACGCATCCCACGAGCTCAGAACTCCGGTAGCGATCATACGCACGACAGCGGAGTTGATGCAGGAGCAAAAGCGGACTATCGCCGAGTACGAAGAGGCAAATGCACAAATCCTGTCAGAGGCTGAACGAACCAGCAACCTGATTGAGGAACTGTTGACCCTAGCGAGAGCCGATTCGCAAGCAGCAGAGTTCTCTTACGCTAAGGCAGACCTATCAGAAGTAACTCGAGAGGCGATTGCCAGTGCGGCGGCGCTCGCCCAATCGAAAGGTATTTTGCTGCGGTCTGAAATTCCTCGTGCTGCCGTAATCATCATTGGTGATGCCAATTCAATCCGACGATTGATTCTTGTCTTGCTGGACAATGCGATCAAATATTCGATGGCCGGAACGGGCATTCTGACCACAGTCAGCATTCAAGCCGAGTCCGCAATCATTGCGGTCCAAGACGAAGGCATCGGCATCTCAGCGCAGGACCTTCCACACATTTTCGAGCGGTTTTATCGTGCCGATAAGGCCAGGTCGCACGAAATGGGAGGCGCTGGACTCGGGCTGTCGATCGCGAAATGGATTGCTGAGGCTCATAATGCACGGATTGCGGTCGAGAGCACGCTCGGCGAAGGGTCGACTTTCAGAGTAACTTTCCCGCTCAGGGGAAAAGGGTGGGAACAAGCTCCAGCTGGCAAGAAGGTTGCCAGCTGAGCCATTCCGGCAACTTCGGAAAGAGTCGCGTAGTGTTTATTTATCGCCGCGTGCCTCAGGCCGCTTTATTCGGGACTTGGCGGCTGTGCTTCTTCGGCGGATTTGGGCCCGGATCCTCAAACAGAAACTGGGTTCGATCATTAGCGGCGTGCGCCGGGATCAGGCCCTTTTGCCGCAAGTGGCCGATCGTGTTTATTGAAACTCCGCAAGCTCTGGCCATCTCAGAGATGGTAAGCATGCCACGTTCACGGAGCCGGTCGAATCGGCTCTTCAGTCCGTAGGCCTTTCGAACGTAGCCTACGGCTATTGACGTTACCGGCACGCCGTCGCCGGTCCTAAAACCCCTTTAGGATTCTAGCCGTGTCGGCATAGTTGTAGTCTTCCAACAGCCGATCCATCTCGGCTACCATTGCGGGATTTTGTTTTGCGGCTCTGGCAATAACTTAACGGCCGTGGCAACGTCAGTGTTTTCGACATGCCCCCGCGGAAACGAATGTCCAGCTGAATCTGTTCGCCCTTTCGAATAGTGACATCTTCGACCAGGAGCCGGACCATGCCCTTGCGTTCGCGATTGGCGGTTCCGGGATCGTTCCACAACCCGGAAAATCGGTGGCCAACGCCAGAACCTGCTCCCGTTGCGCTGCGCTAACTTTGACCTGATCGGCCTGGCGTTGGCGCTACGCCGAGGGCTGAACCAACCCGACGGAATGAGGAGATGCCATCCGACTCAAGCTTCGTTACGGCCTCCATTTTTTGATCGAGGTGCGAATCCATGGGGTAACGCGGCCTGCGAATCGTTCATGAAAACGCTGAAGTATGAAGAAGTGCATCGCAACGAATACCGGGATCTGGCGGAAGCGAAAGCAGGCATCCAAGAGTTTCTGAAGTCTACAAATCAGAAGCGGCTTCACTCCGCGCTCGGCTACGTGCCGCCGGAGGAGTTTGAGGCCCATCTTGCCTCGCAGAAAAGGGGGGCCGCTACGCGGCGGCTTACTGGATGAGTTTTTTCAGGCATGGGAAATCTATCGATCCGATGTGATCGAGTGGTCCGGGAACGATGCGCACACCGTTCCCGGCCTCATCGTCTCGATGAGTTTCCGGTTGGTTATTCCTCGGCGGGTTGTTCTCCAACATGGCCCGCCTCCGCTTCGCCAGCCAGAAATCATTCCGCACTACAGTTATCTTTCCGGTCGAGTGTTTTTCATCGAACGGCAAGCAGTGTCTTAACCGTTTGTCTCAGCCCAGGGGACCACGGCTCGCTTTGGGACGGGCCGCTGTCACAAGCCTACTGCCCTGTTAGATGGGCAGCCACCAACTCAGCCCTGGCGGCTGCCACTTGGGGTTTCAAAAAAGCATTGTTCAACAACATGATCCCGGCGGCGGTGCCGAGGGCGTGACTGGCTTCAACGTCTGCATGGTAGTGATCGCCGCAAATCTCGCGGCTATATGCATACTCCGCTGCGCGCGCTAGGATGACCTGGGCCTTGTCAGGCATCAACGCCGCCAGAACGATTCCAACGGAATAACCCATCGTCGCGTGACCGCTCGGATAGGAACGCAGAGGGCGGTCAACCGGTTTCTTGACGTCCGTGTCGCATGACCACTCGTGATAGGAAGAGGCCGCTGATTGATCGGCGGCCACAGGAAATTTGCGGTGGAAGTACTCCTTGGCTTTGCTGGCCATAACCGATTGATCGTTCATGACTGCCGCCAGCAGCTTTGCGGTCGCCGGCAGCTTATTCAGATCGAAGCCTGGCCCGATCGTAGCTGCAAACGCCGTGGGGTCTTCATGCTCGTTGTCCCACACGGCCTCTTTATATCTTTCTGGCGTTCGGGTCTTAACCAGGCGACGGACCTCGGCCAATTCCTTCTGTTGGTTAGCTGAACCGTCCTTCGGCGGGGGCGGCAGGAGGCGACTTGGGTCGGCCTCCGCGGGCGTCAAAACTTGTAACTTCCGCTGCAGCTCCTGCGAATATAAGCTCAGCGTCGACAATAGTAACGTAAAAATTGCGATTCTCTGTTTCATATGTGTTCCTTTGTGCAAGGCCATCGGCAGACAGTTCGGGCGCGTTGACTTAGGCGTTGCAATGCCTTTGGCGGTCAGAGCGAAGGCGGCCTTTGGTTCTTCTTCTGTGGTCCTTGATGGAGGTTAGCAACCGGAAATGAATACTAGGCAACAAACACCTAAAAATCGACGGAAAACCGGCAAGGCTATTTGGCCGGGGCCATTCCAGGAGTAACTGGCTAAGAAGCCAGAAACGGTGCCGTCGAAGCACCGTTTCCCCTTATTGTTAGTCCATTGTTGAAGATCGAAAAGGCAGCACGCCTTCCGCGAACTAAGCTGCCCTTTAAAAGGCGACGCGCACCATGAACTGAAACTGGCGTGGTGTACCGCTTCCTGTCACGCTGCTGTTCACAGTGGTCGTGATGCGTCCGAACGCCGCGCTGGAGATATCGCCGGCGGGTAGCCCGAACTGGGCGCGATTAAACACATTGAAGGCTGAGGCCGACAATTCGGCTGAAAAGCGCTCGGTCAGGCGGAACTTCTTGCCGAGGCTCGTATCGAACTGCCACAACCCCGGTCCCCAAAGCAGGTTTCGTCCCGCGTCGCCGAAGGTCCCATTGGCCGGAACGGCGAACGCCGCGATATTAATCCAGTTATTCACAGTTTGGCCGCCCGCCGGAATGAGCGACACGCCTGAAATCAGATTCGGGCGCTGCGGCGATAACGAGTTTCCGTCAGGCACCGCGCTGGCGCTGCGGTCGACCGTGACGTTGACGGGAATTCCGGTGCGCGCCGTGAAGATCGAGCTCCATTCCCAGCCACCGAACACGGCCCTCGCGAAGCTTGGCCCGCTCAGGTACTTGCGGCCTTGGCCGAACGGTAGCTCATAAACGGCGTTGGCTGAGAACGAGTGCCGCACGTCCTGGTCGCTGTTCGCGTACTCGCAGGCACGGCATGCGACGTTTTGGGGATAGTCGGCTTCGCCACCGCCCACCGCGCCGTCGTTCAGCGAATGTCCCCACATATAATTCGCTGAGAACAACCAGCCGCTGTGGAAGCGCTTTTGCAATGAACTCTGCCAACCTTGAAAACTCGTCACTCCATCCGTTCTCTTGATATCGATTTGGCCGAACGCGGGTAAGGGGCGTTGCCCGGTCAGGGGATCGATCACGTTTACATAGTTCCGGGAGAAAATTTTATAACCGTGGCTGCCCTGATAGCCGGTGGAGAGCGTGAATCCATCACCCAGCTCGGTCTGGATCTGCAGGCTCCATTCGGCGACCTCGCCATCTCCGCGTTGACGCTGGAGCGCCCGGGGCGCCACGGCTGAGAACTGCGCCTGTTGCAGAAAACTCGTGTACGGGTAGGTCAGCCCGGGGGCTTGGGCGCTCGAAAGCACATAGCGGGTCCCGTAGCTGTCGTTGGGGCCGGTTAAATCGTCCACCGTACCTTCTCCAGCGTAGAGTCCCGACCCAATGCGGATGACTGTCTTGCCGCCGAACGCCTTCGGTGCCCATGCGATGCTGGCGCGCGGCTGAAAGTCGTCGTACACGGGAAGCGAGAATTGCGATCCAACCGGGCAGTAACCGCCGCAGGTCTGAATATCGAACGGATGATCACGGCCATAGATCTCGTGGAAACGATTGAAGAAATCGTAACGCAAGCCGATCATTACGGTGAGGTTCGGCAGCAACTTGACCGTGTCCTGAACATAGCCAGCGTATTGCACCTCGTGCTGGCCAGTGACCGGAATCTCGTTGACCAGCGTCAACAGGTTCATCTGGTCGGCGGCAAAGGCCGGACGCGACGCATAGGCGAGACCGTTGCCCGCAACATTATTACGGTCGTAGTGAATAATTCGCATTTCGGCGCCAGCCTGGAAGGTGTGTTTCCCCATCACCTTCGTCCAGCGGTCCACCAGGGTGCCCGTCGTGGGAACAACCAGGCTTGGGGCATACGAGTTCAAGGTTTCGTAGCCGGGGACCGTGAGCGCCGCCTCGATCCCGGTAGCGTTATAAAGCAAGCTATTGGTGACCGCTAGCGAATAAATCCGGTTGATGCCCACCTCCACCTGGTTGAACATGGTGGGAGAGAAAACGTGCAGATACCCAATCACTCCGTTCATCGGATGAGAGTTGGTGGTGGTGTGATCGCCGATATTGCCCTTGGGCGTATCGAGATAAGCGGCGTCCACGTTGTAGCGGGCGAAGAAGGTATTCGCGTCGTTGAGGCGGTAATCAAGCCGGATCAGTCCCGAATCTTCCGTCTGCCTTTGCGCGGCTGTGGTGATCAGTTCCGACGTATCCGCACTGGCGGTCGGAATGGTCGCATGCGGATAAGCATTGAGCAACGGCGCGATTTGCGGCGACTTCAACAGCGCCGCGGCGCGGAACGAATCGCTGGGGACGAATCCAATCAGCGTCTGTCCAATCGACTGCCTTAATCCTTCATAGTTCGCAAAGAAGAACAACTTGTTCTTAAGAATTGCGCCGCTAATGCTCGCGCCGAATTGGTTCAGCCGCAGCGGAGGAATTGTCGAAGGATCGAAGGGCCCTCGGGTATCGAGTTTGTCATTTCGAAAATACTCGTACAAGCTGCCGTGCAAGACATTCGAGCCGGATCTCGAGACAATCTCCACCTGCCCAGCGGGCGCGCCGCCTTCCGTCGCGCCGTAAGTCGACGCGTTCACTCGAAATTCCGCGATCGATTCGGTCGGGATCTGCAGCCGGAAGGCGACGTTTTGATACTGGTGGATGACACCGTTATCATCGACGCCGTCGAGGCGAAAGTTATTATCGTCGTTGGCGTGTCCGACAAATCGGATGCTGCTGGCAGTGCCTGTGCCGGTGTCGACCGCGCCGGGCACCAGAGCCATCAAGCTTGCCCAATTGCGGCCATTCAGCGGAAGGTTTTCAAGTTGTTGGTTTGCGATCACGCCGCCGAGTTCCGCGCCCACTTCGGCGATCGGCGAGACCTCATCCTCCACGTGAGTTTCCTGCGTGGTAGTGGCGACCTGGAGCTGCACATTCAAAGTGCGGTTTTCGCCGACGAGCAATGTGAGGGAATCATATTGCACCGTCTGGAAGGACATGTGCGAGAAAGTAGCCTTATAAGCGCCGGCCGCCAATGTGCCAATCGAGTAAGAACCCACTCCGCCAGTCATGGCATCGCGGTGGAAGCCCGTTGCGATGTCGGTCAACTCGACGTGAACTCCGGAAATCGCGGCGCCGGACGAATCCGTCACAGTTCCCGAGAGGGTCGCGCGATCGGCTTGCGCCATGGCGGAAATCGCCAGGCAAACCAATAAGATTAGGATATTTTGAGTACGATTCATTTTAAGAAAGGGCTGCGAAAAATAATGGTTTCTGTTCAAACGCTTAAACATTCCAAAATGGAAGCTAAGAATAACCTTGAGGAAATCTGGACTTATGCGTATTTCACGCAGCCGTTTTGGTTCACTAGAGCCCCTTGCCGGTAGCGTTACGCTGGTGTCCCGAGAAAGTGCGGAGTACGCGCCTCTAACAAGCGGCAGACACACGCTGGACAAGACGAGTTTTCGCTTCTCCATAGTTCAACTCCTTGAAGTCTTTATTCGGATTATTGGACCGAGGATTGTCCGTCATCCCATGCGAAGGCGGACATCATAATGTGAAAAACGTCGGTGTTTGAGATATAGCCGTGGACACTGTCGGAGCCGGGGCCTGCGGCGAGAACTGGAACTTCTTCCGCTGTGTGCTCATCTTCCAGCGATACGGCGGAAACCGCCGCGTCGGCAACTCCTGCCCGGTCTTCGTTCGAGATGACACCGGTAGCTAGGCCTTGCTCCATCGCATACTCCATGACCGTCTTGTAGATCTTGCCGTCCTTCACATCGCGCTCCGCGTCATCTGACATGGAAACTACACCGTTACGTGTCTTGTGGCCAGTAGCCCATGCAGATGCGCATGCGGCACCGTCAGTGACCCATTCCTTCGCTGACGACGTGTCGGCCAGAGCCAAATACGGCATCTGTTGGATGTATAAAGCCCGAGGTTTTCCGTAGCCATAAATGCTGGCGGCGTTCAGGCTTGAAATACCTGCTCCGTCACCGACGAAAAGAATGACATTCTTGGCTCTGCCGAAGGCCGGCAGCGTACTCGCCGCAATTGCAATCAACACCACAACTGGTTTAATCATCATCTTCCTCTGATCCATTTGTTTCGGGGGACTAGGGCTGTGAACGAGCGTATGACTGGCCTAGAGGCTCTATGCAGCGTTACAGTGGGATCCGACAAGTAGAGCTTACAGCGTTGTTATTACTTGGGGATGAAATGAATGTTGCGGTTCGGGCACGAATCTGAAGGTTTGCTATACCATCAAATGGCTCGAAAATTGCAAGATCGCACTGACGGGCACATCACTCGGCTTCATGGCTTCGAAGCTCTGTCGAAGCCCCGTGTCGCCAACGAAAAGTACTGTTACATATGGCGAGGAGTATGCCAGCAGCTCAGCGCCAAGAGGAGGTTATCGACATGATAAAAAGGTCGGCTCATTTTTAGAGTGTTGGTTTGGCTCCGGAGCCGCTGCTGAACAAACAATTTGACCGTCCTGGCCAACCAATTTGCATGCCTGCTCCTGCCATCGCATAGCGTTTATCTCAAGCAACCCCAAGCCCGGTGTCACCTGACGCTTTGATCGACTATCATTCCGTTCATCATTTTCCAACCGCCGTATACACAGCCCGGTTGTCCATCCAGATAGACAATCGGGTCCAGTGCTTCCAGGGGCCGATCCTGCCACGCTTTTACCTCTTCCAGCACGGTGTCCGTGACTTCCGAGATCAGTGCAGCATGTTTCGCCTTTCAAATTTCTGACACTGTGTGCGCCAGTGCTCACGAAATGGGGTTCACGATAACTTGCGGCCCGCAGTCTACGCTCGTCAAAGCCAAAGCGTAGCCAGTCAACCCCCCGTGACAAATTTCAAAAAATATTTTTCGCCCGAATCTAACTGAATCTAAAACCAATTCTCAAAACTGTACAATTTCCACAGTTCGTTTTTAGCCCACCGCATGCTACGCTCCGGCAGGCTCGCGTACAGGCTTCCACCTGTCCCGCGGGCCATTGCCATTTTTGGAGGAAAAAACCATGACCCCACGATCCATCCGTCGCGCCGCCGAGCGCAAAGCCAACAAATTAGCCCGCAAAGCCGCTCAGCATGCCGCCCCGGCGAAAAATCTCGCCACCCCAACTGAAGAAGTGTTTGCCGATACACAAGAGAAAACGTCCGAGCCCGTTATCCCGGCCGCCGCCGCGAACGCCCACCTAAGCGCCGTCACTTCCGTGCTAACCGGCTGCTCCACGCTGCTTCCCACTGCCGACGTCACCCAATACGGCCAACTCCTCCGCGACTATCAAAACGAATTCCAGCCGGTCGGCTTGCAGGAATCCAATCTCGTCCAATCGTTAGCGGAAACCGCTTGGCGTACGCGGCGCAGTCTTGCGCTGGAAATGGCTATCTTCGCGAAAGGCCGTATCGAATTCGCCGAGCAGTTCGCCGCACACAAACCCGAACTACGCGAATCGCTCATCGACGTCCACACCTTCCTCACCTACGAAAAGCAAATCCGCAGCCTCCAATTACAGGAAGCGTGCCTTTCGCGCCGTACCGATAAACAATCCGCCGAACTTCGCGCCCTGCAGCAGGAACGCCGCCAACGGGAAGAGCACGCCCGCCGCGCACAAGAAAAGGAAGCCGCCCAACAAAACCGGCGGGTCGTCAATCCCGAGGAAAATGGGTTCGAATTTTCAAATCAAGAAATCGAATCGTATCTCACTCAAAAACAGATGCGAAATCAGCATTGCGCCGCGCCCTCCAGCCCTCAAATGCGCGCCGAAGCGGCGTAACGGCTATTCCGCTGCCGCGGGTTGCGCGTGTTTCGGCTGCATCACGCGGACGGATTCACCTTCTACTAGTGAGTCAGGCGGGTTGGCCACGATAGTCGCGCCGGCGGGGAGGCCGGAAAGGATCTCGACCGTGGTTCCGAAATCACGGCCCACAATGACCGGTAGCAGCGCAATCTTGCTGCCTGGGGCAATCACCGGCACACGCAATCCCTGTGTGCCGAAAATGAGTGACGTGGACGGGATGACCAGTGTTTGTTCATTGTTCTTGAGGGCGAAGTGTACCTCGGCATAGGCGCCTGGGAAGAGCAGGCCGGCGGAGTTCGCAAGGTCCACTTCTACTAACAGCGTACGCGTCGCGGGATCTATGGCGTCAGCCGTCCGCACCACGGTTCCGGTAAAGCGGCGGCCGGGTAATTCAGGTACCGTGAGATCAGCGTGCATGCCAGGCTTGGTTTCGTGCGAGTAGACTTGCGGAACATTAATGAACACGCGCAGCTTGTCCACGGTAGCGACATGGAAGAGTTCACGGGTGGCCGTGCCTCCTTGCGAAGGGCCCGATTGAATTAACTGGCCCACGTCGGTATTGCGGGCTGTGAGTACGCCTGTGAAGGGCGCCAGCACTTTTTCAAAACTGACCAATTGCTGCAAACGGTCCACGTTGGCTTGGGCGGATTTCACGGTGGCGCTTTTGGCCGCTGCATCTTGCACGGCGTTGTCGACATCCTGCTTGGCCACGGAATCGGTTTTGAAAAGGCCGGTATAGCGCTCAGCCGTGATTTGAGAAAGGTGCAGATTGGCTTCCGCGGTGTTCAACTCTTCACGCGCCTGCTGCAATTGCTGATCGATTTCAGGAGATTCGATTTCGGCTAGCAGGTCGCCTTGTTTCACATGCGCGCCGATGTCGAAATACCAGCGCTTCAAATAGCCGTTGGTGCGCGCATAGATGGGCGCATCCACAAACGCCTGGATATTGGCGGGCAGAATCACCTCTTCGGCCTTCGCGGCCCGGCTGGCATGCAATACCGCGACCGGGGGCGCGGCTGTGATTTGGGTCAGTTTCACCAAAGCCTGACGAGCGCGCAGCCGCGGCGCAATGCCCGAAAACACCAGCGCAGCCACCAGGGCCAGCGCCACGACAAACCCTAGAAACGTGACCATCCTGGACATAACTTTAGTCATGTACTTCAGCGCCTTTCCGCTTGGCGTGCAAGAGGCTGAAGAACACGGGGACAAAAAATAGTGTAGCCACCGTGGCGAATGAAAGACCGCCGATTACCGCCCGGCCCAGTGGGGCATTTTGTTCGCCTCCCTCACCTAAGCCTAGCGCCATCGGCAGCATCCCGATGATCATCGCTCCGGCCGTCATAATGACCGGACGGAAGCGCGTGAAACCCGCCAGCAGCGCGGCGTCGGCGGAACTATTGCAATCGGGCAGTTGCTCTTTCGCGAAGCTCACCACCAGAATGCTATTGGCGGTGGCCACGCCCATGCACATGATGGAGCCGGTTAGCGCCGGAACGCTGACCGTGGTATGCAGCAGGAACAGAATCCATACGATGCCGGCGAGGGCGGCGGGCAGTGCGGAAATAATAATGAATGGGTCAAGCCAGGATTGAAAGTTGATCACAATAAGCATGTAAACCAGAACAATGGAAAAAACGAGCCCGACGGTCAGGCCAATAAAAGAAGTACGCATGGTTTCCACTTGCCCGCGGACCACCACTTGCGTCCCGCGCACCACGTTTTTCTTGTTTCTCGCAATAACCTGATCAACCTGGCGGGAGACGTCGGCAAGATCGGTCCCCTGCACGCCCGCAAAAATATCAATCACGGGTGCAATATTGTAATGCGAAACGGAAGCCGGGCCGGTGCCGCGCTGGAAATTGGCCAGACCGGCCAATATCTGCTGTGAGCCGCCGCCCACCGTGAGCGGGATGTTTTTTAGATCTTGCAGAGAGGACACTTCGGGTTGCGGAGTTTGCGTCGAAACGTTATAGCTGACTCCATTGCGCGGATTCAGCCAGAACGTCGGCGTGGTTTGGAAGCTGCCGCTGAGCGAGACTAGCACGTTTCCGGCAACGTTGAGCGCGCTATAGCCGACGGTTTGCGCCTTGGTTCGATCCAGGTTGATAAAGAGTTTGGGCTGATTGAACGGCTGTTGAACGCGCAAGTCGGTAATGCCCGGAACATAGCCGATCTCTTCCAATAGTTTGCTGGCAAGAACCCGATTTGCCTCCTCATTTCGTCCGACGATTTGAACGTCGATCGGCGCGGGCAAGCCCAAGTTGAGAATCTGGCTCACCAGATCCGCTGGCAGGAAGTAGAAAACGATGCCCGGAAACTCCTCTGGCAAACGGCGCCGGATTTCGGCCATGTAGCGGGCGGTGGGCCCGTGCTTTTCCGTTAACGAGATCAGAATATCGGCGTCCGCCGGGCCAATCGTTCCGTTGTTCGAGTAAGAAGTATTGAGCGCGCTGTAGGGAAGGCCTAAGTTGTCCAGTATGTTTTCGATTTCGGCCGGCGGCACTATCTCGCGTATGCGGTTCTCCACCAAATCGCAAAGCCGGGCCGTTTCCTCAATGCGCGTGCCGGTGCGGGCGCGGATGTGCAGGCGCATATGGCCGCTATCCACGTCGGGAAAGAAGTCCTGGCCCAGCCAGGGAAACAGGCCGAGCGAGGCAATACAAACCAGGAAGAAGCAAATGGTAAAAAACGCCCGATGGCGAATGCACTTTTCAAGCAGCGAGCGATAAGCAAGACGCGTGCGTTCGAAGATGTTCTCAAAGGTCTCCTGGAACCAAACGAAGGGATTACGGCTCTTGCGCGCCGTGGCCACATGGTGGTGATGCCCCTTGAGCAGGTATTTGGCCATGGTCGGCACAATGGTGCGCGAGAGAAGGTAGGACGCCAGCATGGCGAAGGAAACCGCTTCGGCCAGCGGCACAAACAGATAACGAGCCACGCCCGTCAGGAAAAACATGGGCACGAACACGATGCAGATGCTGAGAGTGGAAACGAACGCCGGAACGGCAATCTGGGCGGCCCCGTCCAGAATCGCTTGCTCAATCTCTTTGCCCATTTCGAAGTTGCGGTTGATGTTCTCAATTTCGACCGTGGCGTCGTCCACCAGGATTCCAACGGCCAGGGCCAAGCCGCCCAGCGTCATGATGTTGATGGTTTCGCCAAGAGCGCTCAGCGTAAAAATCGAGCAAAGTATGGAAAGCGGAATGGAGATGGCGATGATGAGCGTGCTGCGCCAGCTTCCCAGGAAGACCAGGATCATAATGGCCGTCAGGCAGGCTGCAATCAAGCCTTCGCGCAACACGGCGTTGATAGAGGCGCGGACAAAAATGGATTGGTCTGCGACCAGGTCTATTTTGAGCTCGGGAGGGAGCGTGGCCTCAATGGAAGGCAAAATTTTGCGGACGCCGGCAAGGATGTCGAGCGTGGAAACATCGCCGTTCTTATACACCGACATGAGCGAGCCGCGCTGGCCGTTAGAGCGGACAATATTAGTCTGCGGCGGATAGCCGTCGCGGACGTGCGCCACGTCGCGGATATAGATCGTGGCGCCGTTTTGCGATTTGATCGGCAGATTGTTCAGTTCCTCGACGGTTTTCGGGCTGCCGTTAATCTGAACGTCGTATTCGAGCGAGCCGATTTTTGAGGTGCCCCCCGGAAGGATCAGATTTTGACTGCCGATGGCATTCACAACATCCGAAGGCCCCAGGCCCTTCGATTGCAGCGCCTGGTTGTTAAGGTCCACCTGTACCTGGCGCTGTTTGCCGCCGTAGGAATTGGGAATGGTGGTGCCGTTCACGGTCACTAATTGCGGCCGCAGAAAGTTCTGGCCGAGATCGTACAATTGCTGCTCGCTAAGGCCAACGCCGGAAAGCGCGAGTTGCACAATCGGCACCGCCGAGGCGCTGTAGGACACGATGAAAGGAGGTGTCGTGCCGGGAGGAAGCATTTTGAGCTGCGTTTGAGAGACAGCGGTGGCCTGGGCAATGGCCGCCGCCAAATTCGCGTGTGGCTGCAAAAAGATCTTGATGACGGAGATGCCGTTCATCGACTGCGATTCCATGTGTTCGATATTGTTGACCGAGCTGGTGATGGTGCGCTCGCTGTTATAGACGATGCGTTCGGCCATCTCCTGGGCGGAGAGGCCGGTATATTGCCACACCACGCTGACAACCGGAATATCGATGTTGGGAAAGATGTCCACGGGCGTGCGCGAAATAATCACGGGCGCCAAAATGAACAGCATCAAAGATAAAACGACAAATGTATACGGTCGCTGAAGCGCGAGTCGAACAATCCACATAGTAAGAACTTGTTAGGATTCCGGCAACCTGGTTGGGTTTACTGAAATATCAATTATCAACTAAAGCGCAAAGGGCGCGTCCGGCGCCCGTTTTGCGCGAGTTACACAGAACGTAAAGGGGGATCCCAGCGCCCGTTTTGCGCGCGAGTTACCTGGAAAGCGACGCGGCTACTTTCTATTGGGGCGTTTACAATTCGCATTCCGTTACCCGCGCTGCGAAAACAACATACAATATGGCCAGCAGGAGACAAACGTGGTCAAAGTCATAACGGTGGAACGCGAGTATGGCAGCGGGGCCGGCGGTATTGCTCAAGCTCTGGCGGCGCGCCTGGGCTGGAAGCTGTGGGACCGAGAAGTGACTTGTGAGATCGCCCGGCGTCTGAAATGTGACGTGGCTTCGGTGGAACGGCGGGAGGAAAAGGTGGATTCCGCCTACTACCGACTCATCAAAACGTTCATGCGGGGCAGTTACGAAGAGAGCTATTCCGGCGGCGCCAAGTTAGAGTTGCTGGACGCGGAAAGCCTGGCCCCGCTTTTTGAGAGCGTCGTGAATAATGCCGCGGCCAAGGGCGATTGCATCATCGTGGGGCGGGCGGCGCCCTGGTTTTTACGGGAACGGAAGGACGCTATGCATGTTTTTATCTATGCGCCTTACGAAGAAAAAATGCGGCGCTTACGGGCTAAGGGCAAGAGCCGGGCCGAAGCCGAGGAACTGCTGGAGCGCGTGGATAGCGAGCGGATGGCGTTTATCAAGAAATATTACGGCAAAGTTTGGCCGCAGCGCGATTTGTATCACTTGATGATTAATTCCAAGTGCGGCGACGCCGCCGTGATTGATTTGATGCTGTATAAGATGGCGCAATTGAACGCGCAAGCGGCTCCGCAGCCTTTGAAAACCGCTTCCTGAGTAAACGACGCTTTGGGCTAAGCTACGGAAAACCGGAAGATGGTTGATTCCTTGAACTGTTCGCCTGGTTTGAGTTCGGTGGTGGGGAACTCCGGGTGATTTGGTGAATCGGGGAAATGCTGCGTCTCAAAGCAGTATGCGCAGCGGGCACTGTAGATGGCCCCGCCTTTTCCTTTAATCTCGCCGACTAGGTGATTCGCGCTATAGAATTGGACGCCTGGCTGCGTGGTGTGTACTTCCATGACGCGGCCCGACTCCCCGTCCGAAACGCGCGCCGCCAGCACTGCGTCCTTGCTGGAGCGTTTAATGACAAAGTTGTGGTCGTACCCTTCGCCGTATTGCATCTGCTGATCTTTTGAATCGATGCGCGCCCCAATCGCAGTGGCGCGGCGAAAATCGAAAGGCGTTCCGTCCACCGGGCGCAATTCGCCGGTGGGAATCAGGTTGGCATTGACCGGCGTAAACTGGTCCGCGTTAAGAACAAGTTGATGATCGAGGATCTTACCGTGCCCATGCCCAGCCAGATTGAAGTAGGAATGGTTCGTCAAGTTCAGCACCGTGTCTTTGTCCGTGGTAGCCGCGTAATCGATGTGCAGAGCGTTATCGTCGGTCAACGAGTAGGTGACCGCTGAGCGCAAGTTTCCGGGAAACCCCTCCTCGCCGTCTTTGCTCAGATACGTGATCTGCAGCGCCGGGCCGTCATTGGCGGTGATTAGTTCGCCGTGCCAAGCCTTTTTGTCAAAACCGATCGCACCGCCATGCAGCGTGTTCGGGCCATTGTTTTTGAGGAGCGTGTAGGTTTGGCCGTCAAGCTTGAATTCGCCATTGGCGATGCGGTTGGCATACCGGCCGGCCAGCGCGCCGAAAAATGGGTTCTTGGCGGCGTAGAGATCGAAAGTGTCAAAGCCGAGAACGATATCCTCAAACTTGCCGTTTCGATCGGGAACTTTCAACGTAACCAGGCGTCCGCCGAAATTGGTGATCGTCGCTTCCAGCCCAGCGGCGTTACGGAGCGTATATAAGTCGATTTCTTCGCCCGTAGGCAGCTTGCCCCAGGCCTGTTTGCTGATTGCGCGCATTCTCTTATTTGTATCCTGGCAGCTCGAAAGAAGCAGAAACGCGGGCGGTAACGCTAAAGCCTGCCGTCTGGTCATTCGCATGTGCAACCCCGTCCTTCAGACACCGAATTACATGATATGTTAAATGCTCCTAACAGCGGCCGGCGCGGCGCTTTATCAGGCGTTACCATCTTTTCCAGCGCATTTTTACTGTTTGCGTTGGAACCTCTCATCGCCAAGCGAATTCTGCCATGGTTTGGCGGGTCCGCTGCGGTCTGGTCCATGTGCCTGGTCTTTTTTCAAACGGCGCTGCTGGTGGGTTATCTTTACGCCCTACTGGTGACGCGCTATTTGAACCGGTGGAAGCAGGCGATGCTCCACATCGCGTTGCTCGCGGCCTCGTTGGCGTTACTGCCGATCGGACCCACGGAACGCTGGAAGCCCGGGCCGTCCGTGGACCCCTCGTGGCAGATTTTAGCCATGCTGACAGCCACTATCGGCTTGCCCTTCGTCGTGTTGTCGGCCACCAGCCCGCTGCTGCAGGCGTGGCTGGCGCGCGACGGCCACCAAATGCCGTATCGTTTCTTCGCGATCTCGAATTTTGCTTCGCTGGCGGCTTTGCTGGCTTATCCGCTTCTGGTAGAGCCTCATTGGGACGCTCCGCTGCAGAGTCATTCGTGGTCAATCATCTACGTGTTGTTTGCGGCGCTTTGTGTGTTAGTCGCGTGGCTGGGCCGCAAGGCTAATCGAAGCGTGCAAGCAGCGAAAGATCTTGACGAGCCGCGCGTGACTAGCTTGCAAAAAGCCTACTGGTTTGGATTATCGGCTTGCGGTTCCATGCTGCTGCTTTCCGTCACCAACCATATCGATGAAAACGTGGCGCCCGTTCCCCTGCTGTGGGTGTTGCCCCTTGCCCTCTACTTGCTGAGTTTCGTATTGGGCTTCGGATCACAGCGTTTTTATGTCCGCTCGCTATGGCTGCGCTTGTTGGCATTCGCGCTGGGCATCCTCGGTTACGCCATTTACAACATTAATGCGATGGAGGCCATTCAAGTCAGCCTGCCCATCTTTCTCATCGGGTTGTTCGTTTGCTGCACGTTTTGCCAAGGCGAACTCTATCGCCTGCGCCCCGGAGCTTCCGGATTGACCGGCTTTTACTTGATGATCGCCTTCGGCGGCGCGGCGGGCGCCATCTTCGTCGGCATCATCGCTCCTCACATCTTTGCCGGCATCTACGAATTGCCAGTAGCTTTATGCATTACGGCCGGCATGGCGCTGTTGTTGACTTGGAATAGCGGCCAATGGGCGGCGCGGTTGTTGTGGGCGGGCGTGCTGGGTTGCATGATTGCGGCCTGCGCGGCAAACGTGCGGGGTTATCGCGAAAACGCATTATCCTTGCGCCGCAGCTTTTATGGTTCTTTGCGGGTCGTGCAATCGCCCAGAGCGGGCCCCGAGCAAACCAGGACTTTGTTCCATGGCACCATTCAGCACGGCGCGGAATACTTGGCCCGGGACCGTCAACGGCTGCCCATTAAATACTACGGCGCGGAAACTGGTATTGGTATCGCGCTGCGCGAATTTTTCCCCGGCCCCAAACGTGTGGGCATCATCGGTTTGGGAACCGGCACAATTGCGGCTTATGGAAAGCCAGGCGACACTTTTCGCTTTTACGAAATCAACCGGCAAGTGATCGACATGGCCGAGTCGCTTTTCTTCTACACGCGCGAATCGGCCGCTCGCGTCGAGATAGTCGAGGGAGACGCGCGTCTTTCTCTGGAGCAGGACACAACTCCGCCCTTTGATGTGCTTGCGCTGGATGCCTTTTCAGGTGATGCCATTCCGCTGCATCTGCTCACGCGCGAAGCCATGGCCTTGTATGTGCGCCATTTAAAGCCGGATGGCATGATGGTTTTCCACGTCTCCAACAACTATCTGAAACTGGCACCGGTGGTGGCGCAATTGGCGAATGAAATCGGCTATCGGGCCGTGGATGTCAAAACCCATGAGAATCCGGAGGAACTGCTGTTGCCGACCGAGTGGATGCTGGTAAGCAAAAACCCGGCCGTATTCGAAAACGAGACCGTCAAAGTACACGCGCAGCCGATGGCCTCACGCGCGGGCTTGCGGCCATGGACGGATAGCTTCAACAATCTGGCGCAGATTGTGGAATGGCCGCAATTACATTAATTCGCATGCGCGTCCGCGCTCTTGGCGTCGAACGCCATCACGCGCCGCGGTTGAAAATCGGCGATAGGCTTCACTCGCAGCGGACGCTCCTGCAAGATCAGGTCGCTCGCCTGCACCAGGCGCTCGGCGTGGAACCAGCGCTGAAATATATCGTTGTATAAGGTGTTGCAGATGGCGGCTAAGCTCATGCCCTGGTGATGCGCCATCCAACAGTGAACCAGCTTGTATTTACGCTCGCGGAAGGAGCCGCCGCTCGAACCGGTGTAGTCGGCCGATTCGTAAAATCCATATTCGGCTAGCCAGTCTTTGCGCGCCATAATCATCAGGTTCTGCACGGAAGCTACTGGGTCTACCGCCAGCGCGAGACAGCTGGAGTATGGTGAGATGACCAACGAGCCGGCCCGCGCCACGTTGAGCGCCAGACCCGGTACGCCGAAAGCGGCGTATTGAAAGTTGCCGTTCGCGTCGGTCTTGCTATAGGCCGCTTCGGATATGCCCCAGGGGACGCGGTGATTTTTGCCGTAAGATTGCTGAGCGCGCACGGCCGAACGGGCGGCCCTGTCCAGCAAAGTATTGGGATGCGATTTCATCCAAATGGCCGGCATCAGGTATTCGAACATGGTGCCTGTCCAGGAAATCATGGCCATTTCTTTTTCACAAACCGTGTGCTGGCGGCCTAACTTGAACCATGCATCTTGAACGGCTTCGCCTTTCGCCACGGTGATGAATGTGGCGCTGCGGGCTTCCGACGCCAGCAGGTCATAGCAGGCCTTACTCAGTTTTTCCGCGCGTGCGTCGTAACCGATGGAGAGTAGGTTGCGGCCCTTATCCACCAGCATGCTGAAGTTCATCTCATCCGACAATTGCTGGCAACGGTCGTACATGGTCTGCAAGCGCGCGGCCAACGCCTCTAGACGGCGGCGGCAAGCGGGCAATTGATCACGCAGCCTGCGCGCCTGCGCCGCGACTTCACCCGATATTCCCGGTTGGATCGCGGTTTGCTGCAAACGGTTCTCCAGGTCCCGGTAGTACAAAGCGCAGTTGCCCGGTGTCAGCTTGGCATCGCCGAAGGCCAGTCCCGACGCGCCTCTCAAAGGCTCATACTCAGGCAGATACCAAGGCGTGAAGTCTTGCGCCTGTTCGCGCAGAGCATCCACGCGCGGCTGCAGATCGCCCAATTCCTCGGGCGCCTGCCGCAGCAAGCGCGGCAGCCATTCCTGCACGGCGGACAGTTTAAATAGGCCGTTCCAGAAATCACGGCTGTTGGCTTTTCCGGAAGAGATGCGATGATGATCGGCCAGGGAATCCAAGGCGCTCTGCCGCAGCAACGGTTCGTGCAGCAAGTCCAGGCAGCCTTCTTTCAAGCTCCACAGTGACGCTACAAAGTTTCCGTTATCCACGCTTGAGATAAACAAGTCGCCGATAGGCTGCATTTTGAGCGTGTCGTACCAATTCGTGAAATGGCCGTGGAAACGTGGCAGCTTCAAAATCGATTCGAACGTTTTCTCCGTTAAGCTCATGAATTCGGCATGCGTGATGTAGCCGAACTCGAGCGCGGCTTGACGGGAATTAAACAGCAATCCCAAATTCGTGGGCGAGACGCGTTCGTCAACGCGGAAGGGCTGTTCCCGCACGTTATCCGGTATTAGATAATGATTGCCTTCGTTGCTGAATTTTTCGAAATAGCGCCAGGTTCGCAGCGCGACGCCGCGCAGAAACACGCGATCTTTCGGGGAAAGCTCTACATCCTGGCCATGCGGCGGCCGGTTGAGCCACGTGGAAATGAACTTGGAACAACCCCAAGCGGCGAGCAGCGGCAAGGCCCATGGAGCGGCCGCCGGCCGCAAGAATAAAGCCAGCGCAAGACAGGCCGTGAGGACAGGCAACCAGTTGAGATAAATATCGACCGGCGTGCGCTTCTGGATGCCCAGTTCCGCTTCCGTGGCGGTTTCCCATTCCAGCAGTCGGCTGTGGGTGACATAAATGCGGATGACGGTTCGCACAATGGCGTCTATGGAGACCAACGCCTGATGCGCCAGAAACGCCAGATTCAGCACGATGTTGATGTGCGAAGTCAAGAAATCGAGAAACGCTTCATGCGCCATATCCCACTTGCGGACCGAAGCGGCGGCTATCAGCGCGAAAATGAGCCTGAAATAAATCGGCAGGAACAGCAAGGCCAGCGAGATGCAGGTCCAGAACCCCGGTCCTCCCGGCAGAAAGAACCAGCCTGCCACCAACAGGAAGAACGTGGCCGGTTCCATCAGGCTGCGGCGCAAGTTGTCCATGATTTTCCAGCGTGAAACCAGCGAAATAGGGTTGCGCACCAGCCGGCGCGATTCATCCGGCACCTTGTTTAAGATCCAGCGGACAATTTGCCAATCGCCGCGCAGCCAGCGATGCTTGCGGCGGTTATAGGCGCTGTAGTGCGAGGGATAATCGTCAATCACTTCGATGTCTGAAGCGAGACCGGCGCGGGCGTAAGCGCCTTCGATCAGGTCATGACTCAACAGCGCATTGCGCGGGAAGCGATGCTCCAGCACTTGCCGCAGAGCATCCACGTCGTAAATCCCTTTGCCGGTGAAAATGCCTTCGCCGTACAGATCCTGGTAGACGTCTGAAACGGCGCGCGAATAAATGTCGAAGCCGGTTTGCCCGGAGTAAATATTCGCCAGGCGCGAGCGCGTCGAGGACTGCACGCTGATGCCCACCCTCGGCTGAAGAATGCCGTAACCGCGGGTGACAATGTTCAGCTCGGGGTCTATCAGCGGTTGGTTCAGCGGGTGAGCCATGGTCCCGATCATGCGGTGCGCCGAGTCGCGGGGCAGCTTGGTGTCGGAATCCAGCGTGAGAACATAGCGTATTTTGGGTAGCAGCGACAGGTCTCCGGCCTTTACGGGAAACGGATCAAACGCGCCGCGCAGAAGCTGATTCAGATCGAGGAGCTTGCCGCGTTTTCGCTCGAAGCCCATCCACGCGCCTTCGCGTGGATTGTAGACGCGGTGGCGGTGGAACATATAAAAACCCCCATATGGCGCGCCTGCATATCTCCGGTTTAAACCGTTAATCAGCCGTAGGGCCAGATCAATACGCGCATCTTCATCTCCGGCGGGCTCGGCCGTGTCGGGCAGGTCAGTCAGCAGCGCGAAGAAGATATGAGGGTCACGATTGACCAGGTAGCGGATTTCAAGATCATCCACCAATTGGCGGATCTGTTTATCGTTAATGAGCAGCGTGGGAATGGCCACCATAGTGGCGCAAGCCGGGGGAATGCCGTCTGAAAAATCCAGCTTCGACAGCGCATGCGGCGTCAAAATGGCGGTGACTAGATAGTTCATCAGCTCCACGGCCGCCTGAGTCGCGGGCAGCAGAAGCAGCAGCGCGGCCATGATAAGGCCAAAGCCCTCATGCGAGCGCACCAGGCTCATGATCAGCACCACTACCGTCATGAGCGACGCGAACTCAATGCCGATGATATAGGTCTCATCCGGATAGGCGCGAAAGACGTGCTGGATGTTGGCCGCGAAGCCGCGCCGGTAGCCAACCCGGTGCAGCAACTCTTTCGACCCGATGTCATCCATCAGGTAATAGCCGACGTGCCGCAGCCGTTCACGCAATGCTTCCGGCGCATCGCGCTCCACTGCGGCGTCCTCCGCCATGGTGACTGCCAATTGCGCCAGTTCGATCTCGCCTACGTCTGAATGCCCGGCGATGCGCGCCACTCGCATGCGGTAGGCCTCGCGGCTGATAAACTCCATCCTGGAATAGGCGCCGCAGGGATCCAGTTGGAGCGCATGATGCACCAGGGAGAGGTGCTCCAGCGTATTGCGCCAATCCACCCAGCCGATCAACCGCAGGCTGGTGATTAAATTGCCGAGGCCATAGGAAGTGGCTTTCTCTCCCTGCGCGCGAAAGGCGTCCAGCGCTTGACGGCCGTGTTGCGCCAACAGTTCCAGAAGGCTGAGCTTTAACGACAACAGCATCCCTGACAATTCCGATAGCCGAAGCGGTTCTATCGTCTGGACACCCTCCAAATAGCAGGTGAGGGCCTCCTCCGTGAGGCGGTTGTGGGTCGCGGCCAGAAGCGCGCGCGACAGCACAATGCATCTCGGAATGGCTTCTTCCGTTCCCGTGCGAACGGAGGGCAGTTTGGCCAATACGCGTACGCCGTCATGCAGATCCTGCAAGTCCGTGCGGACCAGCCGGAGGTTGTCATAAAGCCATCTGAGGTCGTCAGACGGCTCCTCCGTTTGCAGCTCATACAGGTCTTTCTCAAGCAAATTGAGCCGCTTTAAATTTCTACGAAAAAGCTCCCGTGGTTTTCCTGAGCGGACGCTGGGAGGAAGCCACGCGCAGCCGCGCGCGATGATCTGCGCGTCATGGCGAAGGTGCTCCTGCTCGGCCGGGCTTAAGTGGTCATTCTCCTCTTGTTGTTGCTGCGATGAGCCTAGGTCTATTTGTGCAGCCTCCGCGTGCGTGGCCTGCGTCTGCGTGATATGATCAGCCATTTTTAAGCTCTTTACCGGTAGCTTGACGCTTGCAGCTCAAACATACCGGCGTACGTTCCGCCGCGAGCCATCAAACTGTCATGACTGCCTTCTTCGGCGATAGATCCATTCTCTAAAACAATAATGCGCTCTGCCATGCGTACGGTGGAGAAACGGTGTGAAATAAAGAGCGCCATTTTGTCGCGCGTGAGCTCGTTAAAGCGTTGGAATACCTCAAACTCCGCCCGGGCGTCCAACGCGGCGGTCGGTTCATCCAGAATCAATATCTGGGCCTCGCGCAAGTAGGCGCGCGCCAATGCCAGTTTCTGCCACTCTCCTCCGGAGAGGTCCACGCCGCCTTCAAAGCGGCGGCCCAGCATTTGATCGTACTTCCCGGCCAACTGCTGAATCACGCCATCCGCCAAGCTCTTTTCGGCGGCAGCGTGGATTCTTTTTTCATCATCCAGAAATTCGATACGGCCGACAGCGATATTTTCGCGCGCGGTCATCTCATAGCGCATGAAATCTTGAAAAATCACACCCACTTCCTGGCACAGATCTTCAATTTTGTATTCGCGTAGATCGACGCCATCCAGCAAAACCTGGCCGGCGGTCGGGTCGTAGAGCCGGGTCATCAGCTTGACGATGGTCGTCTTGCCTTGGCCGTTTTGCCCGATTAGAGCGATGCGCTCCCCCGGCTCCACGCGGAAATTAAGACGGCTCAAAATCAGCCGTTCCGTGCCGGGATACGAAAATGATACGTCGCGGAACTCGAATCCTTGCCGGATCGGACGCGGGGCGGGTAGGGCATTGGGCTTCGATTGCACGGTTGGCCTCATGCCAAAGAACGCGATGA
>DASXGT010000276.1:0-7077 GCA_036488895.1 Bryobacteraceae bacterium | reverse complement strand
GCGCCTTGGCCGATAATTCATTAACACGATCTTCATCACGTGGAGGCAGTCTCATCGAAAGCAAGTATCGGGCTGCATCCGGTGTCAGTTCCTGTTCGTCAGCCTGGATGATGCGTGCGAGGATGGCCGCTTCAGTGTTGGGGGTGACGACTTGCGAACTCATACTCTCTCCTTATCATCTCTGATTTCCGCTTCAATAGGAAATACGGCGGCAGCTCCCGGTGTCGAGGAGCCCAGCCAGACCCGCGCGGGGGAAGGCTCAACGCCCCCTCGGGTGCCGGGATGACCGCCACAATTTGGGATGCGGGCGGTTTGACGTCGGTTTGCCGTCTGGAAGGGTCTCCCTGCCCTATGGTCTCAAGGCGGGGTTAAGGGAGAATCATGCCAGAATAGATCACATAACCAGCTTTTAAATTAATCGATTACAGGTAATTATTAAAGTTATATATTAACCATCTCCGCCGGGTCAAATCCGCCCAAACCGATGCCGTACAGCGTGCCTCAACTCTTTAATTCATGCAGATAATTAAGCATCAGCTAGGCCGTTTCCAGCCCCAAACCATGGATTCTACTGCCATCCACCTCTTTTCGCTGCTGGCCAGTCGCAGTTGGCGGCTGCGGGGCCGCTCCGTTCTCCTCGATTTGGATCTGGCGGCCTTCTATGAGGTGGAGATCCGAGCATTGCATCGAGCGGTGCGGCGGAACGCGGAGCGTTTCCCGGAGGATCTGGTATGGGTGCTCACGCAGGAGGAACGCGTGGCCGTTTCCCGTGCCGGCCCCGAAGTGGAAGGCGGTCGTCGCCGTCCTTCGGCTTTGGCGTTCTCGCTGCCGGGCAGCGCGATGCTGGCGAGTGTGCTGCAGAGTCCGCAGGCCATCGCGGTCCATATCGCCTTGATCCGGAGTTTTGTCGGAGGTCCCCGACTCCCGGCGACACGGGAGGACCAACACCCATCGGTCCAGGCTATATTAGAAACCCTCCGGCAATGGCGCGGCCCCCAATCTCAGATCGCGCCGAAACGCGGCTTTCCTCGGGGTGCGTCCACGACGCTCATCCATTGATTCCAGTAGCCGCTATGACGAGCACCCCTCCTGTCCTCTCGCCGAAACGACGCGTCCCGTGGCCGCAGCGCCTGCCGCAGCGGTTTCTGTTTTTTCTGGCGTGCGGCAGCCAAGAGGTCTGCGCGCGCGGACTGTGCCGCAGTTGTTACGATGCCGCCTACCATGATGATAGTTATTTCGCGGGCGCGAAAACGAATGTGTTGGCGCGGGACCATGGCTGCTGCCGAGTGTGCAGCGCTCCCACCAATGTGGTGCATCACCGGCGACCGGGTTGCGACCAAGAGAAATGGCTGATCACGCTGTGTCCGGCCTGTCATGCCACGGTCGAGCGGCTGGAGCGGTTGGACCGCTATCTGCCGCCGTTGCTCTTGGCTTTGTGGCGGGAACAGCACCCGGAGACGGGGGAGCAATTGGCCTTCGCATGGGAGACTCCATCGGAGGCCACTGACCTGCAAACGACGCCGCAACAAACCACCCCTTCCCAAACAAGCAGCAGGGAAAATCCGCTGCATGAGCGAAGAGGCGCCGCCCGCTCCCGGCATTCCGGCCATCATTCCAACGTCGCTCTTGCCGGAGGAAAAACGCCGGCGGCTAGTGGAGCTGGTGGTGAATAGTGTGCCGAGTCAAACCTCGCAGCGGGTGTATCGGATGGGCGTGGAGCAATTCTTCGATTGGTGGAGTGCGTCGGCGGCCGATGAAGCGTTTTCGCGGACTTTGATGCAACGCTACCGGGTGTTCCTCGAAATGCGGGCTTTGGCGCCGCGCACCATCAATTTACGTTTGGCCGCCGTGCGTAAGTTGGCCGAAGAAGCCGCGACGCAAGAACTGTTGCCGGAGGCCAAAGTCAGTGAGATTCGCTCGGTCAAGGGCGCCAAGGTACTGGGGACCAGGGCAGGGAATTGGTTGACGCGCGCGCAGGCGGAAAAACTGCTCAGCTTGGCCCGATCTCACTACCTTAAAAGGCAAGCGCGACCGGGCGCTGCTGGCGCTCTTTGTGAGCGCCGGCCTGCGGCGGGAAGAATTAGCCACCTTATTAAGAGACCAAATCCAGCAGCGCGACGGGCGCTGGTGTCTGGTGGACCTGATCGGAAAGGGTGGCCGCGTGCGGACAGTGGCGATCCCGGATTGGACGCAACAGGCGGTCGCGGTCTGGCTGGAGGCCATGCCGATCAAGGAAGGCCCGGTTCTGGGCAAGGTCAACAAAGGGGGGCGCTTTGTGGGCGCCGGCATGTCCGCCCCTTCCATTTACTCCGTCGTTGTGGAGTACGCCGAACTGCTTGGCGTGGAATTCCGGCCGCACGACCTGAGGCGTACCTACGGGAAACTCGCCCACAAGGGAGGAGCGAAAATTGAGCAAATCCAGCTTTCCTATGGCCACGCATCGCTTACGACCACGGAGAGGTATTTGGGAATTGAGCAGGATCTGGACGATGCGCCCTGTGATCACTTGGGACTAGTCGCGGTCTAATACTTATTTAAAGATTTCACTTACAGATTAAGGATCGGCGCGCGAGCTGAGATCAAGCGTATGCGAGTAGAGGCCGGCCCGGCGACGTCGGACGTGCACTGGCAGACGTGACACACAGGACTAAAATGCTTTATTCTGAATGAAATAGGATTTGAAGGAATTTGCGGCTATGACAGTGATAGAACTTCCCGACGATCAGGTGGCGGCACTGACGGCCAAAGCTGCGGCGCAGGGTCTTAGCCTTGCAGAGTGGTTCAAGAATATGGCGACGGATGAGCCGGCGAAAGCCAATGCGGCGTCCGCCAAACCGCTGCAAACAGCCGCCGATATCGTTGTCGCCCGCATGCGGAACGTCCCCTCCGCGATTATGGCTACCATGCCGAAAGACGGCGCGACGCAGCACGATCACTACATTTACGGTTTGCCGAAGAAAGAGGCATGATCGCTCTCTTCGCCGACACGTTTTACTGGATCGCTCTCGCGGACTTTACAGACAGCTTGCATGATCGGGCCTTGGCGCTGACGGCGGAACGCGCATCGTCGGCCATCGTCACAACCGAGGAAGTGCTCACCGAATATCTGACTTTCTTCTCGGATGCACCTGAGCCATGGCGGCGCGAGGTTGCGGCGAGCGTTCAAGACATCCTGGCCAGCGCGGCCATCCGCGTCATTCCGCAAAGCCACGCTTCCTTTATGGCTGGCCTCACGCTGTATCAGCAGCGCCCGGACAAAGGCTATAGCCTGACCGATTGCATTTCGATGCAGACGATGCGCAGGGAAGGACTGACCGAGGTGCTCACTAATGACCGGCATTTCGAGCAGGAAGGATTTCGGGCACTGTTTCGCGCCTGATTTAATTTCCCCTGAAGTCTTTATCGCTCGTGTTCGCGGTCATTGTCCCGGTCACGCGAATGTTGTTTTTGCGGGTGTCGATGGTTGCTGCTGCTTTAATGCGCGCTTCTCTCCAAGCCTTGCTGGGAGCGCAGCTGTCGCGCTGCACCATAAACCCAGATTTTGGTTCTGCGGCCGGATTTGCGGTATTCAAATCCCAGACCGAGGCGGCCTCATGCGCTTAAAAGCCCAGACGAAATGTGGCACTGTAAAAATACCCCAAAAGTTTTAGGCCTCAGGGGTATTTCCTTGCATGCGAGGGGGTTCTATTTCGTAATTATATGGCCGATTGTTCGGCGACAATTAGAACCCGCGGACCCGCATTTATAGTTAACGCCGAACGGTAGGGAGCCGATGAATCGAAATGTGCAAGTTCTTCGTTCTTAGATAGTGTGTGATGACGGCGTGCAGCACATGGGCCAAACGATGCAAGAATTGTGAACTGCATCGGTGCGTGAAACGCGATCATTGGCACCGAACACGAACCAGGACAAGTGTTGGGAGATCGAGAATTTGGCAGCATTTAGTGAAGGAAGCAAGGATCATCTAGTAACTTGGCGCACTCGGTGCGCGGTAACGTGAAGCGTCGCGGTTATTTCGAAACAATCCATTCTTCACCAACACTCAGCGCATCGGCGTAGGCGTCCAATTCCTCATCCTTGCTGGTTGCCGGAACCTGATCCTCAGCATTAGTGTGATATTGTAAGCGGCCAAACAGTTCGATATTTGGAGAGATTAATTTAACCGTACCTTATGAGGTAATTAATGCGTCGCCGCGACTCGCGAATTCTACTAATTGCGCTTTTTGTATGGCCGTTGATGTTATGGGGCCAGACGGATACCGGAACCATCACCGGCATGGTTCGGGATACCAGTGCTGCATCGGTTACTCAAGTCAAGATCGGTATCACGGATGCACGGACGAACAGCGAAGTTTTCAACACGATGAGCGACAATAGCGGGCGATACACCGCACCCGCGCTCAAACCCAGCGAGTATGTGATCACGGCTGAATCGGCTGGTTTTAAAAGAGAAATACGACGCGGGATCACGCTAGACGTAAATCAAGTAGCCGTAATCGACTTCACGTTAGAGGTCGGCCAAATCAATCAAAGTGTGGAGGTGACGGGGGCCGCGCCGCTCATGCAAACTCAATCCGCCGAATTGGGCGACGTCGTGGAACATCGACAGGTGGTGGAGTTGCCGTTGAACGGACGTTTCTTTGTTGATCTCGTCGCGCTGACGGCTGGCGTTACACCGGCGTCAACAGTAGCGAATCCTAACAACGACACGTTTCTGGGAGCGAGGGCCGGTCAGCCAGGCGTGGAAGTGAACGGGCAGCGACCCGGCAGCAATAACTACACGGTGGACAGCATTGACAACCGCGAGAGCACCGTTAGCAGCATCATTCTCTATCCGCCGGTGGACGCCATTCAGGAATTCAAAGTGCAGACCGGTAATCAGGAGGCACGATTCGGAACAAATCCGGGCGCCACGGTGAATGTTGTTATTCGAAGCGGGACGAATGAATTGCACGGGAGCCTATACGAATTTTTGCGTAACAATGATCTGGATGCGAAGAATTACTTCGACCGCACGACGAGTCCCATTCCATCTTTCAAGATGAATCAGTTCGGCGGCACAGCAGGCGGACCAATTGTGCGGAACAAGACTTTCTTTTTCGGGTATTACGAAGGCGAATTGATCCACCAGCAGCAAACGTATCTGGATTCAGTACCCACTGCGTTGATGCGTGCGGGTAACTTTTCAGAACTTGGTGTGCCCTTGTATGATCCGTCAACCTATAACGCCGTCACAGGTTTGAAGCAGCTATTTCCGCACAATACGATTCCGACCGAACGTCTTGATGTTCCGGCTCTGCGTATGACGGCTTTGAATTATCCCTTGCCTAATGCGTCTGGCGTTGGCAATAACTTCTATTACAACCCCAACCGGATATCGAATAGTAAGGGATTTGGTGCGCGAATCGACCATCAGTTCCGGGAAAAGGACAATCTGTTCGGACGATTCATTTTGCAGAATTTCTTGCTCGACGATCCCAGCATCTTGAGTCTTCCGATTCTGCCGAGTTCGTATACGACGAACAAATCGCCGATCGAATCGGCGCAGGAGACATTGAACGCGCGCGGGCTGGCGATCGGTGAGACGCACGTGTTTTCGCCGGCAGTGGTGAATGAACTTCGGCTCGGATTCACGCGGGAGCATGTGTATTTTCCGAATCCTTTGCAGGGCGACAACGCGGCCAACGCGGTAGGGATTCCGTTCGTCAACAATCCTGCGATCGCTTATTCGAGCGGATTACCGACTTTTTCGGTCACTGGATTTACGGGGGTTGGTGAATCGGGTATTCAGCCATTCATCGTGACAGATAACAATTTTGAAGAGGCCGACAGCCTCACCTGGCTGAACGGACGCCACACCTTCCAATTCGGCGGCGATGTGATCCGACGGCAATACAACTTTTTTCAATCGAGCAGCCAGCGTGGGAGCTTCTCATTCAACGGACAATTCACCAGCCAACTTGGGGTGGGAAATACAGGTAGCGGCATGGCCGACTTCTTGCTTGGATATCCGTCAAGCAGCGCCCTGAAGGTATTGACCAGCGAGGTTGGTCAGCGGCAGATCGAGGTTAGCGGATTTGCGCAAGACACCTGGAGAATTACCGACGAACTGACATTCACTTATGGTCTGCGCTATGAGCTCTTCACGCCGCGATCGGAAGTGGCCAACCGGCAATCGAATTTCGACCCGACGTATCCGGGAGGCGCTGTGGTCGTCGCCAGTTCAAGTGCGACTTGCGGGAGGGCGCTGAGGTGCATCGATTGGAAAGACTTCGCGCCGCGGGGTGGTTTTGCGTATCAAGTGAACCAGAAACTGGTGGTGCGCGGGTCTTATGGGATCTTCTACGACAACTATTCGGTGGATGGGTTTGGCGGAACTTCGGGCCTGATGTATCAGCCGCCTTTTACTTTTAGTAACACGATCAATGCTCCGCTCGCGACACCCGTCAACAGGTTGGAGGATGGCATTCCGCCGGTCATCATTATTCCGTTGACAAATGGGAAAGTCCTGCCGACCGCGGGAGCGCCCTACACGGCAGCCTATGAGGCGCCGTATGGCCGAAACCCCTATGTGGAACAGCGGAACATCACCCTGGAACAGGGGCTTACGAAAGACTTAGTTTTGACTGCCTCTTACGTGGGCAACAAGGGAACGCGCAATATGTACACAACCAACATTAACCAGGCTGTTCCAGGGCCGGGAGGTATCGCGGCGCGCCGACCTTACCCCGACTGGCCTGATATCAGTTCGATGTTGGACGATAGTCAATCGAGCTACAACGCATTGCAGCTCAAAGTGCAACGGCGAATGGCAAACGGCTTTATGTTTTTGGCGGGATATACATATGCGAAAGCTTTGGACGATGGTCAAGGCGAAAGCAGTGTCATTCAGAACGCCTATGACCGCCACGGAGACCGTGGCCGCTCGGGTTGGGATATGACACACCGTTTCATATTCAGTTCAACTTACGAATTGCCCTTTGGGCCTGGAAAGCCTATGGGAAGGAATCTGCATGGCTTGGCTGCAAAACTTGCCGGGGGTTGGAACCTCAATGGCATTGTTACCGTGTCGACAGG
>DASXGT010000262.1:0-3770 GCA_036488895.1 Bryobacteraceae bacterium | reverse complement strand
TCATCCATGCCACCGCCGCCGTTATCTTGATCATCGGGAGGCTGCTGCCCACCACGCCGCCGGTGCGGACTCTTGATCGTCGACTCAGTATTGATGTTGACGACGCTCGGCCCGAGCTGCTTGGCGATCTGCGAAAATTGGTTGGAAAGCTGTCTTGGAGAAGGTACCGTCAAAGGCGTCGCATCGGAGGAGGACTTCTGGCCTTCCTTGCCCTTCACTCCGAACGAAACCACCGTCCCAATCAAAATACCAAGCGCCAGCGTAGTCACGATGCTGAACGAATAAACCCATCGACGGGTCTTCAAGCGCACCAACATTCCCCGCGAATCCATATACTTGCTGCCCTCCAAAACTGTGTAAACCCTTTATTATACGCGCCTATAAAACGGACCACCCAGGTTCTTCGCACTCGATCACAGCGGTACGATCCAATCCCTGTTAGACGCACAAAGATAGCATTTCGTTTTATGCGCATAAGGAATTCGCTGTAATTAAAGCAGTTTAGCGAAGTGACGAATCCGAGCGCGAAGGCATCGATCGACGCAACCGCGGATACTTACTTCCCAGCCTCATACACCGTCTTGCCGCCCACGACCGTCCGCAGCACCTTGGCGCTCAACAATTTCTCAGCCGCCGTCGCCGTCAAGTCGCGATCCAGCACCACGAAATCCGCGAGCATACCCGGCGCCAGCACGCCTTTCTGTTTCTCCTCAAATTCAGCAAAAGCTGAGCCGCTCGTATAAGCCGCGATTGCCTGGTCCATTGTCAGCTTCTGCTCCGGAAAATATTCCTGTTTTCCATCCTCGCTCTTGCGCGTAACCGCGGCATACAGTCCGCGGAGCGGTGTAACCGGCTCAACCGGATAATCCGTACCAAAGGCCAGCGTTACGCCCTTGTTCAGAAATGCAGCCCACATGTAGGAATTGGCGGCCCGCTTCGGTCCAAGTCTTTCATTCACCCAACGCATGTCGGTGAGCACGTGACTGGGCTGCATCGAAGCGATAACTTTCAACTCTTTGAAGCGTGCGATTTCGGCGGGCGTTGTGACCTGAGCATGTTCAATGCGCAGCCGGAAGTCGTTGCCTCCGTTCGAGGCCTTCACTGTCTGCTCGCGCGCGGCTTTTTCGGCCTCGGCGAATGCATCCAGCGCCAACTGCACCCCCTTGTCGCCAATGGCGTGAAAACCAAGCTGGAAGCCCGCCAGCACGCGTTCCTTTGCCATCTCGTTCAGCTTCGCCGCTTCGTATTGTGGCAATCCTGACGTCTTGGGATCATCCGTATAAGGCTCCGACATGGCCGCCGTATGCCCGCCCACCGAGCCATCCATGAAAGCCTTCAGCATTCCCGTGTGCAACATCAAATCGGACTGCGGATGCGAGTCCCGTCTTTTTTTCAAATCTTCCACTGTGAGATCAAAGGGCAGCCATGTGGAAAGGCGCGCCGTCAACTTGCCTTCTTTTTCGAGCTCTTCGTAGATCTGAAAATTCGCCCAGTCTGGAGAATAATCCTGCGCCGAGGTAACACCATGCTCGGCCAGATCGGCAAGTGCAATCTCAATTCCCCGCCGGCGCTTTTCATGGGTAGGCGGCGGAATCACCGCCAGCACCGCCCGCTTCGCCGTCTCCCGCAGAATTCCCGTAGGCTGGCCGTTCGCATCACGGTCAATCAGGCCGCCTTGGGGATCATGGCTCGCAATTGTGATGTCCGCCAGTTGCAGCGCGCGCGTATTAGCGACGGCGAGGTGTCCATCCACGCGATCCAGATAAACCGGATGACTCCCCGAAACAGCGTCCAGGTCCCAGCGGCGAGGCGGCGTATTAACCGCCCAGGTAGTCTCATCCCATCCGCCACCCAGAATCCATTCGTCCCCTTTAGCTGCGTCCACTTTCGCCCGCAAGCGCTCGCGGAATTCTTCGAGCGACTTCACCCCCGTCATATCCACATTCAATTTCTTCAGTCCCGCATCCGCCAGGTGGAGGTGAGCATCGTTAAAACCGGGCATGACGAAACGGCCACCTAAATCGATGACCTGCGTGTCGGGACCTTTTAATTTCTCGATCTCGGAAGTCTTGCCTACCGCCTGAAGGCGGTCCCCGCGCACCGCAAGGGCATCGGCGCGCAGTACGGAACTGAACTGCGACGACGCCGGCACGCCGGTGTAAATATTTGCGTGGATGAAAATCAAATCAGCCTTCAGCTTAAAGTCCGGGGATGGAGCACTCCGGCTCTGCGCCAGCAACTGTCCACCCGCCAGCACCGAAATGACGATGAAGGTAACGAGACGCCAGTCACGCAGTGACGGCATGTGAAAGCCCGGCACGGCAGTGCCGGGTACAGGCGCAAAGGAGCAACTAGTCCCATCGGGACGGCACCCCTTCGCCGGCATTTTTTTCACCGCTCCCTCTACCTCTTCGAATCTCCCCATCATTCGCTGGCCCCCGATAGCGCCAGCATAGTCAACAAAATCCGCTTCAGTCCCAACTCCCGCCCGTTGCTGTCAAACCATTCCTGTAACGTGTGTGCCCCGCCCCCAGAGCCTCCTCCACCAATGGCAATAGCTTCTAATCCCAGCGAAAGTGGGATATTGGCGTCGGTCGACGCCCTCTGCACCTGCGCCGCATTGTTGAGCTGCGCATCTACCGCCCGAATTACATGGAGGATGCGCGCGGCCGTAGGCAACTCTCCCGCCGGACGGTTTCCAATCGGAACCACTTCGCAACTCACTCCCGAAGGCCGCTTTTGCATCGGCGAACGCATTTCCGCGCCGAGCGTTTCGTCCTCCACGGCGCGGTTCAGCGCGAGGCGCAGCGTTTGCTCCAGGCGCTCCATCTCCGCCATCGAGGTCGAGCGGATATCCACCTTCATGCTCGCGGATTCGGGAATCGAATTCACCGACGTGCCGCCGCGAATCACTCCAATATTGAACGTAGTTTTCGGCGCCGCAGGCACGGGCGTAGATGTAAACGTATCGATCGCTCGTGACAGGATCACAATCGGATTGGGCGCTCCAAAATCGCTCCACGAATGCCCGCCTGGACCGCGCACGATCACTTCAAAACGCCGGCTACCCAGCGCCTCGGCCACAATTGTGTCCGAACCCGCGCCGTCGAGCACGACGCTGTAAGCAATCGAATCCTTCCACCGCGGCGTGGAAAAGATGTGCCGCATGCCCCGCAGATCGCCTTCGCCCTCTTCTCCCACGTTTCCGATAAACACAAAAGGCAGCCCGTGCCGCAAGCGTACCGAGCGCAGCAGAGCCGCAATTGCCAGCATCGCCGTAACCCCGGCGCCGTTGTCAGAAACTCCCGGCCCATATAAACGACTTCCCTGCTGGCGAATATTCAACGGCGTGTTGGCAGGAAATACTGTGTCGATGTGAGCGCTCAGCGCGATGTAACGCTGCCCAAATCCAGACTGCATAAATCCGGGATGCACGCCGAATACATTGCCCACATCGTCGATGCGAACGTCGTCCAAACCGACTTCACGAAAGCGCTCCGCCAGCCATGCCCCGCGTGCCGATTCGCCAAACGGAGGCGCTGCAATCCGCGCCATCTCCATCTGCCAGTGGGCCAATTGCGGCTCCTGCGTGCGCAGCCAGTTGTAGGCCGACCGCACCTCCGGCGAAGCCGCCAGGCGCGCAACATCCTGCTGCACCGTAGGCGCAATCTCGGGAAAATCCGCGCGTGGGGGCGTCGGGCTCATAAGGAATTGATTGGAATTATCTTACAGTGCGCTGCCCATAATAGGGATTACCTTGGGCGGAAACC
>DASXGT010000161.1:0-12499 GCA_036488895.1 Bryobacteraceae bacterium | reverse complement strand
GACGTGGTTGATGAGAGTCGTGAAGTGGGGTTGGCTCTTCTAACAGATCATACGACCAGCTACGTGCACGGCAAAGATCATCCTCTTTCCTTAGTACTGGGTTGGGGCTGGGACGGGGGCTACTGGTGGGGCAAATGTCCGCTCAACGGAGTGCAGGAAGTGCATTATGCTATCTTGCCGCACGCGGGTAGTTGGGAAAAGGCTGGACTCTGGCGTGAAGCTGCCGAATGGTCAGAACCACTCCTGTGCCGTTTAGGCTCGGCCATGCCGGAAACATCAGGCCGCTTTTTGGCGCGAATCGACAGTCCTGGTGTACACCTGAGCTCAGTCACGGTGAGCGGCCGCGACCTGCTCCTCCGTTTCTTTAACTCCGACAGTCATGCCGATGAGCATACTATCCAACTTGGTGTCGCCGTCGATTCCATCCAGTTCGTTGAGCTGGATGGAAAGCCGGCCAACGGCACGCCAATTTTGTCAAAAAATGCAACTGGTCCGGCATTTCGAGCTAAGATTCCACAATTCGGGTTCAAGACTGTGCGGCTCGTGAATGTGATCTCGTAAAACGAATGTGCTTAAGGCTCAACAGGGTTCCAATTGCGAAGTTTAATCGCGATTGCTTACGCCGCACTCCACATACATCCGGCCTAAAGCTCTCTCCCGTGCTTGTCTAGTTATTTTAAGAAGCATCACACTATGACATAAGAATTATGATGCGCAACCGAAGGCCTCTTTCCTACTCGTTCCAAAGACAAATAGCAGGGTCCACACGACTCGCCCGAACCCAGGGCACGTACGCCGCTAGAAATCCAAAGCAAGTAAGAAGCAGCACCACTGCGCCAAGCGTCACGGGATCGTACCAAGCCACACCCCATACTTGACTGGCGATCACGCGCGACAACAATAACATGAGTATTATCCCAACGGGTATGTCCTTCAATCGTGTACAGCATATAGGCTTCCGGCGAAACATCCTTGCGCGTACCTTCGTTTCTGATATTTGAGACGACGCCCACGATCTCAAACCAGGGGTTCGTAATCGGCTCCGAGGCCGTCTTCAACGCCGTAAGCTGCAGTTGGCTGTCCAATCGGATTCCGGCCGCCGAAATATTTTGCCGCCATCAGTTGGTTAATTACGACAACATGCCGTTTGGCATTTTCATCGCGTTCTGTTAAAAACCTACCGGCAAGCAGGCTAGCGCCGAGGGTGCGAACAACTGCCCACCGCAGCCAGCCATGTGTGCGTTCCAATATTCAGAATGAGTAAAGCCGGCAATCTCAAAATCGTTATTTAAACCGCCATAGGGTGGCAGTTCCGTCGCGATTCCCCCAGCGATCACTCCTGGATCCGTCAGCAGATTGCGCAAACGGTCACGCCGAAAACTGCTGTTCCCGCGAGTGCCGCCTTCAAGGTTTCTTTCACATCCGCCGCGAGGCGCTAAGAGCCGGCGCCAAGCCAAACAGCATTCCGGTGAACACTGCAATACAAATTGTCACTAGCAGCACCGTAATGTTCGCTTCATCCGGAAATGTCCACATTGGAATGGACACCACCAGTCCTTTCAAGGCGGCCCACGCGAAGAAACATCCGACACCCGCGCTGTTCGGCTCGTTACGTCGTTGAAATTGCTATAAGACACGCGCGGAGAGCGGTAAGCTCTGCCGTCCGTTTGTGCGACCGCCTGTCGCTGAAGCGGACAGAATTAGCTCTTTCAAAATGGCCGGCCAACCTGAGGTTTAGGCACATCGCGAGTCGTTCTGCCCGAGATGTAGGCTTTGCGGTATACCCTGCCGCCCACAAGATACGCTCGTCGAAGCCGAGGCGTAGCCCGCCGAAGCGCCACTGAAGTCAATGTGCGACCGGCAAAAGCCGGCGCACGCCTTCCGGGCATGCATGCCGGTCTGAGACGATTCTGACCGCGTCGTCAAATCGTGCTTGCCGCATGCTCCCTAAGAGCTGTTCCCAATGCACCCTGCCATAGACGATCCTCAGATCGTTGTCCGCCAGGTTGACCTCGCCCGCCCAGATCCGCTGATGAAAATCTCTGAATGTGGGCAGGATCGCATTCTGATTTACCGGCTTGCCGGCTGAACCCAGCAACAGGAAAACCGTCGCGTAGAACACGTGCAGCACCTGACGCATGAGGCAGAATCGCGCCAGTTGGTACTCATTAGCCGGTTGGCCAAAATACCTCTCGAGATAGATCCTTTCGTCCGCGTCGTTGGTGAGCACGAAGTTGGCAACAATCGCGAGGTCGAAGTAGCGGTCGTTCACGAATGCAGCTTGCCAGTCCACCAGCCATACGGCTTGTCCATCAAAAACGATGTTTTCCGGCTTCAGGTCACTGTGACACGAGACCATGTCGGCATCGAGACGTGGGTAAACAGCGCACACTTGCTCGTACCGGGTGAAGATTTCCTCGACTTCGTTCCTGGGGAGAAGGTTCGCCGTCCGAAACCGCCAGATGAATCCGTTGTGCGCCGTGACGTAGTTGAATGTCTTGGGAAATGGCGGCAGCGCATGGAGCCGCCGCAACGTGCCGGGAATCCGCGCCAGCGCCTCCGTTATGGGAAACGGAGCCGCCTCCACAAAGTCAGTAATGCAAACTCCGTCTTCGACGCTGGCGTACCGGACACGGGGCGCTAGACCTGCTTCAGCCGCCGCCTGCTGGCATGCGAAGTGCCGTGCGGGGTCGGTCTGCTCGTTGACACGCATGATGACTCGCAAGAGGTATGGAAATCCCTTGACGACGATGCGAAAAACGGCGTCTGAGCTTAGACCTTTGGTCATCCTGCGGATATCTTCGATTTCTGTGACCCCAAAAGCCTCGCGTAGGCCGCGAGTGACAACTGCTCTGTTCTCTTGCGGAATCATGAAGGTGGAATGTCCTAGTAGGCACCAGTTCAAAATGTTAGTTGGCATCTTCACGATGCCCGAATACCTGTAAGCAAAGAGCGACGATTAGAAGCGCCGTCGCCCCGAGGGCTGCGATGGCCCCGATGTGATTCCATGTGGTCCACCTCGTAAGATAGCTCGCCCAGAAGGTGGCGCTCTCGGCGCTGGCCGGAGTAGTAACCGCCAGCCTTTCATTTAGGGGCATATTGAACAAAACAGTCACCAGAATTGCTCCGATCAGATAACTCAGGCTGCCAGCAAGCAAATAGCCGGAGCCACGCGTGTGCCATGTGAAGAGCGAAACGACCGCAAGTATGCCACAAGTAGCAGCGGTTCCGAAGAGCGCGGTCATAAAGGCGGGTGTGACAGCGACGATGTTGATGGATTGCATAGCCGCCATGCCCTGCGGTTCAGGCAGGCGAGAAAGAGCATTCATCACAAAAGTGGAAAAGGCAAAAAACACGCCGGCCATCAGGCCGCTACCCAATACAGAACAAAGCGTAAGGCCGAACAAGAATTTGTCATTCATTCGAAGTCCCTCGACACTACGCTCAATGAACAATTCAGCGCCAGGAGCGCATTGCGAGCCTGGCGCAAGATGTGTGGGCAGACGGAATTTGGTCAGACTCGAAAAAAGTGGCCGTAACTGTTGAATCTGAAGGGGATAATTTGGTGGACGGTATGGGGTTCGAACCCACGACCCCCACGATGCGAACGTGGTGCTCTCCCAACTGAGCTAACCGCCCACTACTGCGGCATTGCCGCGACACTGTAAATATAACATCTCCACATGCTAGGATGACTCTTCGAAGCTGCAAAGCCACCCTACATGGTTCTTTCTGACGTAGACATTCATCGCTATCTCGCTCAAGGCAAAATTCGCATCTCGCCTGAACTCCCGCCCGAGCAGTTCGGCAGTTGCTCGGTGGACTTCCGCCTGGGTCCCGAATTCAGCGTATTCGAGCACAGCCGCCACGCTTATATAGACGTTCGCGAAAAAAGCGCCATTCAAGACATCATGCGCAGCATTCACGTGAAGCCAGGTGATCCGTTCATTCTGCAGCCACGCGAATTTGCCCTCGCCATCACCGAGGAAACTTTGGAACTGGATGATGATGTACTCGGACGCCTGGAGGGCCGCTCCAGCCTGGGCCGCATCGGCATCATTGTGCACGGGACCGCCGGGTTGTTTGATCCCGGTTGGCGCGGCAAAGCTACCCTCGAACTCAGTAACTTGGGCATCATGCCCGTGGCGCTTTACCCTGGCATGCGTATCTGCTCGTTCACGTTTGAGCAGCTTTCCTCTCCTGTTTCGGTGCCGTACTACAAAAAAGCTGGCAACAAATATGCCGGCCAAACGCAGCCGCTCGCGAGCCGCCTGACTTCTGAAACCAAGAAATAATTTAGCGTCCGGACGATCCGAATCCGCCGGCGCCGCGCACGGAATCGCCCAGGTCACCTTCGTTCCACGTCACTGCTTCGTACTTCGCCACCACCATTTGCGCAATCCGGTCGCCGGCATGGATTTCATAAGGCGCTTTGCCCAGGTTGAGCAGGATCACTTTCAACTCGCCGCGGTATCCCGGGTCGATCGTCGCCGGCGCATTCGGCAAAGTGATCGCGTGTTTCAGCGCCAGGCCGCTGCGGGGCCGTATCTGCACTTCATAGCCGCTGGGTATTTCCAGCGCCAGACCGGTGGCCACGGCATGTGGAACTCCCGGCGCCAGCACTATCCCTTCCACGGATCGTACGTCCATTCCGGCATCTTCGTCAGGACCGTGCGCGTACTCGGGTAGCGTGGCGTTTGGGTGAAGCTTCTTGATTTTAATTTGCATTTCGAAATTTACGCTTGAATCCGCTATGATAGCGGCTTCATGTCTGGATCTAAGCGCGTATTAACCGTCGCGCCCATGCCGCCCGAAAAGCTGGCATACGCATTAGCCCGCTACAGCCGTTCGCCCGATTCTATTCGTGATTCCGTGGCCTGGGTACGTACCCACGATTCGGCTAAATTTTTGGAAAGCTTTTACTTCCAATACGGTCACGCTTCCATCGCCGATCTAGGGCATGTGACCGTTTGCTTCGAAGGCATCTCTGAGTTGGCGGCGACGGAAATTGAAGATGAGCAGCTCTGGGACGGCCAGGCGCGCAGTTCCCGCTATCAGGATTTTTCGAAATCAGGCGTTCTTGTTCCGCCGGAACTAACGCCTTCCGAAGCGGCGATCTACGATTCGGCCGCCAATACGCTGCTGACCGCCTATCAGGACGTGCAAGCGCGCGCCGCCGCCTATCTCGAAGAACAACTGCCGCGGCCCGCCGACATGAAACCGGACGCCTACCGCCGCAACATAGCCGCGCGCGCGTTCGACGTAGCGCGTTATTTACTGCCCTTCGGAATCCCCACCGGCCTCGGCCAAGTCACCAGCATCCGGACACTCGAAAAACAAATCCGCCGCTTGAAAGCATCGGAATTTCAAGAGCTGCGCGAGCTGGCCGATGAATTAGCCAAATCATGCTCTGAGACGCCTGAGTGCGTGTGGCAGCAGGATGACGAGGGCGCGGAACCGGTTGCGCCTACTCTCGCGCGGCACGCCGAGCCTGACGAATTTTCGGGCCGCTTGCGCGCCGACCTCACGGAATGGGCCGCTCACCATTTGCCTAAATCAAGCGGTGCGGCCGCGCCACCGGTTGATTTATTGCAGCCCTCCGATCACGTGGCGGATATCTGCGCAACGCTGCTTTATCCAGTCACCAACCGCCCTTATCGCGAGCTATACGAAATCGCGCTCGCTTGGCCGGCTGCGCGGAGAAGGGAAGTGCTGGCTGTCGCCTTGGGCGGGCGCAATCACCGCGATGAATTGCCGCGCCAGTTTCGCAGCGCGCCGTTCGTCTTTGACTTCGTGATGGATATTGGCGCCTATCGAGATCTGCACCGCCATCGCCGCTGCCAGCAAATTCGCCAGCACTATACCAACGCGCTCGGATACGAAACCCCGGACGCCATTGCCAAGTGCGGCGCCGGAGAAAGTTTTTCGGCTGCGCTGAAAACAGCGGACGAAGCCATCGCCAAGCTGCCGCATCCAGCCGCGCAATACCTGCTGCCGTTTGCGGCCCGCTCGCGCTTTCTCTTCAAAATGGATTTTGCGGAGTTGGAATACATCTCGCGCTTGCGCAGCGGGGTAAAGGGGCATTTTTCCTACCGCAAGGTCGCGTGGGAAATGAAGCAGGCTTTGGATCGGCTTGACCCGCTGCTCGGCTCGCTAGTGGAAGCCACGCCGCCCTGGGTGGAAGATCCATTAAAGCGATAATTAGCCTATCATCGGAGGGTGCATACTACGTTCAAGATCTGCATACTTTCTTTCTGTTTCTTACTTCACGCTTTTTCCCAACAGGCGCGTAGCTCAGCCGATCGTCACATGACACTCGATGTAGTTGTGACCGATAAATCCGGGAAGCCGCAATCGGGCTTGCAACAGCAGGATTTCACGGTGACGGACAATAAGCAACCGCAAAGCATTCTTTCGTTCCGCGCGGTGGACGGAACCGCCGCCGCGCCTGATCCTCCCATCGAGGTTATCTTGGTGATTGACCGGGTCAATACTTCGTTCCAAAGCTCAGCCAACGAACGCCAGCAGGTCGAAAAATTCTTGCGCCAAAACGGCGGCCGTCTCGCCCGGCCGGTCTCCCTGGTCTTCTTCGCCGATTCGGGAACGCAGATGGGAAATACTTCCAGCCGTGACGGTAATGCTCTCGCCACCGCTCTCGATCAAAGTGATAGCAGCCTGCGTTCTATCCGCCGGTCAGAAGGCGTTTACGGCGCGGCGGATCGCTTTGAGTTATCGATCCGCGCGCTGAATTCGATCGCAGCCTTTGAAGCAAATAAGCCTGGTAAGAAAATCCTCGTCTGGGTCAGTCCCGGCTGGCCGCTGCTATCGGGACCGCGCATGGACTTGACGGCCAAACAGCATCAGCAACTATTTGACGAAATTGTGGCCGCGTCAGCCGCCTTGTGGCAAGCTCGTATCACGCTGTACAGCGTCGATCCTCTGGGAACGTCCGACGCAGGCGGATTTCGCACGAGCGCTTATCTAGAGTTTGTAAAAGGCGTGAACATGGAGCGCAAGGCCCTATTTGGCAATCTGTCCCTAGAGGTTCTAGCGACGCAAAGCGGCGGCCGCGTGCTGAACTCCAGTAACGATATAGCCGACCAAATTGCAACCTGCGTTGCGGATGCCAATTCCTTTTACGTTCTGTCCTTTGATGCGCCGGCCGCCGACGGCCCCAACGAATTTCACGCGCTTGAAGTCAAGATAGGCAAGCCCGGGTTGAAAGCGCGAACCCGCACTTTGTATTACGCGCAGCCGTAGCAAAGATTACTCATACCGCAGAGCAATCGTAGGATTAATCGACGCCGCGCGGCGAGCCGGCAAATAACCTGCTAGCAGGGTTACGCCGCATACGAGCGCGGCAGCCGCCACGAATGCAACATCATCGTGCGGTTTCACTTCAAACAACAGGGAGGCAATGAACCTTCCCAGTCCGAGCGCGCAAGGCACACCAATCGTCACGCCAACGAGAACAAGAACAATCACTTCGCCCATGATGGATTGAACGACCGTGGATGACTGCGCGCCCAGCGCCATGCGGATGCCAATCTCGCGCGTGCGCTTTGTTACCGCGTAAGTCATCACGCCATAGAGACCAATGGCAACTACCAAGGCTGCAAGCAAACTGAAAAACGTGGAAAGCGTCGCCACCATGCGGTCTGTCGCTAGATTTGCGTCGATCTGCTTCTCCAGCGTTGTAACGTCAAAGACTGGAACTTTGGGGTCGAGAGCTTTGACAGCCTGCCGGACCGCATTGGCGGCTTTAAGAGGAGGGTCAACAGTGCGCACATACATCTTCAGTTCGCGGAGTTCAAATGCCCCTTTGAACTGTTCGTAGGGAATGTACCAGAAGCGTGGCATATCTTCTCGCATAGATCCATATTTGCCATCCTTGGCGACACCGACAATGGCGAAATCAGGCAAATTCTGTTTGCCTCCCGGCCCAATTAGCTTGCCGATGGGATCTTGGTTTCCAAAATAGAATCGCGCGAAGCTTTCATTTACGATGGCAACATGAGGCGCCTGCGCGCGGTCTTGCGGCCCGAAGTCGCGGCCCCGCATCATCGGAATCCGCAGGGTCGCAAAATATCCAGGCCCCACCGCGTCCCGGTCCGGTCCGGGGTCGCCCTCCTTAGACTGATAACCCTGCACGTTGATGCCGCTGCCCCACCCGCTGCCGCTCACAAGCCCTATATTGCTAAACGACACTGAAAGCACGCCCGGCAAATGGGAAATATTCTCTTGTAACTCGCGGTAGAAAGCTTGAGTTCGCTCTCTTGTATAAGCCTGCAGCGTCGGGCCGACCGAAACCTCCAATACATTCCGCTGATCGAAGCCCAGCTCCATCGTCCGCAGCCGGTTCAGGCTTTTGAGAAAAAGGCCGGCGCCAATCAGCAGAACTAGAGATATAGCGACTTGAAAACTCACCAGCATTTTGCGCCACGGAAGCCGTGCGCCGAGTATGCGGGGTTGTTCACCTTTTAACTCCGGCGCCACTTCAATGCGCGTTGCTCCAAGCGCGGGAGCCAGGCCAAAAATGATACCGGTTGCCAGGGAAAGGCCCAAGGTGAAGACCAGGACATGTATATCCGGAGTCACGTCGAGCGAAACGCCGGTTTGTCCCGCCAGCAGAAAACCGGTAAGAACGCGGCTGCCCCAAATGGAAAGCAGGATACCGAAACCTCCTCCGGCAATAGCTAATAGAATGCTTTCGCTGAGAAGCTGGCGAACCAAACGCCTGCGCCCCGCGCCTAGTGAGAGGCGAATGGCAATTTCCCGTTGCCTCGCCGCAGTTCGCGCCAGCAGCAAATTGGCGAGATTCATACACCCGCTCAACAGTACCAGCGCGACTACCGCCATTAGTACATAAAGTTGCTTGGCTGCCCTCTTTGCCTTGGTCACCAGCCCCGTTCCAGCCAGAAGCAGATTCATCCGCTCGGATTGAAATACCTTGCGCCGGTATTCCGAAATGGGTTTGCCGTTGTTGTCCTGCTGGTAGTAGTGGTGCAGAAGAACGGTAAGCGCCGCTTCGGTGCTCTCTCGTGGAACGCCTGCCTTCAGCCGGCCCACAACATTAAGCCACCAGTCATCGCGCATAGCCAGAGTTGAGTCCTCAAGATACATCTGTGGTTGCATGGTGATCGGAACACGAACATCTGGTGAGGAGCCGGGGCGCAGACTATCGAACTCTGGTGGAGATACGCCGATGATAGTCAGCGAAGTCGCGTTCAGCGTGATGGCGCTTCCGATCACCTTCGGGTCACCCGCGAAACGGTGCTTCCAAAACCCGTAGCTGAGAACCGCAACAGGGTTTGCGCCCGGTGCTGTTTCATCGTCAGGACGAAACAGCCGGCCAATATAAGGTTTAAGGCCGAGGACGTCAAAATAATTTGCCGAAACCATCTCGCCGCTGATGTGTTCGGTATCTCCATTTACGGTAAGGCTCGGCGACATTCCCGCCGAACACAGAATTCCCGCGAACAAATCGCCGCGGTCTCGCAGTTCGCGGTAAAACGGGTAAGGGAAGCTAGTCATCCCGCTTCTTTGTAAGTTGGTATGGCTGAGCGCCACCAACTGTTCGGGATGCTGCACGGGCAATGACCGCAACACCACCGCGTAGATGACACTGAAGATCGCGGTATTTGCGCCGATGCCCAACGCTAATGAAAGCACGGCAACCGCCGTGAACGCCGGAGATTTTCGTAGCATCCGTAAGGCATACTGAATGTCACGCAGCGTTGTTTCTATCGCTGCTCCCACGCGCGTCTCTCTCACCTTTTCTTTCACTTGCTCTGGACCTTCGCACTCCACGCGCGCGGCGCGCCGGGCCTCTTCAAGCGACAGACCCTGAGCCCGGTAGCGCTCGGTCTTGATCGAAAGGTAGGACTGTACCTCGTCGTCCAGGTCCTTCTCTACTTGCCGACGATTGATTAAGCGGCGGAAAAGGCCTATCCATGTCACGGTTTATGCCTCCTCGGCGAGCACCTGATTCATTGCCGTCAGTACCTTCGCCCAATTTCGCTTCTCACGGGCTAATTGTGCGCGGCCGGCTGACGTCAACTCATAAAATTTGGCGCGGCGTCCATTCTCCAGCTCGCCCCATTGCCCTTCAATCCAGCCTTTTTCCGCTAAACGGTGCAGGGCGGGGAACAGAGACCCCGGCCCCACCACGAAGACTCCGTTGGTGACCTGCTCAATCCGGTCCGCCACACCAACCCCATGCAGAGGCCGGAGTTCCAGCGTTCGCAGAATGAGCAGATCCAGGGTTCCTTGCAATAGCTCCGCCGATTTCGCCATGCGAAGAGTATATCGACAGTCGATATCGGATGTCAATGCGATGGCTTAACGGGGATGTAAAGCGGCTACGTGGATATACTTCTTAGGACCGAAAGGATTGAATGAAGATCTGCATCTACATCATGGGGCTCGCGCTGGCTCTGCCGTCCATCGCGCCGACCCAAACGCCTGCCGCCGATGGGCTGGTTTCCCCGGAGGTGCAAGCGGACCGCAGCGTGACATTCCGCGTTCGCGCGCCGAAAGCAGCTGAAGTCACTTTGTACGGTGACTGGATGCCGGTGGGCAAACCGGAACCGATGACGAAAGGCAGCGACGGCGTGTGGAGCATTCACACCGCGCCGCTGGAGGCGAATGTTCACCTCTACTGGTTCAATCTGGACGGCGTGGCCGTGGCCGATCCGATCAATCCGGTCATTAAAGTGCGGCAGCGCACCTCGGCCAGCCTGGTGGAGATTCCGGCGCAGCAACCGGCTGCTTGGGAACAGCGCGACGTACCGCATGGAACGGTGGTCACCGAATGGCGGAAATCGGCGGTGCTGCAACGGACGGAACGGATTGTTCTGTACCTTCCGCCCGGTTATGCAAAGTCCTCCACGCGCTACCCCGTGCTTTACCTGATTCATGGCAGCGGCGACGTTCCGGAATCATGGGTTGGCGCGGGACACGCGAATTTTATTCTCGACAACCTCATCGCCGGAGGGAAAGCAAAGCCGATGATCGTGGTGATGCCGGCCGGCCACGCAGTTCCTTTTGGCGCTCCCCGAAACGGCCCGGTCAATAACAACGAGTTGTTCGAAAAATACCTGGTCAACGAAGTGATTCCTGTTGTCGAAAAGAATTACCGTACGGCGCCAGGCATACGCAATCGAGCTCTGGCTGGGCTTTCGATGGGCGGCGGCCACACCATCTATACCGGCTTCAGCCATCCGGAGTTATTTGGGGCGCTGGGTATTTTCAGCCCGGGTTTGCCGCGCGATTTCGATGCCAAGTTTCATTCGGTTTTAGAGAGTCCGAAAGCGCTGAACGCGAACGTTAAGTTGATCTGGATTGCTTGCGGCGACAATGACACTACGGTGCAATATCCACGCATTAAGACTTGGGCGGAGTCACTCAATCAGCGCGGCATAGCCGAATCGTTCCACACCTATTCGGGTGCTCACACTTGGCCTGTCTGGCGCATGAGCCTGACTGATTTTGCGCCTTTGCTTTTCCGGTAAATGCCGATCCTGTGATTGAGATTCGACAATTGAGCGCGGCGGAAGGCCGTCGACGTCTAGATGCGCTGGCCGAAGTTCTAGTGGATTGCGTCGAAGGCGGAGCGTCGGTTAGCTTTATGGCGCCGTTTTCGAAAGCCGAGGCTGAGGCCTTTTTCGAAAAGACTCTTAACGATGTGGAAATCGGTAATCGCATCCTGTTGGCCGCGTTTCACGATTCAAAATTGGTGGGAACCGTTCAGATCGTCACCGCGACTCCGCCGAACCAGCCACATAGAGCCGATGTGGCCAAGCTTTTGGTGTTGCGATCGGCTCGCGGACAAGGTGTTGCCTCCTGTCTGATGAGAGAAGCCGAGTCGGCCGCCCGGATCGCCGGCAAATCGCTGCTGGTGCTGGATACCGTCACGGGAGGCGCCGCCGAAAAATTGTATGTGGGTTTGGGCTGGACCAAGGCAGGCGTCATTCCGAACTACGCAATGTTTCCGGATGGACGATGGTGCGACACGACCATTTTTTGGAAACAGCTTGGCTAGGCGCGCAAGGCGGCAGTCCGGCAAAACTCAAGAATCAACGGATGAGGATGTCCCTTTGTGGAGCGCGCCTGGGGCACGAAAAGCGTTCCAATGAAGAACGGGTGTCCGGCCAATTCGGCAATTCGCGCTTCGCCGTTCTGATCCTTGCCGGTGATTTCGAGTCCGTGCTTCTCCAGTTGCTCCTGATATTCCGGGTTCAATCCAAAGTTGCAGTAAAACGCCTCCGCGGATTGGGTGGCTCGACAGGCAACGGCAGCCTTACTTCCAGGCTCCAGAGTGACCTCCATGGTTTTTCCCACCAGCGAACAACTCAGCGGAGTAATGAAGAGGCAGGACGCATAGGGATCGGATTCCGCGTGCGCGGCGTCAGTGATTCCCAGCACTGTTCTGGCATATTCAATTACCAGGTGTTGAAAGCCGCCACATGTCCCAATGAAGGGAATATTGTTTTCCCGC
>DASXGT010000139.1:0-10223 GCA_036488895.1 Bryobacteraceae bacterium | reverse complement strand
TGCGGCACGGCTCCGGCTTGCGAAACCAATTCAACCGCCGAAGTGGAGGCCAAGGAATCACCAAACAAAAATACGTCCTGGGTAGTGTGCATGTAGAGATTGCCGCCGCCGTCCAGCATTTGCAGGCGCTGATACCAGGAGGAAACCTCCGCAGGCGCCGGCATTAAAGGAGCGTGATACACCGGAAGTTGTCCTTCCTTATACGAATGAAGCAACATCGCCGGTGGAGTGGCGATGCAGATGGCTACTTTCTCTCCGGGGTTAAGCATCGTTCCCCAGGCCTCCCTCAGGATGGGAGCAATCGGATCGACGTGCCGGAACGGATGCCGGACCAGCAGAATGAAAGCAAAAACTAGCGCGCTAGCCAGTACACCGGCTAAGAAGGGCTTCCAAACGAGAGGGCGCGGTTGAGGCGCCGCCATAGCCGGCGGATCGGGGAATGCGGCAGTGAGCAACGGTGCGGGTACGGGTACTGGTGCGTGAGTCAAAAAATGAGGATTGTAGCGGCCTTTGGGGACTTCAATCCGCAATTCCGCGTCGGGCTGCTCCAGCTCGTAATACTCCTGGAGTTTTTGGCGCAGCGCGTGCGCCCGGGTCCGCACGGATGAATCGTCAGAGGGGGAATAATCGGGAGCGCGGCCCAGCGCATCCACCGCAATCGAGTACTCGTTGATTTCTTCCGCTTTACCTAAAATATCCTTTTCACATATGTATTGAAGGAAGCGCCTTAGCTGGTCAGACCTGGAAAACGTTTGGCTAGCCAGCACGCGTTCCATGACCTGCCGCTTCTCATCAGGACTAACGTCTCTGCCGGATAAGGCCGTCAACACGAGATTTCCTCACTTTTAGCTATGAGTATCACAACGGGAGTCAACGATTTTTCGATGAGCGGACAGAGGTGGACGAGGGTAGACACTAAGTAATAGATGCGGAGTACCAAGGAAATTATTTTTCGTCTCCGGCAAGAGGCCGCCAACCTGTATCTTTTGCTGGCAAGGCCGGAATTTACGGGCGAGGTACCGGAGGTTTTGGCGCTGCCCGACCACCACGCCGTGGTGGAGGCTCTGCGCGGTTCGGAGTACGCCGCATCAGTCGAGGCGACCGCGAACGATATGCTGGCGCATCGCTTTCCGTTATTGGGCGTGTCGATTGACACCGGGAGCGAAATTCGTTGGCGCCGCGATTATGTGCACGGGAAAGAATCCGGTCTGGATTATTTCCGCCGTATTCCTTATTTAGATTTCGCCGCGGTTGGCGACCACAAATTCATCTGGGAGTTAAACCGGCACCAGCATTTAGTTCTGTTGGCGCAGGCATACCAATTTACCGGCAACGCGGCCTTCGCGAATGAAATTTTCGCACAGCTCGAAAGCTGGCTGGAACAGAATCCGTTCCAACGCGGCATCAACTGGGCGAGTGCATTGGAAGTAGCGTTTCGAGCGCTGTCCTGGATCTGGATTTATCATTTCGTGGCGGATAAGATGCAGCCGGATTTCAAGCGGCGCTTTCTGACTGCGCTTTATCAACACGGGCTGCACCTTTCTGAAAACCTGTCCGTTTACTTTTCGCCTAATACCCATTTGCTGGGTGAGGCGGTCGCGCTGCATGCGATTGGAACCTTGTTCCCCAGCTTGCGTGCGGCGAAAAAGTGGCGGGAGCGTTCAGCGGAAATTGTGCGCGGGCAATTAGCGTTTCAGGTCAAGCCCGACGGCTCGCATTTTGAGCAGTCCACTTATTACCACGTCTATGCGCTCGACCTTTTCCTGTTTTTTTACCTGATGGACGGACGTCCGCGCGAATTCGAACCAGTGCTGCTACGCATGGCCGATTATTTGGATTGGCTGCTGGGTTCGTCCGGGTCTATCGCTTACTTCGGGGATGACGACGGTGGGCGGCTTTTTCATCCGTACGGGCCGCGTAATCAGTTTGGAAGGGCGACCCTGACCACTTGCGGGATTCTGTTCGCGAAGGAAAACTGGATCGGACCGAGCGGGCAAATCGCGGAGCAGGCGGCCTGGTGGTTGGGTGCTGAAAGTTTGGCGCGGGCGCAGGCGCAAAAGGCAGTCCCTTCCGGCGGACGCCTCTTCGAAGATAGCGGCGCGCTCTTTCTGCAGTGTGGAGAATTATCATTGCAAATGGACGCGGGTCCCTTTGGTTGGGCGGGCGCGGGGCACAGTCACGCCGATACTTTAAGCGTTGTGGTTTGGCGGCAAGGCGAAGAGGTCCTGGTCGATCCAGGTACATTTACTTATATTGGCGATGTGACCCAGCGTAATTGGTTCCGGGGCACGCCCGCGCACAACACCATTTGCATAGACGGGATGGACCAAGCAGCATCCGCCGGACCATTCCGCTGGGCCGCCAAGCCGGAAGTTCAATTAACGGCTTGGGGACAGACAGCGGAAGGCGGCTTTGCCGATGCCGTTTGTCGCTACGCCGGATTCACACACCGGCGGCGCATTCTATTGGACGCGGAGCGATTGCTGGTTTTAGACGAAATGGATGGTCCCGCGGGCGAGCATACCTGCCGGCAGAATTGGCAGCTTAGTATAGCAGCCGATCGGGTTCGTTTCGTATTTTCCGATCCGGCCATCAGCGAACCCTCGCAAATTTCCCAGGCTTACGGCCAAAAGGAACCAAGCACGGCGCTGGTGGCTAAAACATCCGGATCGTTTCCGCTGTCAATGTTCATGATGTTACAGATAAACGGCGAAAGCACAATGAGTTTAGCCGAGGCGCGGGCGATTTTCGATCAAAAAGCTGCAAGCCTATCAAATTTAAAGTGCCAGACACAATCACCCGATAAACTTGAGGAAGCACTTTACGCCGTGAAGGGAATCCCCACATTTGAATAGCGTTTTTACTCCAGCCAATGTTGCTGTGATTGGGCTTGGGTATGTTGGCTGCGTTACCGCCGCCTGTCTGAGTAGCATCGGCCACCACGTCACCGGGGTGGATCGGGATGAGCACAAGGTGACCAGCGTCTTGAACGGAGACGCGCCTTTCTATGAGCCCGGCTTGCCGGAATTGGTCCGGGAGAATGTCGCGGCGGGACGATTAAAGGCGACGACTTCCTTGGCCGATGCCGTACAGAAAGCGGATATCGCTCTCGTTTGTGTGGGCACGCCATCGGAAAAGAGCGGCAATCTGGGACTCGATCAATTGCGGCGAGTGCTCGGCGAAATCGGCGAAGGCCTGTCGAATCGCAAAAAGCCGCTGATTGTGGCCATCCGCAGCACGGTTTTTCCCGGAACGTGCGAAGAGGTGGTGATGCCCGCGCTGGGCACCGGTGCGATTGTGGTTTCAAATCCTGAATTTCTGCGCGAGGGCGTGGCGGTCAAGGATTTTATGGAACCATCGCTGATTGTGGTGGGCGGGTCCGATCGCGCGGCGGTGGAGTTCGTGGCCAATATTTATCATCCGCTGGGTTTTGAGCCCTGCCTGGTGACATTGCGCACTGCGGAGATGATCAAGTACGCTTGCAACGCGTTCCACGCAGTGAAAATCGCCTTTGCGAATGAAATCGGCGCGCTCAGCGCCAGTCTGGGCGTCGATGGCCGCGAAGTCATGGATACTGTCTGCCAAGACGTGAAGCTGAACGCCTCCGCCGCCTACCTGAAGCCGGGTTTCGCGTTCGGCGGTTCTTGTCTGCCGAAAGATCTGCGCGCCTTGATTTACCGGGCCGGGCGGCTGGACCTGACTCTACCGCTACTCGAATCGGCGCTGCCCAGCAACGAAAAACATTTAGCGCGCGGCATCTCCGCCGTGCTGGATTTACCGGCCAAGCGTTTGGGCGTGATCGGTCTTGCGTTCAAGGAAAATACGGACGATTTGCGCGAAAGCCCGGTGGTCGGACTGCTGGAGCAACTAATTGGAAAGGGGCGCGATCTACGGGTATTTGATCCGCACATTCAACTCGACGCGCTTTACGGCAGCAACCGCAATTTCATCTTGCAGAGCATTCCGCATATCGGGCGATTGATGCAGCCGGCGCTGGAAAATCTGCTGGAATGGGCCGATCATCTAGTACTAGCTCAAAAACAAGGCGCCGCTATCGCGGCTAAAATAGCAGCATCGGGGTTGCCTGTGCTGGATCTGGTGAATGCCTAGGCATGCGCGCTGTCAAACTTTGAAGGTCCAATGCTGCAACTGATTCGCCATCGTCTGGTTAAAAACACGGCGGCGCTCATGGTTGTCCAGGTAGCCGGATACGTTGCTCCATTTCTGGTCCTCCCCTATCTGGCGCGCATTTTAAGCAAAGAACATTTCGGATTGATCGCCTATGCAACCGCTTTCAACCAGTACTTCATGGTGCTGGTGGACTACGGGTTCAATCTGACCGCCACGCGGCGTATTGCCATCAATCGCGACGACCCGGAGAAAATTTCGCAAATCTATAGCTCGGTTATCGCGGCCAAGGCGTTACTTACCCTGCTGGGAGTCGTGATCCTGTTTACCGTGGTGCTTGCCACGCCTAAGTTGCGCCCAAATCTGCCGATTTTCTGCATTAGCTATTTAGCCGTCATCGGCGATCTGCTGTTCCCTATGTGGCTGTTTCAGGGATTGCAGAAGATGGAAAATCTGGTTTGGCGGGACCTGTTGGCGAGGCTGGTCTCCTTGGGAATGATGTTCGCATTCGTGCATAAGGACGGCGACTATCTTTGGGCGGCCGGATTTCAAGCCGGCTCCATGCTGCTGGCCGGTATTATCGGGCTCATCACCGTTCCGCTGCTGACGCCAGCCCGTTTCGTCGTCCCGAGCCGCACGGAGATCTTTGGCGCGCTGCGCGAAGGTTGGCCGGTGTTCCTGTCCATGGCGGCCCTTTCCATGTCCTGGGCCACCAACGTGCTTATTCTGGGACTACGCTCCGGGCCGGAGGACGTCGCGTACTATTCGGCATCGTTCCGCTTGATAACAGCCGCGCGCATGCTGGTTACGCCCATCGTCACTGCTTTGTATCCCCACATCAGCCACATGGCCGTGGCTTCGGGGCAGAATGCCGTGGCCTTCCTGCGTAAATACGCGCTAATTCTGGCCGCGCCGTTTTTGGCCGGCTCGCTCATTTTGTTCGTGGGCGCGCCGCTGATTATTCATATTGTTTACTCGGCGAAATACGATCCGTCCATCCTGCTGTTGCGCATCATGGCGTTCAGCCCGTTTCTATTGGTTTTTCAGATGATGTACTCCACTTTCTACATGCTGGCGTTCGGCTATGAAAAAGAATGGTCGCGCATCATTATGCAATCTACGGTGTTGAATTTCGTTGTTCTGATTCCGCTCATGTTTTCGATTTGGCCGCCCGCGGCGGTTTCAATCACTGGAGTGGTGGTGGATATTTTTGCCGCGTCGGCTACGTACCGTTTTTTCCGGAAAACCACCGCCGCGGCGCCCGCCATGGTAACCGCCTAAGCTGAGTAGGTAACAGGAAGCGAATGCAGCAAATTATCCGTAAGGGCATAAAAGAAATTCAAGTGGATGAAGTGCCAGACCCAATGGTGATTCCGCACCACGTTTTGATCCGGCCGGTGTTCTCATTAATCAGCAGCGGAACTGAGACGGCCAGCATTCATCAGGAAGGCGTCCTCAAAGAAGTAGCGGACAATCCCTCGCACATCCAGAAAGTCCTCAATGTGATGAAGGTGAATGGGCCGGTCCCCACCATTCGCGAAGTGCGGGCCAAGTTCAGCGAATATGCGGCGCTGGGATATTCGGGCGCGGGCATTTTGGCTGAGAAACATGCCACTGTCACCGATCTGGAACCAGGCGACCGGGTGGCCTATGGCGGCGAGGGAACCGGACATGCAGAAACCATCATCACCGGCCGAAATCTAGTCGCGCGCGTGCCGGATAACGTGGCCTTCGAGCATGCCTGTTTCGCCACTTTGGGCAGCATTGCGATGAACGCCGTCAGAAACGCAAATATCGGTCTGGGAGACCGGGTGGCGATCATCGGGCTCGGCTTGGTAGGCCAATTAGTCGCGCAACTGGCGCGGCTGCAGGGCGCGGTGGTCATGGCTACCGACCTCAGACCGGATCGGGTACAACTGGCCGCGAAACTGGGCGCGCAGGAACCAATTTTCAGCGGCAGTCCATTGAAAGAACAGGTCGCGTCGGTGACCGATGGCAAGGGCGCGGATTGCGTCATGATTACGGCGGCTTCGAAATCCAGCCTGCCGTGCAAGCTGGCGCTCGAAGCGTGCCGCGACCGCGGCCGCATTGTCGTGGTGGGCGCGGTGGACATGAGCTTTCCCTGGAACGACATGTATCTGAAAGAAATTCAGCTTTACATGTCGCGCGCCTACGGACCCGGCAGCTACGATACCGCCTACGAAAAACAAGCGCGCGATTATCCGTACGCTTACGTCCGTTGGACCGAAAACCGCAACATGGAAGAGTTTCTGCGGCTGGTCAGTAAAGGCGACGTTCAACTGGACCCGCTCATTACCCACCGGTTCGCGTTGAAGGACGGTCCTGATGCTTATTCCACGATCATGGACCCGGCATCAAACAGCCTGGCCGTGCTACTGCAATATCCGGCGGAAAATGCGGTGGAATTCCGGCCCAACCGGACGGTCCCTATTCTGAACACCGGCAAAGCAGCTAGCGGTAAGCCTGCCGGCAAACTCGGAGTGGCGTTGATCGGCGCGGGAAATCTAGCCCGCTGGGCGCATCTGCCGGAACTGCAAAAGCATTCCGATGTCAGCCTGCGCGCCATTCATTCCAATAGCGGTGTTCGCGGAAAAAGCTACGGCGCGCGTTTCGGCGCGGCCTACTGCACTACCGATTATCAGCAAGTCTTACAAGACCCGGAAGTCGATGTTGTCTTTATCACCAGCCGCAATCAGCATCATGCCGCACAGGCCTTGGAAGCCCTGCGCGCGGGCAAGCACGTCTTCGTTGAAAAGCCCATGGCCCTCACCGAGGCGGAATGCCGCGATTTGGTGCATGCGTCGGAAGAAAGCGGGCGACACGTTAGCGTGGGATTCAATCGCCGCTTCGCGCCATTCTATGAGCCGTTGAAAGCGAAGCTGGCGCGCCGCAGCTCACCCGCTGTTTTACAATGCCGCATTAATTCCCCCGGCATTTCCGGTGATTATTGGATGGCCGATCCGGCGTTGGGAGGAGCCATTCTGGGCGAAGCCTGCCATTTTACCGACCTAATGTACTGGCTGCTCGATGCCGAACCGCTGAGCGTGTCCGCATACAGTTTGCCTACCGGCAAGAACGATCCGATCGGCGAAAACAACATAGCCGCGTGTTTTCGTTTCGCCGACGGGTCTATTGGAAATTTGACTTATTGCACGGTGGGAAGTAAAACCTCAGGCGGCGAGCGGGTGGAGGCTTATGCGCAAGGGATCGGTATTCAAACCGAAGATTTCAGAACGCTCACCATCTGCGGCGGAGTCCGGCAGAAGCGCACCAAGATGTTTGCGGAAAAAGGCTATGGCGCGCAGATTGATCAGTTCATCGGCGATTTGAAGAAGGGCAAAGCACCCGCGATTACCGTGCGTGACGGCGCGCGTTCCACCATCGCTTGCCTGCGCATGCTCGAATCGGCTAAAGATTTAGCGCCGAAGGAAATCGACTGGCAAGCCGTGGTCGATTAGTCACCTTGGAATTGCCCGCGTGCGCACGACATACAGTAAGGGGTGCCGGAAACCGCTATGATTGATGTCATGGCGACAATTCACATGACAGACAAGGAGGTTACAAGCAACTTTGCCGCTGTGTTGGAAAAAATCAACAAGGGCCTTGAAGTTATCGTCGAGCGGGATCATCACCCGGTAGCTTTGATCCGCTCACCTAGGCGGTCTGGACGGCCCATTTCGGAGTGCATTGCTTCCGCAAGGGCCAGCGGTTCGACCGTGACACTCGATGAAGGATTCATGAAGGACGTAGAAGAAGGGATCGCCAACCGCAGCCATCCATGGAACCCTCCTTCCTGGGATTAATCCTCGATTCCAGCATAATCATTGAAGCGGAGCGCAACCGGCTGACCGTCGAGCCTTTATCGACGATCTGAAGAAACATGTCCCCACCCACCCGGTCACAGACGAAACGGGCGAACTAGCGGGAACATTAAACGGAAGCCAGGCGGCAAAAGGAATAACGATTCCCATTGATGATCTTCTGATCGGGATTTCCGCAATTGAGCAAGGTTATGAAATCGCCACGCTCAATCGGCGTCATTTCGAAAAAATCCCTGGTCTGACTGTCGTCCCGTTCTGAGAAGAGCAAGCATGCACCAACACAGAAGCGGATATCTATAGCAGACATTTCCCCGGCGTCAGCGATAAGCGTCTTTACGATCCTTCACGGCGTGAATGCGGAGCGTATCGCCGACGGGTGAAAATAAGACGCGGTAGTCACCGACGCGGAGCCGGAGACGGCCTTCGAACTCTCCGTGAAGTGCTTTGACATCGCCGTGTCCGGTCTGAACGTAGCGGAGGAGTCCGTCGAACACGAACATGGCACTGAGCCGGTCGAGAGCGCGAATATCATCGCGGGCCTCATCGGACCAGTCAATCTTAAGCGCCATGCTTTTCGAGCGGGAAATCCTTTATGGATAAACCGAAATCGGCAAGAACTTCTTCCATTGGAATCCCTTTGCCGCCATTTTTTTCAAACCAGGCTTCCGAACGCCGTATTGCTTGTGCGTCTTCATCGGTTAAGGGTTCGTCGTCGATGGGCGCATTTGCGCGCGCGACGGGATTGAGCATGACGGACAGCAAATCTTTGATAATCGCTAATTGTGCCGGCGGCAGTTGATCAACAAGAGAGTGAACGTTTTGCCGGGTTTCTGTGCTGTTCATCAGTTCCTCCTTTAGCCACTATAGTGCAGCAAGTTTATCCTCTGCCCAGCAACTTCTTCGTATGGGCCAAGCTCTCTTCCAGCGCCAACCGTTCACGCTCCAGTTGGTTGCTTGCTTCCCATGGTTCCTCTTTATAAGGCTTGCCGCGCTCGGCAATCTCCAGGTAGCGCACAAATTCCCAGGCAGGCGTTTTCCGGTACGCGTCCCAAAAAGCCGGATCGCGGTACGGAAAGATCCGCGGCCCAAGCAGAATGGATTCCATCGACAGCGCCTTCCCCGGACAGAGTTCCACATACTTGCGAACGTAGGCATCAATATCCACATTGCCGCGTCCCATTTGCACCCAAGTCACCGCCGTTCCTTGCGGCACTTTCCACACCGCGCTATCGCGAACATGGCTAGTCAGCACATAGGGATGAAGCGTTTCCAGCGTCAGGTGCGGATCTTCCAAGGTCCACAACGGGTTGCCCGAATCCAGGCAAACGCCGACAAAATCCGGCCCGGCGCCTTCGATCAGCGTTTTTAGCTCGCGCGCCTGCATATCGCCCGCATGATTCTCAATAGCGATCTTGATGCCTTCCCCCGTGGCCTTTGAACGGGAATTTTTCAGCACCCGCACCATATCTTCGATGTGCGCTTCAATCGGTCCGGGACGGCGATCGTCGGCGCTGCCTAAAACGCAGCGGACAATCCGCGAACCCACCAGCTTCGCGGAATCAATCATATGGCTCAACTGCTGCTCGGCGGTTCCATCCGCGGCTACGAACATTTTCGAGCTCGGGCAAATCGATTTCATGCCGATCTCAACTTGCAGCCCCAGTTTTTCGGCATGCTCCCGGACTTTTTTCAAATTGTCCGGCTCCAGGCTTCCGATAAATCGGACCTCCGAGAAATGCACCACCTGCACCTTTTGGGCGGCGCAGTAATCCAGGTATTGAAACGGCGTCCACTTCTGGGAACGCAGGCTGAAAAGATCGATTCCCAACTTGACGCTGGAAAGGTCTGACGGCGTATTCGATTGCGGCATGGCGGTAACCGGAAGGGCGGCGGCGAGGGCGACAAACTCACGACGGTTCATGATCACCAGGATAGTAGCAAGGTTGCTCTACGGGATAATGAAGCGTCTCTCATGGTGAAGCGCATTTGTGTTTTTTGCGGCTCGAGTTCAGGAATCCGGGAAGGTTACGCGGCCGCGGCCGGCAAGTTGGCCAGAACGCTGGTGGCTAAAAATATCTCCATTGTTTACGGCGGCGGCCACTCAGGGCTGATGGGCATCCTGGCCGACACCGTTCTGGCGGCGGGCGGCGAGATTACCGGCGTCATGCCCCGCGCCTTGGTCATAAAAGAGCGCGCCCACCTGGGCATTCCTGATTTACGGGTCGTGGAATCCATGCATGAGCGCAAAGCTCT
>DASXGT010000135.1:0-15000 GCA_036488895.1 Bryobacteraceae bacterium | reverse complement strand
TAGTTACTCTAACCGGTAACTGCCAACCAACTTTCGGGTGATAACAGCGAGAGGGTCCCACCCGTTCCCATCCCGAACACGGTAGTTAAGCCTCTCAGCCCCGATGGTACTGCACGCGCGAGTGTGTGGGAGAGTAGGACGTCGCCCGATTAGATAAACCAAAAACCCCGCTTCGGCTTAATCGCCTGAGCGGGGTTTTTGTTTGTTAGTACAAATACCTTGGTTTTTTGCTAAGATTGTCATCCAGAACTACTATGGACCTGCATAAGATGATTACGGAATTGCGACTCGAAAAAGAACGCCTGGATGAAGCAATTCTGGCTTTGGAGCGCTTGGTGGCCGGTAAAACCCGCCGCCGCGGCCGCCCCTCGCGCTGGCTCACCGCTGAGCTGGAGCGCCAGGTCCATAGCCTTGATCAATCCGGCGCTCAAGCCCTCGGCGAAACTAACTAAGGCTCATGTAGCGCAAGCCTGCGCGCGTTAGCTTTTCTTCTTCCAATACGTGCCGCCCGTCCAACAGGAACGGGTTGCGCATGGTTTTCGCCACCGCTTCCCAATCCAATTCCCGATATTCGGTCCATTCCGTGACCAGCACCAGCGCGTCGCAGCCTTCCGCCACTTCCGCGCCGCTCTGGCAGAGCTGCACGCCCATATCGCCGTGCTCCCGCCGGAAGCGGTCCATCGCCACCGGATCGTGTGATTTCACGCGCACCCCGCGGTCAATCAACTTTTGCGCAATCTCTATGGCCGGCGCTTCCCGCAAATCGTCGGTATTCGGTTTGAAAGCCAGCCCCAGCAACCCGATCGTGCGGCCCTTCAAAATCTTCAATTCCAACAGCAGTTTCTCCACCACGCGGTCCCTTTGCCGGGAGTTGATCTTCTTGGCCGCTTCCACGATGGGCATATGCAGCCCGTATTCGCCCGCCGTGGCGATCAGCGCCGCCGTATCCTTGCCGAAACAGGAACCGCCCCAACCGATGCCGCAGTTCAGAAAACGCGGCCCGATCCGCGAATCGAGTCCAATACCGCGGCCTACTTCCGATATATTGGCCCCCACGCGCTCGGCCACCAGACCTATTTCATTGATGAAGCTAATCTTCAACGCGAGAAAAGCGTTCGCTGCGTACTTGATCAATTCTGCGGATGCCAAGTCCGATGAAAGCAGCGGCACCGCGCCCACGTTGTCCGGCCGCGGCAGATAAATCGGTGCTGGAAATGTTTGGTCCACCACCGGCCGGTAAAGCGTATACAGAACCTCCAACGCTCGCGGCTCATCCGCGCCAATCACAATCCGGTCCGGATACAAACTATCGTGCAGCGCTGAGCCTTCGCGTAAAAACTCCGGATTAGACGCCACTGCGAATTGGATCGACGCTTTGTCCGAGCGTTGCTCCACCGCATCCCGCAATAAAGATCCAACCCAGTTTCCACTCCCGATGGGCACCGTAGACTTGTTCACCACCACCGTAAAACCTGGGTCGATATGCTGGCCGATGCTGCGCGCCGCTTGCGACAAATACTCCAGGTTCGGCGCGCCGGACGGTGTAGGCGGCGTACCCACGGCAATAAAAACAACTTCCGCTCCCGGTATTGCCTCCGAATAATTACTAGTAAATGTAAGGTTCGGCCTTGCTTCCGCTAAAACCTCTTCTAAGTTAGGCTCATAAATCGGGATTTTACCGGCCTCCAGCGCCTTGATCTTGCCTTCGTCCGTATCCAGGCAAGTCACCGTATGTCCCATAAAAGCGAGGCAAACCCCCGTAGTCAATCCAACGTATCCCGTTCCGATAATTGCAACGCGCATAATGTTTTGGAATTGCCGGTTTATTCAGCGGCAATGTCGTATGATAGCTCAGGGATAACACCGCCTGATGACACCACGGGCTTTAAGTTATCCAGTCCGGCGTCCTATCGCGATGCTCAAATATAATTATTTTTGAACGATAGGTTACACTCTGATATACCATCCGACTACAAAGGGGAGTTGCCTTTGATGTCTACATCTTTATCACCAACACCTGCTATCAATCCGCTTCCAAAAGTCTTATTAGCCGACGACCATCACCTGCTCCTGGACGCCATGCGCGCCATGATGAAAGACCACTTCAACGTGTTCGCCGTGGACAACAGCCAATCGTTTTTACAAGCGGTTGCCAGTTTTCAGCCGGACGTTGCCGTTTTAGATATCAGCATGCCTGGCGGCGATGGTTTTGCCACCGGGCGCAAAGTGCTTGAGCTTCAACCCAGCCTGCCACTCGTCTTCCTCTCGATGTACACCGATTCCAGTTATATCGAACAAGCAGCGCAAGTCGGCGCGAAAGCTTATTTATCGAAGCGCGTGCCCGCGCAGCAGTTGATTGCCGCCATCTCGGCCGTGCTGGAAGGCGCGTCATTTCTGGCGCCGGCATCGGCCAGGGAGGGTGCCGGCTCTGGTGCGCGGAACGATCTGACAGCGCGCCAGCGTGAGGTTCTCCGGCTCATCGCGCTTGGTTGCAGCGCCAAAGATATCGCCACGCAACTCAACATCTCCGTTCGAACCGCTGAATTCCACCGGGCCGCAATCATGCAGCGCCTGGGCCTGCGCTCCACGGCGCAAATGACCCGCTACGCGCTGGCCAATCAAATTGCCTGATGCGCACGTTGGCCATCGATGTAGGTGGCACCAAGTTCTCCCTGGCCGGTTTTGACGGTGAGCTTCAAATACTAAGGGAATCCCGTTCCACTGATCGTAGCGGCGGTCCGGCGTGGATGTTCCAGCAGATTGAAGAAATTCTGCATTCCTGGCGCGCCGTGCACGGATTCCAACCGGACCGCTGCGGCATCGGCTTTGGCGGCCCCGTCGATTTCCCCACGCAAACCGTCACGCTGTCCACGCACGTCGCCGGATGGGTGCAATATCCATTGGTCGAGAATATCCAGCGTTTGACCGGAACCCGCGTGCTGATGGATAACGATGCAAATGTCGGTGCGCTAGGCGAAGCCGTGCACGGGGCGGGGCAGGGCGCGGACCCGCTCTTCTACATGACCCTGTCGACCGGCATTGGCGGTGGCATCGTATCCGGGAAGCGCCTTTACCGGGGAGCGGATTCCTATGCCGGCGAGATTGGCCACCTGAACATTGAACCGGACGGCCCCGATTGCCTCTGCGGCTCGCGCGGCTGCTATGAGCGTATGTGCTGCGGCTTGTGGCTCGAACGCGATTACGGCAAGCCTGCCGCCGAGCTGCTGTTGGATCCCCAGTTTGTCCACGGCTATGTCGTACTCTTAGCCAGAGGCCTGAAAGCTGCGCTCATGCTACTCAATCCCGCCCGCATTGTCATCGGTGGAGGCATGATAAAAGCGGGCGATCGGCTCTTTGTCCCGTTGCGCGAAGAATTGGGCCGCCAGATGACCGATTGGTCCCGCGCCCGGCGCGACGTCGTCCCCGCCGCATTGGCCGACGACAGCGTCCTCTATGGAGCCCTGGAGCTTGCCAAGCAAATTTAGAATAAGCTCAGCCGGTTTATGCGTCTCACAATTGCAAAATGGTTTAAGGAGGATTTTTTTGAAAGCGTATAAGAACCCGGTTGCAATTCTTTCCCTCGCGCTCGCATTGACTTTGGGCGCCGTGGCTCCCTTGGGCCTCGCCCGGGTAAACGACTACAGTGAGCTGCGTGGCCTGATAGACCGGACGCAGAGCGATTTACGCAAAGCCTCCGGACTGGAGCATGGCAAAAAGCAGCTCAACCGCTATCATGACGTCCAGGACAATTTGTCCAAGCTGGACCGTAGGCTGTCGAAAGGCAAATTTGATAAGGGCGCGCTCGACCACGCCATCGGAGATCTGAAAGGCATCATCGAGCACAACACGCTACAACCAAGCGGCCGCGACCAGCTCAACCGCGATATTGCGGATTTGAAAGCAGTTCGCGACCACCGCGGCTACTGAATCTAAACTTCTTCGATTGTTACTGTTTTCAACGTGTCGCCTTGCTTTACTTTGTCGACAACGTCCTGGCCGGAGCGGACTTGTCCAAACACCGTGTGCTTTCCGTCCAACCAATCGGTTTTGATATGTGTGATAAAAAATTGGCTCCCATTGGTATTGGGGCCGGCATTCGCCATCGATAAGCTTCCCTTCTGGTGCTTGTTGGGGCTGCCTTTCGTTTCATCTTCGAATTTGTAGCCCGGGCCCCCGCGTCCAGTTCCGGTGGGGTCGCCACCCTGGATCATAAAATCGGGAATGACACGATGAAAAACAGTCCCGTCGTAAAAACCCTCCTTCGCTAAGAAGACAAAGTTGTTCACGGTCTTTGGAGCGTCTTTCGCAAACAAATCAACAATGATTGTTCCGCTGGTCACTTCAAACGTGGCGGAATATTTTTTCGTGGCGTCGATCGACTGGGGCGGCTGCGCCGAATATTGTTTACTCATTCATTTCCAGTGTATGGCAGCGCTTTGGGCGCTGTGTAAGCTTTGAAACTTCCCTGTAACATCGGCGCCATCAAAATTTTCGATTGGTGCTTGGCGGCCTTTGGTGATTACAATCAACCTAATCTAAATGGGGGAGATTCAGTGATCCAGACCCATTGTTCTTCATTGATTGGCACACCGTTTGTGTCGAGGCTAATTCCTGGGAGGGAAAAATGCGCATACGCAGTGTCATATTGGCACCCTTGTTTTGTGCCGGTTTTATTGCCGCCGGCGCTTGGGCACAGGCCACCGGCGGCCCGAGTGAAAAAGATTCGTCAAGCGTAGCGCCTGCCGACCCATCGTCATCGCAAGATCCGCCGGCTGCTCCCGCGGCAACACAAACTCCACCGGCGGCCGCGCCTGCTGCTCCTCCTGCCAAGTCGATTTTCACCGTTGGAAAAGTCGATTTTTCCGGATCGGCGGATATTTACTATAGCTGGAACGATAATCACCCAACCAGCGGCTTCAATCAATTGACGTCGTTCAATGACAAGACGGATCAATTCAACCTGAACATGGCCAAATTGACCGCAAACATGGATCCCGCCCCGATCGGCTTCCGGGTGGACATCGGCCTGGGCCGCACGTTCGATAACATTTACCCGCAAGCGCCTAATCCCAGCTTCTTTCGCTATGTCGAACAGGCGTACATAAGCGTGAAGCCCAAAGGCATGAAAGGCTTTGAAGCGGACTTCGGCCAATTTGTGACCTCAGCCGGAGCCGAGGTAATTGAGACCAAAGACAACTGGAATTACTCTCGTTCGCTGCTCTTCACTTGGGCTGTTCCGTTGACCCATTTCGGTCTACGGACGTCCATGCCCATCGGCAGTAGCGTGACCGTTGGCGTGCAGGTGGTCAACGGCTGGAATGACATCATCGACCCGAACGGCCACAATATGCAGACGGTCGGCATCGTTGCCAATTTGACCCGCAAAAAGTATACCTGGAGCAACAATTACTATTCCAGTCCAAATCCGACGTACTCCGGCCCCAACCTGACGGTAAATAACGCCAGGCGGAACTTGTATGACACCACGCTGCTCCTAACGCCCAACGACAAGCTCAGCGCCTATATCAATTTCGATTACGGCGGCGAAGGCCGCTTAGGCGGGGGCACCGACCATTACTCAGGTATTGCCGGCGCCGTGCGCTATCAGATCAACAAGTATTTCGCCATCTCTCCGCGGTTCGAATCGTTCTGGGATTCAAACGGATTCACAACCGGCACGGTGCAGCACTTGCATGAGATTACGCTCACGGGTGAATATAAAATTCACGATGGAATTTTGGCCCGAGCCGAATTCCGGCACGACGGTTCCGACGTGCCCTTCTTTCAACGTGGCGCCGACCCGGCGAAGACCCATGCGCAATCAACCGTCACCATCGGCTTGATCGCGTATTTTGCAGCTAAGCATTAATGTTTTTAATTCTGATTTTTATTGAGGAGGTTATGAATGGCTGACAACTCGCCCGTGGAAATGAAGGCTACGTTAGGACTCACGGGCTTAACAATGAATGCCATGGCGCTGATCGCGCCGGGCGCTTTTTTATGGTTAACGTTCGCTATCCAAGGTGGTACCGGAGTCACCGGTCCCAGCATGTGGATGGGCATTTTGTTTGCTCTTTTGCTTTGCCTGGCAACCGCCGTCTGTTATGCGGAAATGGCAAAGCTCTATCCCGGGACGGGCAGTTCCTATTATTTCGCGGAACAATCCTTCCTGAACCACGACAAGGCGTGGCGCTATGCCCGCATTTCTAAGTTCATCATCGGATGGGGCTCACATCTCTATTATTGGATTTATCCTGGCGTGATGGTCGCGGTGATGGGCGTGGTCTGTGGCTATGTCACGGGAACCCTGTGGCCGAGCTTCATGAGCGCTTCTAATCCCGGACCCGCGTTCATGGCCGTGATCGCAATTGTCTTCTCTTTTGGCGTAGCCTGGATCGCGCATCGCGGCGTAAATGGCTCGACTTCCGTCAATATCGCCATCAATGTAATTCAAATCTCAGCATTGCTGGTCTTCTCGGTTATGGCCCTCGGGTATCGCACCAGTCACCCACCGGGAAGCGTGGCGTACCAGTTCGATTCTGCTTCGGGTGACGCGTATACTTACGAATTCGCTACAAAAACGACCGTGGATAAAGGCGTCAGCACCGACACGATAGTCAGAGACGCCAGCGGAGTTCCGCAGCCGAAACTGGATGCCGCCGGAAAGCCGGTTCCGTTCCACATCAGCTACCCCGAGCACGACGATAAAGGCGTCTTCCTGTCTCATCCCAGCGCCGGTTCGGTCGTGGGCTTCCATAGCTTCGGCTGGGTCTTCGTACAAGCCACTGTGGCAATTCTGATTCTGGTTGGATTCGAATCGGTTACCGCCATGGGTGGTGAGGCTAAAAATCCCAAAAAGGATGTACCGATTGCAGTGGTGACTTCGCTGTTGGTGCAAGGAGCATTCTGTTACTTGATTGAGTATTTCGCCGCGAATTATTTCTTAAACAGCGGCTATCCGATGACATCGGCTACCGGTTCGGCGGCGCCCGTTGGCGACATGATGATCGTCATTGGAAACGCCATTTTCGGACCAGGCAATGGCCGCATATTCATGCTGGTCGAAGCCTTTACGGTGGTTTTGGCCATCATCGGCACCGCGCTCTCCTGCATGAACACCGGCGCGCGCGTTACCTACGCCATGGGCAAAGATTCGGAACTACCAGATCACTTCGGTTCGCTGCACAACGCCAACCTCACTCCGCACCGTGCCATCTGGACGCTCGCGGTGATCTCGGCGATCATCGGCGTCATCGGCGTATCGCTTGTTTTTGCTGACGGTACGGCTCTCTCGGACGCCACTATCGCGGGTCTGCCGCATGGTTTCTGGTCTAGCTTCGGCTATCTGGGCCACGATAAATTGGCGGCGCTTCCAAACAGCTTGCTGACCATAACGCTGGCTTCTAACTTCGGCACCTTTGTGCTCTACGCGCTGAGTTGTTTCATCTGCATCGTCGCGTACCACAATCATCCGAAATTCAACGCCCTGAAACATTTCGTGATTCCGATCTTTGGCTTGGCGGCGAACCTGGCTTGCATGGCCTTCTACTTGATCGGTCCGTTCATGGGTTACGGCACAAAAATGGAGCCGTTGCTCGCGCTGGGCATTGCTACTGTCTGGGGTCTCTATGGTGGAATTTACTTTATACGTTCCAGCCGGAGCACGGGCCGCACGACTCTGATCACCAAACAAGCTCGCGCTGCTAGCTTGTAAAAAGGGGGCGGGCTTCAATCCCGCCCTTGCTGGTTTCAAATGCCCGCTCTGGTTCAATGTTAGATCTGGAATTCGCGCAACTGTCCGATGCCGGCCGCGTCCGGGATCACAACGAAGATTATCTGGGCCATTTAGCGCCTTCCAACCAGGCAGACGCTCGCGCGCATGGCTGGCTTTTTGCGCTGGCGGACGGCGTAGGCGGACAAGATCACGGGGAAGTCGCCTCCCGCGTTGCTATCGAAAGTATGTTGAGCGGGTTCCACAAAGCCGCCGGTGGTGAAACGTTGACGTCTATTTTGCCGCGTCTTGTGCAAGCCGCGAACACGCGCGTGTACGAAACTGCTCAATCCACCGGGTGCGGCGGCAGCAACATGGCGACTACTCTGGTGGCGTGTGCCCTACGCTATGACCGCGCCATTGTTTCGCATGCCGGCGATTCGCGCTGCTACCTGATCCGCCAGGGATACGCAGCCGCGCTCACCCGAGACCATACTCTCGCGAACGAACAACTCCGCCTGGGTTTGGTGACGTCGCGCGAGGCGGCAAAATCGGAAGTGTCGCATGTGCTGAGCCGTTCATTAGGCAACAACATGTTCCTCAGCGTCGATACCAGCGAAAATCAGCTGCTTCCTGACGACGTGCTGTTGTTGTGCTCGGATGGATTGCATCATTCGGTTTTGCCCGAAGATATTGCCCGTATTGCTGGATACGGCGCGCCCTTACCGGACTCCGCCGCGGACCTGGTGGCGCTTGCCAACGAACGGGACGGCAGCGATAATATAAGCGTTCTACTCATCCGTGTGCGCGGCGTGGAACGTGTCGGTATGTATCGCGGCAGGCACTACAAGCTTGATTAAAGCGGTTAGCTAACTTTGCGACCAGGCGAACAACTCGACCATTTCCTCATCGACTCTCTCGTGGCGCGGAGCGGGATGGCTTCTATTTACAAAGCGACCGACGAGCGCACGGGCACGCAGGTGGCCGTGAAGATCCCGCATCCCGAGGTGGAAAGCGAGCCCGCCTTCTTTGAACGCTTTCAACGCGAACAGGATATCGGCACAAAGCTGGATCATCCCGCCGTGATGAAAGTGCTCGATGTCCCGGATCGCTCGCAAGTCTACATGGTGATGGAGTGGGTAGAAGGCAAACTGCTTCGCCACATCATTAAAGAAGAGGGCAAGCTTTCGGCTGAACGCGCCACCCGCATCGCCATCGGCATCTGCAACGCGCTGGAGTATATTCACACTCACGGCGTTGTGCATAGAGATATGAAGCCGGAAAACATCATGGTAGGCCCTGGCGATAGCGTGAAGCTGATCGATTTCGGCATCGCCGGTCAAGAAGGCGCGCGCCGCCTGACTTTCGCCAAACTGTCGAACTTGATGGGCACGCCCGACTACATCTCGCCCGAGCAAGTGAAAGGTAAGCGTGGCGACGGCCGCAGTGATGTTTATTCCGTGGGTGTGATGCTTTATGAAATGCTCACGGGAGACGTGCCGTTTAAGGGTGAAAATCCATTTGCGGTGATGAATGAACGTCTGCTGAATTATCCGGTGCCCCCGCGCGAGCTCGACCCGAGCATCACTCCCGAATTACAGGAAATTATTTATCGCGCCCTTGAACGCGACCCGTCGAATCGATACGCTCACGCCCGCGATATGGCGTCTGATCTTCTGCATCAGGATAAAGTCGGTGTTTCCGAGGACCGCCTCGAACTGCACAACTGGAAGCATCGCCGCTCCCCGCTGCATAGAAAGATCCTGTTTTATGCCATGCTGGCGTTGATTCCGGTAGTGGTGTTCGGTCTGCTCTTGTACGTCGCCAAACACACCTGACCGCTGCTTCAGCGCCGCAAGAAATCATCACGGTGCGTGACAAATTCTGGATAAGCGCCCGCGCCCAGTTCGAACAAATCCATGCCTTGGCGTTCGGCGCCGGGTGCCACGCGCTGCGGAAGAAACCGGTTGATCAACAGGTTCGCGCCGTAGCTGAATGGCAACACAAAGCCGAGCAACGTCGCGACCGCCACCAATTGCGCCAAGAACTGCCCGGAGGCCCCACCCAAATCGGCAAACATGCCCACCGCCAACAATCCCCAAATTCCACCCACCGCGTGTACTGCGATTGCGCCCACCGGATCGTCCACATGCATCTTCGTTTCCACGATCTCGATCGCGAAGACCACGGCGGCGCCGATCACCAAACCGATCAGCATCGCGCTGGCCGGTTTCAGGAAGGCCGCCGAGGCGCTGCTCGAAACCAGTCCGGCCACCCAGCCATTGGCCGTTAAAGAGGCATCCGGCTTGCCGAAGCGTATCCGCGTGGTCGCCAGCGCGGCCAACGCTCCGCAGGCCGCGCATAGCAGCGTATTGACGGCGGCCAAAACCGCGGGCCCAAATCCAGTCCCAGTCACCGCGAGTAAAGCGCCAGCCGTATTCAAACCGGTCCATCCTGCCAGGGCGAGCGTGCATCCCGATAACACCAGGACGGCGTTGTGTCCAGGCATCGCGGTGGGAATGCCTTCCGGCGTGAACTTGCCATGGCGCGCGCCCAATATCCAAGCGGTCGCCAATGCGGTAAGGCCGCCGGCAGTTTGTATGCAACCCGCGCCGCCCGCATCCACAAAGCCGCGGCCCAGATGATAATGCTCACCCAATTGCGCCAGCCATCCGCCGCCCCATGCCCAATGCGCAAACAACGGATACGTGAACCCGGCCAGCACGGCCGTGGAAACGCAGATGGCGCTCAGCTTCCAACGTTCCGCTCCGGAGCCGACTGGGATCAGCGCCGCCAGGCAGACGCCGGACAATTGAAACAGGAAAAGCAGGTTGCCCCTGGTGTGATCGTATGTGTCTTCATCGAATGTGACACTGCGGGCAAAGAGCCGTCCCGCGCCCAGCCAATCCCAATTCTTGCCGGAGATCGCAATTGCGTGCGCTGCTTGCCCGCTTGCTCCAACCAAGCTGCAGCCTAAAACTACATAAACCAGCGCGGCTACCGCGATCGCGCATAGCGATGAAAGCATGATGTGCGCGGCGCTGCGCGAGCGGTTCAGGCCGGTATTGATCAAACACATTCCGGCGAATGCTAAGGGGATCAGTAAAATCGACAGCAGACAAAGAACATTGTCCGGTGTCACTCTTGGCCTCTCGGCTTCGGTACGTGCTGCCGTGCCGCCAGCACGAAACCTAATATCTCAACCGCGACGCCGGCCAAGACAAAAACTGTTTGAGCAGCCAGCGCGCGCAGCAGCACCACGGCCGCGAGCACCAGCCACCAGCCCGCCAGCATCAAAAGAAAGCCTGCAAGTTTCAATGAGAACCGTCAGGCACAAAATAGCATAGACGTCCCATCGTTACGACAATCGAGCCAGTCCAATCTCGTCGCAAATAAGTCTACGCACTGAGAGGCCAACGAGCCCTTCATGAATTGGCAAGCGGCTGCAGCCAGGATTGACTGCCCACACGTGCAGGTGAGTGTCAGGCGGTGGAAAAACTAAGTGACACAAACGTCATAGCCCACGGCGAATTTGCGATTCAGGACACTTACGGGTCTAATAGAGACGACGGGAGGCGCGCGAATCACTCATATGGATCTCACTACTCTAGGCTTCGCCATGGGGTCGGCTTGGCTGTCCGGCATTAACTTGTATGCCACGGTTCTAACGCTCGGGCTCCTGCAGCACTTCCAATTCGCCCATCTCCCAGGCGATCTCGCCTATTTGGGCCATACCTGGGTGCTGGTATTGGCCGGGTTGCTCTATGCCGCTCAGTTCATTGCCGACAAAATTCCCGCCGTCGATTCGGTCTGGGATATGGTCCACACCTTCATTCGCGTGCCGGCCGGGGCGATATTGGCCGCCACCGCTTTTGCGCATTTTGATCCGTCTGTCCGCTTGCTGGCTCTGCTGGTAGGCGGCGGTGTTGCACTGAGTTCGCATAGCGCCAAAACGGCCACGCGCTTAGCCGCAAACGCTTCACCCGAGCCGTTCTCAAACGTCGCGCTCAGTTTGGCGGGAGACGCGGCAACTTTGGGCGGCACGGTGTTGATGGTGCATCATCCCGTGGTGATTCTCGCCGTGGTGGCGATCGCGGTCGTCATCTCTATTCTGATGATCCGCTGGATGTACCGGGCGGTAAAGAAACTCTTCCGCCCGGGAACACAGCCGGCAATCTGATCGCCTTACTGTTTCTTTTTACCCAATCCGTTCAGTACGCCGCCGAGAATTCCACCGGCATTGCCGGCGCCGCCCTTGTTTCCCAGCGCCTTCTGAATCGCTCCCGCCGCGTTGGCCTTGGCCAAACCAGCTACATCCGGGACCATCTTCGGGCTGGCCATGTTGCCTGTCACCATAACGGGAACAGTTCCAACGCCGTTCACTTTGGTCACCGTGTTCATATTGACGGCCTGGGTCACCAGATTGAGAGAGCCTTTGGCCGTCAGTGAACCTGCATCCAGAGCGGCTGTCAGGTTGTCCGTGTTTGCCACGCCGTTCACGACATTCAACGTCCCGGAAAATGTCTTTAGCGCCATGCCGTTGCCCGCGCTGGATGCCGGTGTGCTACCCATCAGCTTGCTCACCTGCGATATCGCGCCCAGAATATTCATGTTCTTGATCTGGCCGTTGGCCAGGTTGAAGCTGAGCACGCCGTTCAGGCTTTGCGTCAGGGCGTTAGCCGAAGCTAAGGCGAAGCGCAGATTCGCATCGGAGGAAAGGCTGCCGTACACCGTATTCTTGACCGAGCTCACTGCGGAGAGCATGGCGTTCGCATCCACTCCAGTCAGCTTGATTTTGGTGGAGCATTGCGGCACCGCTGGACGCATATCCGCCGTGAGCGTGCCGCCGGCTTTGCCGCCAAAGGCTTCCGCGCTTAAAGGTGAAAGCTCCACTACGCCACGATTCAAGGTGCATTTGGTGCTGACGTTTTTCAAAACGATGTCTTGTGCTTTCAGTGTTCCCACCGCAAGCGTTCCGGAGCCCGTGGTGGACAATAAGAGGCTTGGCGTGGCTGGCTTGGCGGGCGCTGCTGCCGCGGGTTTGGCCGCCGCCGGTTTAGCTGGTGCAGCTGTAATCTGTTCGAGCTCTGTAGTGTCAATCTGGTCGGCGCTCAATGCAAACGTCACCTGAGGTTGCGTAAAACTCGTAGTCGCTAAATTTCCTTTTAAGGTGGTGCTGCCCAACTTGGCCACCAAATTATCCACCCCGACTGAATTCTGGGAAAATTTCGCATTGGCGGAAGCGATGGTCAACGGCTTCGTCAACTCCGGCGTGGAAATGACTGCATTTGCGATGGCGCCCGTGCCCGCGTAAACCAGCTTCGCTGAATCAGTCACCGGGCCCGACACATGCACATCCAAGTTCAGCGTGCCGCTTCCAGTAACGCCGCGCGCACCTTCGGCCCCATACGCTTTGGCGATGTTCAGCAATTCGGCAATATTCGCCCCAGCGGTCTTCATCGAGGCATCCACGTTCATATTCTTCGTCGTGTATTGCGAAAGCGTGAACGCGATGGCCAGCGCCGTCGCCCCGCTTTTCGCCGTGAATGTATTCGAAACTATTTTGTCCGGTGAAAGCGTCAAGTCAATCTCCGGCACGGATACCGCCTGCTTGATTTCTCCTCCGCTGGCTTCGAGCCCCTTTCCGGAAATGGAGCCATTCAACTGCGGGGCACTAACCGGCCCTTTCGCGGTTACATCCGCGCTCAGCGTGCCGTTGACTTTATAAGCAGGGTCGAAGGCCACGCCGAATGCTCCCGCCATCTGCGCCATTTGCGTGATGGACGAATCTTTGGTGCTTAGCTTCACGTTCAGGTTGGCCGGGGTGCTGGCTTGATCCACATCGCCGCTCAGGTTAAAGGTGGTGGAACCCAACTGAATCTTGCCGGAACGCACTTGCAGCTTGTTTTGTTTCCGGTCTGAGGTCAGGTCATAATTCGCACTGATGGGATAGTCGAGCTTTGCGCCGTGAACAATCGTGTTCTCCAGCTTTAAGTCGCCTTTGCAGGAAATCACGTCGCCTTGCGAGTTAACGTCGGCGTCGCCGGAGGCCACCGTGTCGGTCGCCGGAGGAATCGTGCCGGCCGCAAAACGATTCACGCCCGAGAGCGAAACTTGCTGCAACGAGAGATGCCCGTCGACAGGCACCGAGCTTGTGGCGGATCCCGCCGGCAGCGGCCCCACCTTTCCCTTGAATGCGAAAGTTTGTTTGCCTTCGCCAGGGAAATGGACGCCAATCTCAACGCCGAACTTCTGGTTAGGAGCGAAATCGGTCAGCTTTGCATCAATGTGGTCATAGACCGCGCGAGGTTGTTTGGCGACGGCGTCGGTGAATCCAACTTGCCCGTCACTAATCTCTAGCTTGGATAAACTGAACTGGCTCTGTCCGCTGCTGCTGGTGCTGCTGCTCGATTGCGTGCCCAAGGTTGAAAAATTCCACACGCCCGCGGCATTGCGCACTACTTCAATTTGCGGTTTGTCCAGAGTCAAATTCTTTACCTCCGGCTTGCCGCGGATCAGAGAAAACAAGCCCGCGCTTACAAATACTTCTCCAGCCGTCGCGAAAGGTTTGCCAGTCGGAAACGCAGGCGCTTCACCGATGCTGAGTCCCTCCACCTTTATCGAAAGCGGGAGCAATTTTAGCCCTAGATGTCCAATGGTCACCGGGCGGTTTAAACTCTTCTGTAGTTCCGCCTGGACTTGCGGGCGGAAGCGATCGACGTCGCCGAGCGCGAAGAGCGCAACGGCTACGATCACGATCAAGGCTACGAGCGAAATCAGGATCAGGCGTAGTTTCATATCGTTTCTTCTATTTCTTCTATTAGAACTGAAATTAGGTGAGATAGTCACAACTTGTTATCCTCGTGGTTTAACTGGTTTTAAGCTGGTTGCCGCTTGGGATGGTTCTCGTTTTTGCGGAATGTGTTTCCGTGGGATGGCCGGCGCATGTGCCGGAAAAGCCCATCGGCTACACTAGGGAGTTTGGGTTTTACGTCCGGGGGTTGCTCGCCTTTAGTTGTCCTACGCTGAAACCTGCGTGGATCGCCTAACGTCAGGGGTGTGTTCCTCCCCGCGAGGATGAAAGGAATCACTTTGTAGCGGCATGGAGAGGATTTGTTTTTAGCGATGATTCACCACAGGCTTTTTTGCCTGCGTAGACCTTTCTTGACCGCTCCGGCTGCTGCGAGTTTGTGCATTTTAGTTGGCGTCGCGGCCGCATTGACTTTCGGAGCACCGCGCGTGGAAGCCGGTCAACAACAGACCACGCCCACGCAGACCCCACCCGCACA
>DASXGT010000131.1:0-28350 GCA_036488895.1 Bryobacteraceae bacterium | reverse complement strand
GCGTAAAAACATTCGAAACTGTGGCCGGTTGTGTTCCACACGAACCGGTGGTTTCGTTTTGCCACTCTCATCCATCGCGACGAACACCGAATACTTCCGGTGTGCATCGCAACCTAGGAACATTTTCTTCTCTTCCGCTTCCACTTGAGGAAGCGATAGGCTCTCCTTCATAGCTGCCGTACCTCCTTTGCGACGAACCAGCGTCTGGCTGCTTTTTATCACTCAGCCCCGGATTTACGCCAGCTCCCTCATATAGTCACAAATCACATCTCGCTCATTCCAAACCACTTAACCACGAATCGCTTTTTCGCCTCTACTATGCTGAGCTTAGGGACCGTACCGCTCCCGCCAATCCCGAGAATCGCCGCAATGCCTGCCATGGCATCCGCGGCGTTTTTCATTTTCACCGCATAAGGAGCAGCAAAATGTCAACCGCAAACCAAATCGCAGCCAACCAAGCCAACGCGCAACTTTCCACCGGTCCCAAAACCGAAACCGGCAAAGCCGCCTCCTCGCAAAATAGCTGGAAGCACGGCCTCTTCGGCGTCTTCCGCGTCCTCGACAGCGAAAGCCAGATGGCCTACCAAGACCTCCTGCAATCGCTCCAAACCGAATACAATCCCGCCACGCCCACCGAAGCCATTCTGGTGGAGCGCATGGCGCAACACCACTGGCTGCGCAATCGCGCGCTTCATTACCAAAATCACTACCTCGAATCCGGCGACGAAAGCAGCATTTCGCAGCTCAGCCTCTTCATGCGCTACGAAACCATGCACGAGCGGGCTTTTCACAAGTGCCTGGCAGACCTGCTAAAGCTAAGAGCCGAAAAGCAAAAGCAGGAAATTGGCTTCGCTTCGCAAGCCCACAAAGAGCGCATGCGCGAACTCGACATTCTCTGCCGCGAGCAAGACGTCCGGTATCGCGAAGTCCGCACCGTAGGCGCCGAATTACACCTCGAAACGAACGAACGACGTCAAAATCAGGAGGCAGTAGCGCAAAAAGCCGCCTAAATCCTCTCGACTTCAACTCCGCCCTTCAATTCAATACCCGCAGTGTGCCTGAACCTTGGTCATTTCAGATCGGTCAAATAACAACCCACTGCCCGCGTCCGTGCCTGCGCCACCGGCTTTCCCGCCAACGTATTGGCAATCGCCGCTTCCAAATCGTGCGTGCTCGCGGCCTGCCGGGCTTTGCCGAAATCTACATAGCGGTCATCAATCCGTCCGCTGTATACCAGTTTCCCGCCTTCATCGAACACCGCCGCTTGTGGAGAAACCGTCGCCTGCGCCCGGCGCGCCAACGCATGCCGCGGATCGCGCAACGCCTTCCCCGGAAGCTGAAATTCCGCCATGTGCGCCGCAATGTTGCTTTCGGTTTCGTCCGGGTCCGGAAACACCATCCAAAACTGCACCTCGCGTTTCGCAAACTCCGCCGCAATGCGCTGCAGTTCCGGCGCATAACGGTTCGTGATCGGGCAATCCGTCCGGGCAAAAAGAAATACCCGCACTCTCGCCTTGCCGCTGAACGGGTCCGGCGCACTATCAGCCGCCCTCAGCAACACACTACTCACGGCATAAAACCAAAAACGCCTCGTCATAATCCTCGCTCCTGAATAGCGGCAACAATCGCCCTGCGCCGGCGCGCCAGAATTGCCTCCGCACCCGGCATCGCCAGAACAACCGCCTCCATGTTTTTACAGAAATCGGACTCGCCGCTGGCCGTGCGCAAATCGGCAAGATAGGGATGAATCTTGCTGAAAGTCGCGAAGATCTCGCCATGCGCCGCGCGGAATGCATCTCCATCAATAGCGCCGGTGGTTACCAGCGAAGCAGCCATATCCCAGTAGCTGAGCACCATACGGAAAGCCGCATTTCGCTCACCCTTCACCATCGCGGCAAGTTCGGTCAGGCTCTCCGGGTTGAACTCGAGCACAAACCAACTGCGCGCCTCGCGTAACACTGGCTCGCGCCGCAGATCAAAAAGTTGAAGATTCAACTGTGCGTTCTCGAAAGGGGTAGGCATCCAACTCACCCACTAATAACCTGACATATTACGGATGTACATCAAATTACGCCGCAGATCCGCCTCCAGCATCCCTGGATGCGAGTCCGTCTCCAAATTCGCATAACCCGAATAACCCATATCGCGAATCGTATGCATCACCCGGTCGAATGGAATCTTTCCCTCGCCTAAATAACCCGGATTGTCTTTGAAGTGAAATTGGCAGATCCGGTTTTTGCCGAGCCAGCGAATCTCTTTCACCACATCGAAACCCGCCTCGTTCGAATTACCCACGTCGTAATAAACCAGCACGTTCTTCGACCGCGCGCGCTCCATGATGCGCACATTGTCCTCGGCTGAAATCGTGTCCTCCAGCCCTAGAATCACATCCGCCTTTTCGGCCTCGGGCGCCAGTTCTTTCAGCGCATCGGCCGTGTAATCCATTTCGGCTTGCGTTTTGAGCGCCCACCGCCCGAAAAACGGCAGTAGTAGCACCTTGGTATGTAGCTCTCGCGTGAGCCGAATGGAATCCGACACCCACTTTGGCGCCTGCTTATCGCTTTTCAATCCGTTATCGTGCAGCTTGTCCACGCACGTCCCGTCAATCGGAATGCGGTTTTCTTTAGAGAGCTGCAGATAGTGGGCAATTGTCTCGGGATTGTCTAGCGGCAGCTTGCCGTCCGCCAGCTTGCGCCCGAAAGAGAGTTGCACCCCCGCAAAGCCTAGCCGCGCTGCCAGCGGAACAGCTTCCGGATCGGCGCCCAGATTCAGAGTCCAATCGGTCACGCCGATTTTTAGCTTGAGGTCGCCTTTAGCGCCCCGCAATCCCGGAGCCGCCAGAGAAGCTACGGCCAAGGACGATTGCAGAATACGTCTGCGGCTAACAACTTCGGCCATCGCCGTTATTGTATCCGTCTACCAACTCGCGCACCGCCGCCACCACCACTTCCGGCTGTTCAAGCTGTAGCCAATGCCCGGTTTCAGGAAGACGGATATGCCGCGCCGAACAGCGCGCCGCCACCCACTCGTCGCGCTCCGCAAGTTCCGCGGCCGTCGCGCTCCCAGCCGACAGCACCACGCAAGGAATTTCAACCGGCGCGGGCATTTCCACCGCCTGCCGCGCGCATCCGGGAAGACATTCCAAATAGGCCGCCATGGCTTCGAAAGCTTTAGGCCGGCTCCAATGTGCCCGTATCATAGGGCGCACTGCGGCGGGCAAGCGGCTCACTTCACCGGCCAACCGTTCTAGCGTGGAAACGCCCTGTCCCGCCGATGCGCGAGCCACCAATTTGGGCAGCCTTTTACCACCGGCGATCAGCATGGAAAGGGCCGCCCTCACCACGCCGCAACGAGCGAGCAAAGCGCCGCGTCGCGAGAGTTTCGCGCCCATTTGCAGCCGCCGCAATTGATAAGCCGTGGGCTTGGCCCACCCGCTGATCGTCACGGGATCCACAAAAACCATCCCGGCCACGTCCGCTGGTCTGGCGTGCGCGAAAGCGCGAATCAGGAGTCCGCCGAACGAATGCCCCACCAATATGTAAGGCCCAGGAATCTTCGCCTGTTGCAGCACGGCGGTTAATTCGGAAAGCATGCCCGCCACTGTTCGAGGCGTACTGCACGCATCGCTCCAGCCCAACCCCGCTCGATCGTAACTGACCGTACTGGCGAATTCCGCCACGTCAGGTTGCACCAGAGCCCAGCCCAATAAACTACCGGCGATGCCCGCCTCAAACACCACTGCCGGAGTACCCTTGCCTTGCCGATGCAAATGCAAACGGATGCCGCCGGTTTCAACCAATTCACCCAATGGAGGAAAGCGCCGCGCATCCCAATACTCGCCCGCGGCTTGATAAAGGAAGGGAGCAGCCAACAAAGCCGCGCAAACAACTAAAACAAGGAAGAACAAACCTGCCAGTAATCGTACCGCCCTGCTTCTTCCCTAGTTCACGCACATCTTGCGCAGCAGCCGGAAATCCTCCAGCATCATGCCGGTTCCCATCACCACTGAAGCCAGCGGCTCATCGGCCACCAATACGGGCATGCCGGTTTCTTCGCGAATTCGTTCGTCCAGGCCCTTGAGCAGAGATCCGCCGCCCGTCAAAATAATGCCCTTATCGCTGATGTCCCCGCTTAACTCCGGCGGTGTGGATTCGAGCGCCACGCGCACCGCGCCGACAATAGCCGAAACCGCATCGCCTAACGCTTCCCGGACTTCCTGGTCTTTTAGCGTGATGGTCTTCGGCAGGCCCGCCACCAGGTCGCGGCCCTTCACGGTAGACTCCAGCGGTTTGGCCAACGGATAAGCCGAACCGATTTCCATCTTGATCCTCTCGGCCGTGCGCTCGCCAATCAACAGGCTGTATTTCCGCTTGATGTAATCCATCACGGCGTCGTCCATCTGATGCCCCGCCACGCGCAGCGAACGGGAATAGACAATGCCGGAAAGCGAAATCACCGCGATATCGGTCGTTCCCCCGCCGATGTCTACCACCATGTTTCCGCTGGGTTCGGTAATGGGCAATCCCGCGCCCAATGCGGCCACCATTGCCTGTTCCACCAGGTGCACTTCACTCGCCTTCGCTCGATAGGTGGAGTCTAGAACGGCTCGTTTTTCCACTTCAGTGGTCTCGCTCGGAACCCCGATCACAATTCTCGGATGAACCAGCTTCTTTCTCTTATGCGCCTTTTTTATGAAGTAGTTGAGCATGTATTCAGCCATCTTGAAATCGGCAATGACGCCGTCACGCATGGGCCGGACGGCGGTAACATTGGCGGGTGTACGGCCCAGCATCTCGTGGGCTTCGGCGCCGCAGCCGATAATTTCTCCCGTCTGCCGGTTCACGGCCACGATCGAGGGTTCATCTAACACGATTCCTTTCCCCGCGACGTACACCAATGTGTTCGCGGTTCCAAGGTCAATCGCCAGGTCCGAGGAGAACATGCGGAAGAGGGAACGATATGTCATTGTCTTTGTCTTTAACAAGAAAGTGCGGAATTTTCAGATCAGTCTCAGGTCATATCGGAATATTCCTCGAAGTTAAGTAGTGCATATGATCGGTCGTATAACGTAGTACAGGGTTAATAATGACAAAACTAGTAATAAAAGCAGTAGCCTTGTGCGTCTTCGCCGCGCTTTCGTTGCCCGCCCAGGACTGGGCCAAGCAGCAACTGGAAAAATCTCCTCGCCACCGCGAGTGGGTCACCGTCAAACACGATGGGCGCGCCGTCGAGACTTACGTGGCGTACCCCGAATCAAAAACCAATACTCCGGTGATCCTGGTCATCCATGAAATCTTCGGCATGTCCGACTGGGTGCAGCAGGTAGCGGACGAATTCGCCGCCGCCGGTTACATCGCAATCGCGCCCGACCTGCTTTCCGGCGCGGGTCCGGGCGGCAAAGGCAGCAGCAGCTTCTCGCAATCCGAGGTCATGAAGGCCGTCAGTGGCCTGAATCCCGATCAAATTACCGGCGACCTGAACGCCGTGGCCGACTACGGCCTAAAGCTGCCTTCGTCCACGGGCAAGCTTTTTGTCACCGGCTTTTGTTGGGGCGGCGGCCAGTCCTTCCGCTTCGCCACCAACCGGCCTGATCTGGTTAAAGCCTTTGTCTTTTACGGGCCGCCTCCCGATAAAGAAGCCATGGCGCGCATCAAGGCCCCGGTCTACGGATTTTACGCGGGCAACGATGCGCGTATCGATGCCACCATTCCGGCCACCACCGCCGCCATGAAGGAGTTGAGCAAGACCTACGAGCCGGTGGTCTACGACGGCGCCGGACACGGTTTCATGCGCGCCGGCGAACCGCAAAATCCTGACGCCAACTCCGGCAACGCCAAAGCCCGCACCGATGCCTGGGAGCGTCTAAAAAGCCTACTGAAGTAGCGCGCTTTGCGATACGATACCAGCGATAACACACATCGATAAACATCATGAGAACCAACCGTAGAAGCTTTCTTGTCGCCGGCGGATTGACGGCCTTGTCGGCATCTAGAGCCGTGGGTGCGAATGACACGATTCGCATAGGCGCCATCGGCTGTGGAGGACGGATGATGCGCGGCGATCTCGCGGCCGCCGACGCGGGCGGTGGATTCGCGCTGGTGGCCGGTTGCGATGTCTATGCGCCCCGCCGCGAAGAGGTTCATGCGAAATCGAATAACCTGGCCACGACGCATCTGGATTACCGTGAACTGCTCGATAAACAGAACGTCGATGCCGTATTCATCGCAACGCCCGATCATTGGCACGTCCGCATCGCCATGGACGCCATCGCCGCCGGCAAGGACGTCTATCTCGAAAAGCCGGTCACGCACACTCTAGAAGAAGGCGAATTGCTGATTAAGGCAGTTCGCGGATCGAAGCAAATCCTGCAGTGCGGCATGCAGCAGCGCAGTTGGGCGCATTTTCAAAGCGCCGTGGCCCTGATCCAGGGCGGCAGCCTGGGCCGCATCACGCAGATCCGGACGTATTGGTTTCAGAATTATCAGGGCCGTCCGCCCGCCACCCGCATCGATACCGAGCTGCTGGATTGGAAGCGCTGGCTTGGCGGCGCGCCTGACCAGCCTTTTGATGAAGAGAAGTACCGGCATTGGCGCTGGTTCTGGAACTTCGGCGGCGGCGCCATGACCGATCTATTCACGCATTGGGTTGACGTGGTCCATTGGGCCATGCATAGCCTCGAACCCAAGCTGGTGCAAGGTATGGGTGACCGCTATGTATTCGAAAAATGGGATTGCCCCGACACCGTACAAGCCTCCTTGCGCTATCCCGGATTTGAAGTCGGATACGAAGGCACCATGGTGTCGTCGATAGACGATGGCGGATTGGAGTTTCGCGGAACCAACGCTACGCTGAAGATCGACCGGAGCGGATTTTCTGTCTACCGGGAGAAGATCACCACCGGCAATCCGGTGCTAAGCGAGCGTAGCCTCGCTGACGGGACCATCGCGCATGTGCAGAACTTCTTCGACTGCGTGCACGATCGAAAAGACCCCACCGCGCCGGTAGAGGCAGGAGTCGCGGCGGCTCGCGCAGGTCATCTTGCCAACCTGTCAATCCGCCGCGGTGAAAAAGTAACGTGGCCGGTGAAACCGGCCGCCAGTACGCGTTAGAACTGGTTCCAGAGGTATTGGTTGTATACCTCGTGATGGAACTGGACCTCGGGCGCCTTCACGACAGTGCCTAGCAACCGGGCGCAGCGATCGGCGGAGGCCTTCTTCAAGTCCAAGTAGCGAGCCTTGACGTCTTCGCCAAACAGCTTCGTGGTCCAAGCTGCCTTTTCAAAGTCAGTCATTGCGTCGTAGATGTTGTCCGGCAAGAAGCGCTTGGCGCTGCGCAGGTTGGCAATCTTTGCGATGTCTCCGTCAAGTCCTGTTTTGAACACTGAATAGAGCACCATGTAGGGGTTCGCATCCGGTCCAACCGAGCGAACTTCGACGCGCGCGCTCTTGTGGTTGCCAATGGGAATACGCACCATCGAGCCGCGATCGGTGGCCGAGGCCTTGATCTGGTTCGGCGCTTCGAAGTGAGGATCGAGGCGGCGGTAAGCATTTACGCTGGCGTTCAAGACGAGGCAAAGATCGCTGCCGTGGCTGAGAATGCGATCGACGAATTCCCAGGAATAATGGCTCATCTTCTCTTCGCCCTTTTCGTCCCAGAACAGGTTCTTTCCGCCCTTGGTGACGGAAACGTTGGTATGCATGCCGCTGCCGTTGACGCCAACGACAGGCTTCGGCAGGAAGCTGGCGCTCAAGCCCATCTTGGTTGCCACTTGCCGGCAAATGAGTTTGTAGAGCTGAATCTGGTCGGCCGCGTTGACCACTTCCGAATAGCTGTAGTTGATTTCAAATTGCGAGGGCGCTACTTCCGGGTGATCCTTTTCGTTTTCAAAGCCCATCGAGCGCTGCACTTCGGCCGCCGTATCGATGAAGGTGCGCAACAGGTCGCCGGGGAGCGAATGGTAATAACCGCCCGTGTTTACGTATTCGAAAGGTTTGCCCTCATGGAAGTGGCGCTCGGCATCTACCCCATTAAAGAGAAATCCTTCAATCTCGTTGGCGGCGTTGAGCGTCAGGCCGTCCTTCTTGTACACACCGTCCGAGTATGCCTTCAGAACGGCGCGCATGTCGGCGGTGTAGGGGCCGCCATTTTTGTCGATGACTTCGCCGAATACCATAACTTTGCCTGAACCGAAAATATCGGCCGGCGCCCAATAGAACGATGGCCAGTCGATGTTCAAACGCAAGTCGCTCTCTTTTTGAGCCGTGAACCCGCGGATCGAAGAACCGTCGAAGGTCATGTTATCCCAGCTCTTCACCAGGAATTTCTTGTCGTAGTCCAGCATGTGCAGCCGGCCTTCAAGATCGCTGAACAGCAACGTGACGGCTTTGATGGTCTTCGTGTCAGTCAAGTACTTCAAGCGCTCTTCACGGATTTTTTCAACCGGAAGACGCTGCGCCCGCTCCCCTTTAGCCTTAAGGTTCAACTCCTCTAACTCGGTATACGGCAGTCTGAGAAAGTCATGTAAATCGCTCATTTATCTCCTTCGTTGCTGAAAAAACACATGGCCTGAATATGGGTATTCAGCTTCAGTTGCGTCAGGCTGAAGATTTTATTGTCCGCGACTAGGCGCTTTGACCCAAGCTTTCGCTAATAGATTCTCTTTATGACATCTATGTGTCAGGAGAAGTCTATTTCAACTTCGTCGATGAAGCACCAGCCCCAATTCTCGCCACGTTCTAAAGATCGCATGATAGCGTGCTTCGAAGAATGGAAGTGTTTGGTGGCGTGCTTATTCCGGGAAGAATCGCAGCAGCCTACGTGGCCGCAGTGCATGCAGAGGCGAAGATGTACCCAGGTATCGCCGCTTTTCAAGCATTCTTCGCAGCCGCGCGTATGTGGCTTCACGTCGTGAATTTGGTCGAGGTGCGTGCATTGAGCCATTGCTTAATGATAACCGCTGGGCTACAGTTTGCCTTGGAACCGCCGGGCCATGGAGGCGTTGAACTGCATGGGCGAGAAGCGCGTGAGGAAGGCCATTAGCGCATTGAGCCGCCCGGCAATGACTAGCGGCTTACCCGCTTTCAAAGCATCCCAGCCGATTTTGGCCACCGTCCGTGCATCCATCACCGCGCCGTTTTCAAATATTTTGGGGTTCATTTTCGCGCGCTTGTCGAATTCGGTTTTGGTGGCGCCCGGACAAAGACAAGTCACCTTCACGCCGTAGTCGCGCGCCTCATTGTGGAGTGCTTCAGAAAAGGAAACTACATAGGCTTTGGTGGCGAAATAGACCGACATCAGCGGGCCGGGTTGAAAAGCGGCGGTAGATGCCACGTTCAGGATAGCTCCACTTCGGCGCTCGACGAAATCGCGAAGAAAGAGGTGGCTGAGATGCGTGAGCGCGCCGACATTGAGTTGCACCATCTGCATTTGCTCGGCTTCCTTCAATTCCCAGAAGAGACCCACGGCGCCGAAGGCGGCGTTGTTGATCAGAACATCCACGTTAATGCCGGTGCAAACGACGTCGTTGTAGAGGATTCGCGCCGCTTCCGGATCAGATAGATCCCTGGCAAACACATGCACAGTGCGGCCTGTCTTCTGGTGTATGTCGGCAGCCAGTGTCGCCAAGGGCGGCTGGGAGCGGGCGTTCAACACGAGGTCATAACCATCCTGCGCGCACAGGTACGCGAATTCGCGGCCAATTCCGGTGGACGCACCGGTAATAAGAGCAGTGGGCATGATTTATTGATGGTGGCATGGCCGCCGGAGTGGCAGCAATGCCGGCACATGGCAAGACCATGTTATTTTGGGAGTTACCTCCCGCGGGCCCTTAGCTCAGTTGGTTAGAGCGCTACCTTGACACGGTAGAGGTCACAGATTCGAGTTCTGTAGGGCCCACCATTCCGCCTCACATGCAAACCAGTCTCCCCGTTACCTGGTTGTTGCTGTTTTTGCGTTCCCGCGAAGCTGCAACTGTTCAAGCGCCAGCTTGTAGGCGACGTAATACTTATAAATATTGCTGACGTACATAACAGTCTCCTCGCCAATGTCTTTGGCTACAACCAGCTCCACGCTGCCAAACCACACATTCGGATCAAGGCCCATGCTTGTTGCCTTTCTACGCAATCGCGCGATACGAGTGGGTCCGGCATTATAACTGGCGAAGGCGAGTAGCATTTTATTCAGAGGATCAATTCCGGGATCCTTAAAGTAAGTATCTGCGTTATTGCGCAACATCTTGACGCCGGCATGGATATTTCCATCTATGCTTCGCACGTTCGAGATGTTGATGGGGGCCGCGGCGGCGTATTTAGGCAGGACCTGCATGATGCCCACCGCCCCGCTACGGTTAGTTTTTCTCTGATCCAGAAGCGATTCCTGATACCCCAGCGCCACCAGCATCAGGTAATCAAAGGCATACTTGTCAGCGTATTTCCGGAAAAGCGCGACTGTAGCCTGAAACTTCTTCATCTCCCCCGCCGACGTGGAATCCTTCACCCACTTGGTATTGTGCAGGTAACGCCGAAGCAGAACGTTCCCGAAAGTTGTTCCGGCTACGCGAGTCTTCGCAAATTCGTCGATCATCTGTTTCAATCGCGGATTGTTCTTGCGCATGACCCACCCCACTTTTCCTCCGGTTGCGATCATCAGTTCAGGATGCAGTGTAAGGTGATCGAGCACTTTCGACCAGAAGTCTGCCCGTTGTTTGGTCGTAACCGTCGCTGGGATCAATCTGGCATTCACCATTTCCACCAGATCGTCTTCCGTTAAATTCTTGTCTGCCGCTTTTATATCGATCAGCTTCTTTCCAGCCCTCTGGAGCCCGTCGTTCACCTTCCGCAGGTTTTCGTAGTAAGTAGTAAGGGGATTGGCGTACACTTGTTTTCCACCGAGATCCTCAATGGTGGATACCGGGCCAAAATTTGGGCCGGCTACGACGATTTGAGTGACATCGGTTTGAAACGGCACGGAGAAGGCGACTCGCTTTTCACGCTCCGGCGTAATATTGATTCCGTAAGCGATGAGATCTCCGAGCCCTTCTGTCAAGGCCGCCTCGACTTGAGAGGGAGCTATTGGATGGAATGTGACCTTCACCTTTAGGTTGCCCGTCTTAAACTTTTTGTTTATGAAGCGTTGCAGCTCCTCCAACGACTCGTACATCACGCCTTTGGGGTGGCCCTTATCGTAGAAGAATCCGATCGGATTGAGTAGCACCAGCGCGCGAATATTGCGCCTCTTCACCATTTGATTGAGATCGCCGGTGTGCCGGACGCCTTTCACCGGCAATGTCAAAAACTTCAGCGGAGGCGGATCTTCTGGCGAAGATAGCGTGGCCGCCGCCGGCTCAGTCTCAGCCTTCGGCGCGGTAACTGGCGCTTGGGTCTTTTGCAGTGGCTTGCCGGCCGGAGGCGCGCTTTCTTTTTTGCCGCAAGCAACCAGGAAAAGAAGAGCACACAAAAAAAGTTCGAGCGCCGGAATCCGATAACAGTTGAACATTATGATCTCTCACCCAAGCCTTGGCGCGGCAGCGGCCGGACCGACGTATATCGTACCCGAAACCGCAACCCCGGTACCCATGCAGTATGCTTCGGATGTGGTTTGATTTGTTAATTTGACGACACACCTCCGCGGTTTTTGCATGAAATCCGAACCCCGAACAACGCCTGCGCCTGCCCTTCAGATTCTTTTGATTGAGAATGATCCCGCCATTGCTGCATTGACGATCCTAGCCTTTGAAGAAGCAGGTTTACACGATGGTGTTGTAAGCGTCCACAATGGCGAAGATGCGATGCTATATCTGCGTAATGCGGAACAACAGCAGGCAGGGACGGTTCGTCCGAACATGATTTTTCTGGACTTGCATCTGCCGAAAATTTCCGGACTTCAGGTCCTGGAGGAAATTAAGAGGAACGCGCATTGGCGAGCCACGCCGGTAGTTGTCGTGTCCGGTTCCGCGGACCCGGCGCAAATCCGCGAGGCCTATGAGCTTCACGCCAGTTGTTATGTGCGCAAACCGGATGACCTAGATCAGTTTCTGCGTTTTGCTCAAGCCTGTTTTCAATTCTGGGGGCAGCTAGTAACACTCCCCGCTCCGGCCGATCTCCGTAGCTGACTTGCACAAACAAATCGGGCGAGCGTCCTCCGAGGAGCTCGCCCAGTAGGGCCTTTTCAGTCAATGTTGCTCTGTTATCCATAGAGTGTCGAAGCGGCAGCAAACGTTACAGAGGAAAAGCGGTAAAGCCTGCTATTTTGAAGATAATGTTGACCGTTGAAAAGAAACGGATCGCTCCGCCCAAAAGATTGATCTACGGGCCGGGGCCATCTATGGTAGAACCACGTGCGTATGAGGCCATGGGCCAGCCGCTGACGGGCATTCGTGACCCTTATTTCCTCTCGTTGATGGGTGAAATTCGAGCCGGTTTGCGCGAGGTCTTCGGAACCCAGAACCAGCGTACCTATATGCTGCCCGCCAGCGGCGGCGGCGGCATGGAAGCGGCGGTTGCCAATTTTGTTTTGCCGGATTCGAAATTCGTGGTTTTTTCTGCCGGGCATTTTGCCGACCGGATCACAGCGATAGGCCGCCGCCAAGGGGCGAATGTAGCCGTTTGCGAAAAGACCTGGGGAGAAATTTTCACGGCCGAAGAAGCACGGGCGTTTATCGAGGCCGAGCGCCCCAATGTGGTGGCGTTTGTGCAGGGCGAGACTTCAACGGGCGCCTACCAATCGGGCAAGGCAATCACCCAAGCCGCGCACAAAGCCGGGGCCCTGGTGCTTGCGGATTGCGTGACTTCGCTCGGCGCGATGCCCGTGGAAATCGACGCAGTCGGCATCGATGTGGCCTACAGTTGTGGGCAAAAGGGTCTGAGTTGCCCGTGCGGTTTATCTCCCATTACTATTTCACCAACCGCTTGGGAGTGGCTGGAGAAGCGGCCGCTAGATACCTTCACCTGGTATCTGGATTTGCGCCTGCTGGCTAACTATTTCGAGCCGCCGCATCAGTATCACCACACACCTTCGCCGCCGCTCTACTACGCCATGCACCAAGGGTTGGCGGTCATAGAAGAAGAAGGGCTGCGGAATAGATGGGAACGGCACAAGCGCGCGGGCCAGCGCCTTATTTCCGGCTTGCGCAAGCTGGGCTTTGAACCACTAGTGAAAGCCGAAAGCGACCGGATTTGGCATGTCAGCACCGTTCTTCCGCCGGCTGGAGTCAATGAGGCCGAGTTGCGCGACCGCTTACTGGCCGATTACAACATTGAGATCGGGGGCGGCCTGGGCAAGTTGGCCGGCAAGGTAGTGCGCATCGGAACGATGGGTCCGCTGGCGACGGAAGAAAGCGTCGACTTTCTATTGGCGGCATTGGCGGCATCGCTTTAGTCGATGACTGCATCGATGTAACACTAGGGTTGGCAAATGCAAGTTCTCGAGGCTGGGCTAAATAAATACTTACTGCTGGAATTGGATCCGGAATTCGTCGGGAACATCGCGCGCCAGGCAGGATTTGAGTTTAAGATCGACGACCGCGGGCGTGTCATGTCCTTAGAGTTGTCCGCGAATGACCGTCAAGCGCCGTTGCTGTTGTTCGACGCCGCCGACCCGGGCAATTTGGGCTGGTTTTCCAGGTGCCAATTTTACGTGGACGGAAAATCGGGCAGCATTTTACAGACGCCGCTCTCGTTAGCCAATCAACGGGACAAAATGGGCCGCGCGCTGCCGCACGCCGTGCGCGTGCAAATCGCGAAAGAATTGCCGGGCACGTTTCGCATGCCCGGAAGGCAGCCTGTGTCCGAGCAAGTGATCTACGCGGTGCTTTTCAACCTGTTGAATGCGTTGTTGAGTACGGGAGTCGGCGTCTGCGGAGGGCCGACCGTGAAGCCGCTTGCGGGCCGCACGGAGAGCGTCGGCCCCAAGAATTAGCGGGAAGCTAGGCTTCCAGCGCTTGCAGGACAGGCTTACTCTTGCTGCCGGGCGGACGGCCGCGCCGTTTCGGCTCAAGGGACACACCGGCTAATTCGCCATCGTCCGCCAGGCGCAGCGTGCCGGAAGCCGCCTCTTTCAACCAACCAGGAGGACGTCCGCGGCGGCGGCCGCGGCCTCGGGCCAACCTCTCCAACGTTAGAATCGCTTCCTCTATTTGCTCGCGCTCCAGCCGCAGTTCGGCCAGCATTTTATCAACGTCCAAAATTGCCGTCCTCTCCAGTTTGCATGAAAACCGGTTGTGCCAAGCCGGGACGTGAATCCCCAAAAACTTCTTTTCTGCTCATATGCGTAAAATCGCCTCGATTTAGAGGAAGTTTACTGTTTATTCAGCACTAAATTCAACATATTCTGGCAATTTAGCGCAAAAGACCGGTTCTACTGGTACCAGGGCAACTTACGGGTTGGCGCAGAAAAAAGGCTTAAAATCGGGGAATCAGAGCTTTTTCCGGTACTTCTTCCAGTGAAAATAAAAGGGAATACCCACGGCCATTAGAGCCAACCCCATCAGAGATTCTCGCGGCCTTGTTTGTAGTGTATTGACGAGCAAGAGCGCGGCCACCGCAACAAACAATATAGGCACAAATGGATATCCAAGAGTCCGGTAAGGGCGGGCTAAATTGGGCTGCTTACGCCGTAATACGAATACCGAAAACGCCGTCATTAAGTATAAAATCCAGCTCCCGAAAATGACGAAATTATACAGATCGTCAAACCAGCCGCTGAGCACAACAACCGACGACCACAGGCAAAGCAGCAGCATGGAGTTGCCTGGTGTTTTAAATTCAGGGTGAACGACGGCGGCGGATTTGAAGAAAAGTCCATCGCGCGCCATGGCGTAAGGAACACGCGAGCCTGAGAGGATGGAGCCGTTCAACGCGGCGATGATGGAAATCAGCACCGCGATAGTGACAGCGCCCGCGGCCGCATTGCCATGCAAGCGGGACATCATGTCGGCGGCCACGCGATTGCTGCCGGCCACCTCAGCCGGGGCCAGGACATAAAAATAAGCCACGTTAATTAGCAGGTAGGTGACGATGACGGCGAGAGTTCCGAAAATCAGCGAGCGGGGTAGATTGCGCTGCGGATTGCGAATCTCGGACGACACCATGCTGACGTTGTTCCAGCCATCGTAGGCCCACAACGCGCTCACCATGGCGGCAAAGAACCCGGCAATTCCACCGACGGTGGGCACATGTTGAGTGAAATGAGAGAAGTCCCCCGCCCCGGAGAAAAGGCCGACCGCGATCACCGCGCCAATCAAGGTCATTTTCACGACGGTGACGAACACTTGCACATTTCCGCCGGCACGCACGCCGACATAATTCACGCCGGCCAGAAGCATAATCACGCCGATGGCGACAAGCTGGCCGTAATGAATCTCAAGCAAACTGCCGCCGGGCCCGATGTGGAAGGGGATCACTGCTACCGGCGCGGAAAGAACCGGCACGAAGGCCGACAGGTAGGTATAAAAACCAGCGGCCAAAGTAGCGATGGAACCGCTTTTCGCCACCCAGAATTGAGTCCAACCGTAGAGAAAGCCCCAGAACGGGCCGTAGGCGGCGCTGAGATAAACATATTCGCCGCCGGCTTCCGGCATTGCGGCGGCCAGTTCGGCATAGGTGAGAGCGCCGAACAGGCTGAGTAAACCGGCCACTACCCAAACCACGAACAGCATCTGGACGGAACCCAGATTTTTGATCATGCTGGTGGGGACCAAAAAGATACCGCTGCCAATAACGGTGCCAATGACAATGGCGATGGCGCTCCACAGGCCGAGAACGCGCTGGAGCGAAGGCTTGGATACCGGCAATAATTTATCGGGTGTCATGAGTAGTTTTAAAAACGAAACCGGCCAAGTAACCAGTGACAAACGTCACGCAAGAGCCGATCAAAACGTACCACGTATAGGCAACCTGCGTGCGCAACAGCAAGGTGGCGATGAAACCACAGCTCATGCCGACGATGGCGGCCCACTCGCCTGGCCGCTTGGTGAGAACTCCGAGCAGGAACACGCCCAGAAGCGCGCCGTAGAGAACCGATGCGATAGACAGGCCGGCTTCCAGCACGCTTCCCCAGTGGCGAGCGGCCAAGCCGACGGCAAACAAAACAACTCCCCAGAGAACAGTGGTCCAACGCGCCAACAGCAACAAGCGAGCTTCGCTGTAGGACGGACGCAGCGGTTTCACGAAATCCATGATAGAGGTGGAGGCTAAAGCGTTTAGCGCGGCGCTTAGATTGGACATGGCGGCCGCCAGGATAGCGGCAATCACCAGCCCGGCCAAACCTACCGGCAGGTGATTCCAAATGAATTCAGGATAAGCGCGCTCCGGAATGGCAGGGGCGGATACGCCCGTATCGCGGTAGAAGACGTATAGCAAGACACCGATCGCCAGGAACAAGGCGAACTGAAAAAAGACAACTCCCCAACTTGCAAATAGTGCCCAGCGGCTATCGCTCTCACTCTTAGCGGCTAGGTAGCGCTGCACCAGAAGCTGTTCCGTGCCGTGACTGGCCGTGGTCAGGAAACAACCGCCCAGCAATCCGCCCCAGAAGCTATAATTCCGGCGGAAGAAGACTTGCGTCAGCTCAAAACGGAAATCGAACATCTGAAATTTATGCGCTTCCACGCCCACGGAAAAAGCGTGATGCCAACCGCCGGGGATGAGGTGCAATATCAGAAAAAAGCTCACCAGCGCGCCGCCCATGTATAGAAACATTTGGACCACGTCGGTCCAAATGACGGCCGTCATGCCGCCTTCGAACGTATAGAAGAGGGTGAGGCATACGATTACAACTATGGAGGCTATCTCGCCACTGCCCAGAATTATGGAAATGACGATAGAGACGGCGAAAACGCGAACGCCCTCCGCCAGCGCGCGCAAAAGCAGAAAAGTGCCTGCGGTAAATTTGCGGATGCGCGGCCCAAAGCGGCGATCCATTAATTCGTATGCGGTAAACATCTCGCCGCGGAAATACTGCGGCAAGAAAAGCGTGGAAATGACGATGCGGCCCAGCAGATAACCGAGAATCAACTGGAGAAATGTAAAATTTCCGGCAATGGCAATAGCAGGAGTTCCAATGACGGTCAGAGTGCTGGTTTCAGCGGATACAATGGAAAACGCGATAGCCCACCATGGCGCGCCGCGTCCACCCAGAAAATAACCTTTGACCGAACTTTGTTTTTCCTTAAAACGCGCTCCGAACCAAGTGATAAAGACCAGGTAGGCGGCGATTACCGCAAGGTCAAGAGCGTGCATGGGAAACGTGGATGATAGCATGCGTGGTAGGTTACGTAAGATTAACGGCGCGATCAGGAACAACCTGACGCAGTTGGCATCTATTGTTAGAGAGAGGCTTGCGGGCGGGCCGCTGGTTCGTTATACTCCGGCTTTGCGGCTCTATGTAGATAAGCAGCGAAACGGGCCTGCGCCAGGCCGCAGCGAGACAAGTTTTTATCTATAGGTTTGCTGGAGCCGGGCTTCATTGAAACTACGAAAACGGCCGGCTTTTAGCGTTTTGAATTTAGAATTTTTGTGGAGGGTGTCGTGGATTTTTACTATCGAAAGATGAGCAGGCCGGTAGCGGCGGGCACTTTAGCTCTTTTCTTGAGCGGTGCCGCTGGCGTTCAGATTGTCAACGCGCAGGCTCCGGCGGCGCAGGCTCCGGCGCAGGCAGCGGGTGCACAACCGGCGACGAAAAACTATAAAGACCGCGCCGAATACGACCTGTATTTGAAAATCACACAGACCACGGACCCTAAAGCCCGTCTGGAGTTATTGAATACCTGGCAGGATAAGTATCCGACAAGTGACTACGCGCCCGATCGCTTGACATTTTTTGTGATCACTTTGGGGCAATTGGCACAAAGCGACCCGACGCAGCGGCAGCCCTTGATCACCAAAGCTCAGGAGCAACTAAAAACCGATCCAAACAATTTCAGAGCGTTGTCCGCGATCGCTACCTGGGGTCCGGCGGTGGGAGGAAACAGTCCCTCTCCCGATCTTCTGAGCCAAGTAGACGCCGCCGCGCATGGCGTGCTGACGAACGCGGATAGTACTTTCGAGGCATCCAAGAAGCCAGCGAACGTCTCACAAGCTGATTTTGACAAAATCAAAGTTCAAACGATTGCCATAGCCCACAATTCACTCGCCTGGGTAGCAATCTCAAAGAAAGATAACGCTACGGCGGAAAAAGAGTACATTGCAAGTTTGACGGCAAACCCCGACCAAGGCAACATTTCGGCAGTGTTGGGCAGACTTCTTTACGATGAGAAAAAAGTCCCAGACGCGCTGTTTTCTTACGCTCGCGCGGCCCAATATTCCGGCCCAGGACTGGCAGTGCCCCAAAGCGGCCGGACGCAATTGCTCGACTTCTTCAACAAAGCTTACAAGGGGTATCACGGCAGCGCGGACGGCGCCGACAAGGTGTTAGAGCAGGCGAAAACCAGTGCGCTGCCACCTTCCGGGTTTACGATTGGCAGCGCCACGGATGCAGCCAACAAAGAAGTCGCCGCTATTCAAGCGCGCTTGGATTCAGACCCGGGATTTAAGCTCTGGTACTCAATCCGGCAGAGCTTGACGGGCGACCAGGGAGAATCGTTCTTCACAAATTCCATGAAAGGCGTGGAAGTTCCCGCCGGAGCGCAGGGAGTGCAGGATTTTAGCGGCACGGTAGTTTCCATCGAACCGGCGGACAAGCCAACGAAGGTGACCTTGGGCGTCGACGATCCAACCAAAGCGGACGCGACTTTGACCTTCACCAAACCGCTACCGGCTTCCGCACTGGACAAAATCAAAGTTGGTCAAAAATTGGAATTCGACGGCGTTGTAGAAAGCTACACGAAAGATCCCTACATGTTGACCTTTGAGGATCCGACCGTGCCCGGGGTTCAAACTACCGCGCCAGCCAAAAAAGGCAGACGTAAATAAAACAGATAAATAGCAAAAACAAAGCCCCGGGGAGAGATTCCCGGGGCTTTTGCTTTTCGCTTGGAGCTGAACCTACATTTTGTAGCGGCCCATGTCTTCGTCATTCAAATTCTCAAGCCACTTGCGCAATTCTTCGTTATTCACTTTCTCGGAAACGGTGGCCGAATTTTTGGACGACAGCAGAACCTTGTCATCCACGTAAATGGGGCAATCGTGGCGCAAGGCCAGCGCCAAGGCGTCGCTGGGACGCGAATCAACGCTAATCAGCTTGCCTTCGCGCTCCAGCCATATCAGTGCGTAGAACGTCTCTTCTTTCAATTCACTCACCACCACTTTCTTAATGGCGGTTTCGAGCCCCATTAACAAGACCTTAATCAGATCATGCGTCATCGGCCTCGGTGTGGTTACCTTCTCAATCTCAAGAGCAATAGCGTTTGCTTCGTAAATGCCGACCCAAATGGGCAGCACAGCATCGCCCGTAATATCTTTTAGCACCACTATGGGCATGTTGGTCATCGGGTCCATCATCAGACCACGAATTTTCATTTCTACTTCCAAGTTGTCCCTCCATTCCCCAATATTCTTACTGCACCGGCAACGAGGTTCCGGAAACGAGCTCCCCGGCCAAGCTATTTGGACCGGCCCGCGTTACTAATACATCCAGATATTCCCCGACCAAGCTGCGGCCTTCGAGCGGCGCCGATAGTTCGGAACAGCTGAAATTCAACGTTTTGTTCTGGCTGGTGCGGCCGATCCATTGGCCGGTAGCGAGGTTAAATCCCTCAACATGAACTTCCCGCAGCGTGCCCAAGTAGCGCGCATTGCGACGCATCTGGAGAGCGCGCTGATGTTCTTGCAGAACAGTCCAGCGCCGCGTCTTTTCTTCCTCCGGAATATGATCTTTAAGCTGCAAAGCCGATGTGTTCGGCCGCTGCGAATACTTAAAAATAAATACGGAATCGTAGCCGACTTCGGTTAATAAATGCAAGGTCCGGTTAAAATCGGCTTCGGTTTCGCCGGGAAACCCAACGATAACGTCGGTAGTGATAGCGATATCGCGCTTGGCGTTTTTCATCCATTCGATGCGCCGCATGTACTCGTCCTGAGTATATAGACGCTGCATGCGGGAAAGCACTTCGGTGGACCCGGATTGAACCGGCAAATGCACATGATCGCAAAGCGTTGGGTTCTCATCAATGGCGTCGATGATGGGTTTCACAAAATCGCGCGGGTGGGAGGTGGTGAAGCGCACGCGCCGCATGCCGGGAACCTGTCCGGCGGCGGCTAGCAATTGCGCGAAATCCCAACCGGCCGCCGAAGGATCGCGATAGCTGTTGACGTTCTGGCCGAGCAGCTGCACTTCCGAATACCCGGATGCGGTGAGTGAACGCGCCTCACGCAGGACGCTTTCGCTAGTGCGGCTGCGCTCCGGCCCGCGGGTAAAGGGCACTACACAATAAGCGCAAGCTTTGTCACAGCCTTCGATGATGGTGATGTAGGCGCGATGCGGATTGTCGCGGCGGGTGAACGGCGTATCGAAAGCTTCGCTCGTATCCAGGCTGAGGCCGGTGACGCGGCGGTTGCCGGCTTCAAGCTGGATCAGCATCTCCGGCAGCTTTGAATAGCTGGCCGAACCCGCCACCAGGCTTACATGTGGAGCGCGCTCGAAGATGCGCTCGCCTTCCTGCTGCGCCACGCACCCCAGAACGCCGAAGACTTTTCCCTTCCCCGTACGCTTAAATTGATCGAGACGATGGAAGACTTTCTGTTCGGCTTTATCACGGATACTGCAAGTGTTGTAGAGAACCAACTCGGCTTGCTCATGCTGGGCAACTTGCGTGTAACCCTTTTCGAGCAGCGTCCCCACGACTTTTTCGGAGTCGTGCGCATTCATTTGACAACCGAAGGTCTCAATGTAAAACGTTTTCATAACAGGGCCAATAGCGTTCAGAGAAATTAGCCGTGCAAGAAATGCATGAACCAGCCGATACCGAAGAGCGACGCCACGAAGCAGCCGAAGCAGTACAGGCCGTAACGGAGGCGCGCTTCATCCGTGCGTTTTGTGACGAGTCCCAGAATTACGCTGGAGACCAGTGCAAAGAGCAGCGATGTTTCGAAATGATCTAAAGTGAGTTTCATGAAGCGAGACTAATCCTTCTGCCGGGTGGTGATTTCATAAGCATCCACCATGGCGAGAACATTCAGGAGACCGGCGGCGACGATGAATTTTGAACCGTAGTCGGCTGCGTGGGCGGCAATGTCGGGCGGCCCGTAGCCGAACGCCTTGGCGCCGAGATAAAGGATGCCGGAGGCGAGATCGCCGATAAAGCCGCCGTATTGAATCACACGGGAGAGCACATCTCCGCTGCCATCGCCCGGCTGAAAGAGCGGCCCGCGCATGAGTAGCCCGAAAACAAAGGGAACAACTACGGCGCCCAAAATGATGGCCGCTCTTCCGCGGCGGCCCAGCAGAAAGTGGCCGGCGCCGGGGACCAGCCAACCAAGGGCGACAACCAGAAATGGAGAGCGTAAAGGCGTGGAGGCGGTAGCGCTTGCGGGTGTAGTGGCGGGCATCACTATAATTCTAGCTTCACCAGCCTGTGACAGGACTTCATTGGCCGTTGTTATGCCGCGGAGGCTCGCTGACCAGCAGGCTAATGAGCTCGCGGACGCGGCTGACCTGAGCGGGCTTCAGGATGAGATAGCGGCAGTTTCCGGCGGGATCGGGCGTGAAGACTGTAGTATTCTTTTCACCCAGCCGCACACGGCCTGGCGGCGAAAGATTGAAGTATCCGCGATCGGGCCGGATAGCTTCGAGCACGGCCGTGGAGTCCCAATTGGGATGATCTTCCGGCTTGCCCACGTACAGTTTAAAGGCGTCGGCTACGGGATGATTCGGCACGTAGGACAAATCTTTCTGAATGGCCTCATACGGGAAGGTCACTTCCAAGCCGACTTCGAAACCGCTGAAGATCACGGGCGTGGGCCAATCTTTCATGAGGCTTGCAAATGCGGGCGCATCCGTGTAAACGTTAAATTCCGGTTTGGCTTGCACGAAGTTACCGGCCATCAGGCAAAGTAGTTTTACTTTTTGCTTAATGAGAGCAGCGCCGCCTGGCGCCGCCGCGAGCCGGGCAAGATTTGTACTAAAGCCAATTTGCGCTATGGTCACGGAGTGATCCGGCTGGGCGCTAAGGATGCGTGTTAGCAGTTGGACGGCTTCCGGCGCGTCGCTGCCATCCCGCAAGCGATGCGGATACACGTCACGCCCTTGCGGGTCACGGCGCGTCGCGGGGACCTTCAACATACGCGCGTCTTCCGGAGTTTTGCCGTTATTCACCATGCCCACCGGGATATCGGGACGGCCGTAGAATGTGTTCACGAGATCGATGAACGGCGCAGCGTAGCGATTGTCCTTGGTGATGGTGACGGCCAGAAGCTGCACCTCTCCGCGGGTCTGCAGTGCGTGGATCATGGCGAGCGCAAAGACGTCGTCCACGTCGTTGCCCATGTCGGTATCGAGGATGAGATGGACAGGCTCGGCAGCAAAACCAAGCGTCGCGAGCAGGGCTAACAGGAGCAGGATGCGCAGGAAAAATGAGCGAAACATGGACTTGCGGGTGATCGTATCACGCGGGCTACTGCGATCGATTACAGCGTAGATTACAATGGTGTTCGTCCCACTCATTCATGCGGATGTGGCGGAATTGGCAGACGCGCTAGATTCAGGTTCTAGTGGGGGAAACTTCGTGGAGGTTCAAGTCCTCTCATCCGCACCAGAATCAATACTTTACAAATTCTGAATTCTCATGGACGCATAGGCACAAGCGCTGTGCTAATCCACTCGCAACGCTTCCGTCGGGTTCACCGTTGATGCGCGACGTGCGGGAATGAAGGCGGCACTCAAAGCCGCCAACCCGAGAACCAGAATGGCCGTTGCGATCGCCGCCGGATCAGATGGGCTCACATCATAGAGCTGCGATTGCACCAGCCGCCCCAAAGCCCAGACAACGGGCAGACCAATGCCTATCCCCAAAAGGATCATCGCCAAGGCATCTCTCAGCACTAGCCAAATAGTGGAAGATCGCTTGGCGCCCAGCGCCAACCGGATCCCAATCTCCCGTGTGCGTTGCGTGACCACAAAAGACATTACTCCGTAAAGGCCAACCAGCGAAAGTAACAAGGCAAGCGCCCCGAAACCGCCGGAGAGCGTGGCCAGCATGTGTTCGGTCGTCAATGACCGGTCCACTTGTTCATTTACCGTTCGGAAGTCGGTCAGCGGCAATGTTGGATTCACCTTGCGCACAATCGAACGAAGCTGTTTCAACGCCGCCGCCGGTGTTCCGCGAACCCGCACATAAAAGCTGCCGCTCGGTCCCTGACCATCGAAAAACGGAAAATATGCTTGCTCTGATTCCTCGCGAATACCGCGATAACTAAAGTCCGACACCACACCGACGATTTCCGTATCGGGCCTTGCGTCCGGTCCATCACCCTGACCAATCCGCACCCCAAGCGGATTCTGCCCCGCCAGGTAGCGTTTCACGAAAGCCTCATTGACAATCGCCGAGCTTACGCCTTTCTGACCCGGCAATCGGTTATCGCGTTCGTCGAAGTTCCGGCCCTGAATGATCTTGATACTCAGCGTTTGAAAGAATTGAGGCGTAATTGCATTCAAATTGATATCGTGGTCGGTCGCGATTCGCTCGCGTGCCTGAATCGTCATGGGATTGTTCCAGCTTCCGCCCGTCAACAAAGCAAACCGTACTATCGCCGCTGACTGGGTAATCGGAGCTTGCCGGATTGCTTCATCAAGGCGGCGCATCAGCTGGTCTGCCTCCGCCGGAGAATAACCATTTCGCAGAGGGTCTACACCGAAGGACACAAGGCTCGAAGTCACAAAGCCCGGTCCCTTTGCCATCAGCGCATCCAGAGTCCGCACAAACAACGCCGCTCCCACCATCAGGATCAGAGTCAAAGCAATCTGCACCGTGACAATCAGTTTCCGAAGCCGGATACCACTCAACGAACTGCCCCCGCGCTCACGGAGGGACGACATCAGCGGCCGGCGTCCCGCCTGCCATGCCGGCGCAAATCCGCTCAACACACCCGCTGCCGCACTCACCACAAACGCGAAAAGCAAAAGACGCGAATCGATTGAGGCATGCAAGGCCGTAGCGGCGTTGCTTTGCGGAACAAAGGCAATTAGAGTTCGCACCACCAGCGGGGCTACCGCCGTCCCCAGCAAGCCGCCAGTCAGCGCAATCAGGAGGCTGTCGGCAAGAAGCTGCCGCCCCAGTCGTCCTCCTGAAGCCCCCAGAGCCAACCGAGTGCTGATCTCCCGTTCACGCGCAGAGCCGCGCGCCAGAAATAACCCAGCCACATTCAAACACGCGAGCCCCAGCAACACGGCCGTTACCGCGAACAATACCCACAACGGTTCCACCAGCCTCCGCCGCAGTCCCGAATGACCCTGTGGCGCAGCGCTCAGCACCAGCGATGAATTGAGAAAGTTCCGCCGCTGCTCCGCCGTGATAACTGGAAAACCTGCCCGCAACGTATCCTCATGCAGCATCGCCTTGAACCACGGTTGCAGCCCCGCTTGCGCCCTGCGCGGAGTCATGCCTTCTTTCAGGCGTCCCAGCACCTGCATCCAGCGCGTGCGCCGATCCAGCAGATCTTTGAACCCCGGAATGGCTTCTGCCGACATCGATGCCGGAATCCAAAGCGCGGGAACTTGGCCCACGTCTATGCCCCGGAACGTCGCGGCAGCAACGCCAATCACCGTCAGCGGATGTCCGTTCACCAGCACCTTGCGCCCCACGACGTTCGGAGACCCGCCGAATTCCGTCTGCCAATAGTTGTACGCCAGCACCACCACAGGATTCGAATTCGGCCGCGCGTCGTCATCGCTCTCCAGCACCCGCCCCAACGCCGGCCCCACGCCCAGCACCCGAAAGTAATTGCCGGAAATGATCTCCACCTCCGCTGCCTGATAGTCGCCGCCGGTCGATAGATCCACCGCCGTCTGGGCACGGCAAAAGACTCCGTCAAAAAATTCCGTCTTCCCGTCCAGATCGCGGCAGATCGGATACGACATCAGGTTCCAGCTTCCAAACCCGTTCGCAAGCTGATCGCCCTTCCAGTCAATCAGCACAAGGCGCCCAGGCTGGTAGACCGGCAGCGCATGCAATAGCACCTGATCCACCAGTGAATAGATGGCCGTCGTCGCCCCGATGCCGAGCATAAGCGAAAGCACCGCCGTAATTGCAAAGGAAGGCGTCCGCCGAAACGATCGCGCCGCGAACCGCAGATCATACGCAAAGTCCCGCAGCCACCGCGTCAGCCACACGTCCCGCACTTGTTCTTGAACCTGCGTAACCCCGCCAAGTTCCAGCATGGCCCGCCGCCGCGCTTCCCATTCCGGTAAACCCGATTGCTCCAAATCACCAATGCGGCGCTCCAGGTGATAGCTCAACTCCCGGTCCAGTCCGCTTTCCAGCTCTCTGCGCCGAAGCCAGTTCAGCAATTGCCTCATCATCAGTTGCCCTCATCGAAAATCAGTTGAACTGCTCCGATCAGGCGCGCCCAGCTATCCTTTTCAACTGCCAGCTGCTTTCGGCCGGAAGCCGTCAACGAATAAAACTTCGCTTCACGCCCCGTTTCCGATTGCTTCCATTCCGCCTTCAGCCAGCCCTTAATTTCCAGCCTGTGGAGCGCCGGATACAGCGAGCCCTGATTCACCTGAACCACCGATTGCGTGATCTGCTCCAGCCTCTGGGCGACACCATACCCATGCGCCGGCTCAAGCGACAGGATCTGTAGAATCAGCATGTCAAGCGTGCCTTGCGGGATCGGAAAACGGGATGATGTCAATGCCTCAACCTTCTACTAGTCAGCATAAACCGGCGATAGGTCGAAGATCAAGGTATACTTCGAGATCCTGAAATTTATCTTCCGCCCAACGCCATGCTGAACCTCTGGAGCGACGATTCGAAAATTGTCAACAGCTTGGCTATCAAATCAAAGGTCCAGCACGACCCAAGCTGGAGCGTGATCACTGGCGTTTTCCAGGCCGCGCGCCCAACGATCCACGCCGCCATTGACGAGCCGCTTGGACACTGCGGGCGAGAGCAGCAGGTGATCTAGCCGCATGCCCTTGTCAGCGGGCCACCGCTCACGCTTGTAATCCCAAAATGTCCAGAGTGGGCCGCTTGGCTGAAGCTTTCGTAGTGCATCGGTCCAGCCTTGAGCCACCAGCCGCGCAAAGGCCTGACGACTTTGAGGCTGGATCAACGCATTGTCGTCTAATGATCGCGTCGGATAAATATCCTGGACCGTCGGAACAACATTATAATCGCCGGCCAACACGACGGGCACGCCGGCCTCCATGAGATTGGCGGCATGAATAATTAGCCGCTCAAACCAAGCTAGTTTGTAAGTAAACTTCGGACCAGGCTGAGGGTTTCCATTCGGAAGATAGATCGAAGCAATCAAGACTCCATTTATGGCAGCTTCGATATAGCGCGCTTGATAATCCTCAGAATCACCGGGCAAATAGGACCGGGTTAGCACGGGGTCGCGTCCTCGAGCTAGAATCGCCACACCGTTCCAGGAGCGCTCACCCCGCCAAACGGCTTCGTAGCCTAGAGCTTGCAGGGTTTGCGCGGGAAATGCTCCCTGCTCGGACTTGATCTCCTGTAAACAAACGACGTCCGGCTCGGTCTTGGCAAGCCAAGCAAGGAGGTTGTCAAGCCGTTTGTTGACGTTGTTGATGTTAAACGTGGCGATCTTCAATGTTCAGGCTCTCAAGGTCCACAATGTCCTCCTGGTTAGACTGAATGCCCGGCGTGCCGCTGGTAGAGGTTCTCGATCGCGCCGGCGTGAAGACCAACGGGCAATACGTCATATTTCGCGGCGCTGACGGGGGCGCCGTGGACGGCCACACCGGGACGATTGCATTCGAGCGCAGTCTCAACCTGGACGACGCTCGCGGGTCCGAAGCCTTGCTGGCGTATGCCATGAACGGTGAGGCGCTTCCCGCAAGCCAGCAGTGCGCAATCAGCTGGCGGCCGGTGTCCGTGTGCCACGGTTGCGCCTAGCTGCACTAATACCTGTTATGGCAGCGGGGCCTTTCTTTCTCCCGTTGATCCCGGCTACAGCTGACTTCATCTCAAATACGACATTCACAAGCCGAACACCTTTCCATTCGATCAAAGTGTCAGCCTTGTGTACGTCATTAATTACGTTCAAACAAACGCTCGCTTTTGAATTCGTCGTCACGCTGGCAGTATGACTGTTGTCACTGCATGTAACGAGGTAGCGAACTGGACCGTTCGATTGGAGCAATTTACTTACCGTGTAGGTGGCATAGATAGGTAGTCGTTCTAATGGGATTAATACGCCGTGCTCTTGCAGATGAGTTCTGAACTCGGGCTCATTGGTAAACACCAACAGTCCACCAACATCTAAAACATACGTTGGATAGGGGCCAGTAGCATCAAACCATAGTTCCGGTGCAAATCGATACAAAACTAAACCCTGCATCATTAACCTCCTAGCGCTGCGGAATGCTCCTCTGAAAGTGTAGCGAACGCGTGACGGTGCCGAGACCTTACACTGGAAAGCGTCCTTCCGCTCGAATCAAGCCTTCTTTTTGCCCGCAACCTTCTTAACGGCCTTCTTCTTAGCAGCGGCCTTTTGGGTGCGAACTTCGGCGCTTTTGGCTGCAGCTTTTTCGGCGACAGCGGACCGCCGCTCCGGCGTGAACTTCTCCATGCGAGCCTTACTACCCCTGGCTTTCCACCCGCCTCAATATTGTGTCGAAGCGCGTACGCGACAAGACGCTGTTCCACTGATGTAACATCTACCTAACATAGAGACACATGTGGAGATCCAATGTCTGTGAGCGCGTGCCCGGGCGCGCGTAGGGACATAAACAAACAGCAAAGTGAACAGTCGCTTTCAGGCTCCAGATCGCGGCTATGCACTTTGCTGTTATCTGGTGGTCGCCGGTTATGTGTTCAACGCCAATATTAGTCTTGTTCCGGTGTGCGGCGCCGGTACACGGCGGCCCCAGCCATTGTCAGCAGGCCACCGAGCACCAACGTATAGTAAGACGGCTCGGGCACTCCTGTCGTAGGCACGAACTCGGCGCCATGCGGACTGTACCTTCGAGGATAGGAGTGACCGTTCCTGTTGAAGTGTTGAGCAATCCAAATTCCGTTCCAACACTCAAGAACATTTGGTCGGCACCGATTCCCGTTGCCGATATGGCGTAAACCTTGTTTGCACCAGTGTCCGCGACGTAGAAGGTTCCTGCGCTTGACGTTGGGAAAACCGAGTCGTCCGGGTTTCCGTTTACTCCTTGCAGTGGCAGATAACTTTCGCTTTGATTTGCCGCGCCAGGATTGTGAATCCATACCATCGTTTGATCGGCTTCGCC
>DASXGT010000286.1:0-5863 GCA_036488895.1 Bryobacteraceae bacterium | reverse complement strand
CCCACCAGTTTCCGCGAATCGCCTGGTCACCGGGTTGAGCGGTTTTCCAGCCCTTCATCTCCTTGAAACTTTCTGGGCCGGCTTCCTTAAACTCGGGCGTAACCGGTGTGGTCGGACGAGCATACTTGGGCCCGACCATACATGCCGATGACATCAGGCAAAGAGCGCAAACTATACTGGCGCTTGTAATCTTCACTGATTATTCTCCTTTCCAGCCCTGACAGGAGCACCGCTGATCAATGAGTCAGAGGGGTCAAGAATTACGGCATCCGACCTTTGCAGGCCCGAAGATACTTCAACCGTGGCGCCATAGTCGCGGCCAATTGTGATGGGGACCAGTTCCGCGCGGCCGTCCCGAACGACGCCGACCTGCAAGCCTTGTGCCCGGAAGAGTAATGTGTTCGCCGGAACGGTCAGCGCGCGAGCGGTCCCAGACGCTTTGATATGTACGAACGCATAGGACCCAGGCAGCAGCTTACCAGTAGGGTTATCCACGTCCACTTCCACATTCAATGTGCGCGACGCCGGATCAATCGCGCTGGAGTTCCGTACAATTGTGCCCTGAAACACCTGATTAGGGAATTCATCCGACGTCAGGTCTACCTTTTCTCCGGAATGAATCATAGCGGCCGATACTTCCGGAACGGGAACATAGACGCGCAGCTTGTTAATGGCGGCAAGATGGAAGAGTTCTCTGGGTGAAGAGTCGCCATCAATCAAAGAGCCGACGTCGGTTTCGCGGGCGGTGATGACACCGTCGAATGGCGCATAAACTTTTTCGTACGATTGCAATTGTTCCAGACGCCGGACGTTGGCCGCGCTAGCGTCCATGGCGGCCTGCTTCGCGGCGAAATCGCTGACAGCCTGGTCCGTTTCCTGCTTAGAAACCGCATTCTTCTTCAGCAGACTCTGCCACCGTGTTGCGGTCGTCTCCGCCAGATTCATGTTCGCTTGTGCGGTTTTCAGATCCGCTTGTGCTTGCTCCAGTTGTTGGTCTTCCTCCGGTGTCTCAATTTCAGCCAGCAACTGGCCGCGGCGGACCCGCGCGCCTATATCGAAATACCAGCTCTTCAAATATCCGTGAGTCCGCGCATAAATGGGAGCTTCCACATAGGCTTGCATATTTCCCGGCAGCACGAGTTCTTCACCGGTCGTGCTGAACTGCGGATGGACAATGGATACTTGCTCGGCGGCCGAGATCTGTGTCGTATGAACTAGTTTTTCGGCTTCTACGCGGCGGCTCGAAAGACCGGAGACGATTACCGCGATAATTGCCAGGACAGCTACTCCCGCGAAAATACTGATCACTCTCAAGACAGTCCGCGGCTTCTCTGCTTGTTCCGGCTGTTGTGGACTATTCTCTATTACTGTGACTGTGGACATGTGATCCTCCTCATTCATGCGTGCACGGGCGCCAGCGACGATTCGTAGCGTGGCTCGATGTTTGGACCCTTGTCTTTGGCGTGCAGAAGAGCAAACACCGACGGGACGAAAACCAACGTAGCCAAGGTGGCCAGCATCAGGCCGCCAATCACGGCGCGCCCCAAAGGCGCATTCTGCTCACCGCCGTCGCCTGCCCCAAGCGCCATGGGAATCATGCCGATAATCATGGCCAGCGCCGTCATTAGCACGGGCCGGAATCGGGCCGCGCCAGCCTCCAGTGCGGCTCGAATCGCATCATGATGGCTCTCAATACGCTCTTTTGCGAAAGAGACCACAAGGATGCTGTTTGCGGTGGCCACTCCCATGCACATGATGGCGCCCATTAGCGCGGGCACGCTCAAGGCAGTGTGAGTCATAAAGAGGAACAGCACAATGCCGGCCAGTGCCGCGGGCAACGCAGTGATAATGATGAACGGATCCAACCACGATTGGAAGTTGACGACAATAAGTAGATAGACGAGCACGATCGCGAACCCGAGGCCGCCAAGCAATCCGATGTAAGAAGCGCGCATGGTCTGCAGTTGACCGCGGACATGTACAAAGCTGCCGCGTGGTAGTGATTTCGTGTTTGCGTCGACAATCTTCTGCACGTCGCGGCCTACTCCGCCCAGGTCCCGGTCTTGCACGGAGCCATAAATGTCAATCACACGGCGAATGTTGTAGTGGGTAATGACTGCCATCTCATCGCCGCGCGATACGGATGCAACGTCAGCTAAAATCTCCGGTTTGGTCATGCCGCTGGCTGTAATCGGGAGTGCCTTGAGATCCTGCAGGCTTTGCATTTGGTATTGCGGAGTTTCCGCCACTAGGTTGTAATTCACGCCGTTTTTATAGTTAAGAAAAAACATCGGTTGGATTTGAAAGCTGCCGCTCAGGGTGTTCAACAAGCTGGTGGCGACATCATGCTCGGTATAGCCGCCTTGGTCCGCTTTGGTCCGGTCGACGTGCACGTTAAATACGGGGTAGTCCTCGGGTTCTTGTATGCGCAGGTCCGTTAGCCCGGGAACCTGGCGCAATTGCTGTAACATCACATTCGCGATCTTTCGATTACCCTGAATGTCAGCGCCGTCAATCTGAATATTGATTGGAGCCGGCAGGCCAAAGTTAAGAATCTGTGTGACGATGTCGGCCGGGAGGAAAGAAAACGTAGAGCCTGGAAACTCGCCAGGCAGGTTGGCGCGCAATCGGCGAATGTAGCCCGCGGTCGGATGATGCTTTTCTTTTAAGGACACCATCACATCCGCGTCACCGGCTCCGATGGTGCCATTGACCATGTGCTGCGTATTCATCTGGCTATAGGGCATGCCGATGTCATCGATAATCGTGCCTAATTCAGCGGAAGGTATGGTTTCGCGAATTGATCTCTCAACCAGGTCGCAAAGCCGGGCGGTCTCTTCAATCCGAAGACCGCTCTTGGCGCGTACGTGCAAGATGAACTGTCCGCTATCCGTATTCGGAAAGAAGTCCTGACCGAGAAAGGGAATCAAGGTGAACACGCTGAGGCACGCCAATAGAGCTGTCGGAATAAATATTCTGCGCGCGGACACCAGTCGATCCAATAACACCTGATAGCCGTCGCGCGCCCGTTCGAAGACCCGCTCAAATCCGCGCTGAAAGCGAACCAGCGGATTGCGCGAACCCGTCAAATGAGTCTTCGCCTTCAACAGGTACATGGCCAGGGTCGGAACCAGCGTCCGGGAAAGGATGTATGAAGCAAGCATTGCGAAGACGACCGCCTCTGAAAGAGGAACAAAGAGATAGCGCGCCACCCCGCCAAGGAAAAACATCGGCAGGAACACGATGCAGATACAAAGCGTAGAGACTAGAGCCGGTACGGCAATCTGCCCAGCGCCTTCAAGGATGGCGCTATGAAGATCGTGTCCTTCTTCAAGGAAGCGCTCAATATTCTCGATCGTGACAGTAGCATCGTCCACCAGAACACCGACCGCAAGCGCTAGTCCACCGAGCGTCATGATGTTGATCGTCTCGCCGAGGAACCCCAGGACGATAACCGATGTGAGAATGGATAGCGGAATGGAGATGGCAATGATCAAAGTGCTGCGCCAACTGCCCAGGAACAGGAGGATCATCAATCCAGTAAGCGCGGCGGCAATGATGGCTTCACGAATGACTCCACTGACTGCGCCCCGCACAAAGATGGACTGGTCGTCCAGCGGCTCGATTTTGAGCTGAGGAGGCAACATGGTCGCGACGCGCGGCAGCAACGCACGTATGCCGGAAACCACATCCAGGGTCGACGCAGTTCCTGATTTCACGATAGTCACCAGAACACCTCGGTGGCCGTCTTGCCTGACGATGTTAGTTTGAGGTGCAAATCCATCCGCAACCGTCGCCACATCGCGCAGGTAGACCGTCGTTCCGTTGACGTGTTTAATCGGCATCGAGTTTAATTCGCTGATCTCGCGCGGACTCGAATTCAGGCGAACGTCGTATTCCGTTTCGGCAATCTTTGCCGTGCCTGATGGCAATATTAGATTTTGCAGATTGACGGCATTCAGCAAGTCCTGTGGAGACAGCCCTTTGGATTGCAGCAAATTGGCGTTGACGTTGATCATCACCTGCCGTTGTTTGCCGCCGTAAGGATAGGGCACAACGGCGCCTGGAACAGTTACTAACTGCGGTCGGAGAAAGTTAAGGCTCAGATCATTGAGTTGATCTTCCGAAAGGCCTTTGCCCGACAATCCTAATTGAAGAATGGGAACGCTCGAGGCACTGAAATTGATGATCTGCGGAGGCTGTAATCCGGGAGGAAGCTGTCGAAGCAGGAATTGCGAAGCGGCGGTGACTTGCGCGTTCGCGGTATTCAGGCTGGCATTGGGCTGAAGGAAAAGCTTGACGACAACTACGCCATTGTAAGTTGTCGATTCCATGTGTTCGATATTGTCAACCAGAGTTGTGAGGGACTTCTCATAAGGCGTTGTCAAACGGCCTTCCAATTCTTCTGGATTTAAGCCGGTATAGGTCCACGCCACGGAGATAACCGGGATATCAATGTTAGGAAAAATATCGGTAGGCGTCCGCAAAATAACTACGGGGGCCAGGATTAAAATTGCTAGCGCCAATACGATGAACGTGTAGGGCCGGCTAAGAGCGGTTTTGATTATCCACATGTTTTGGTTCTCTTAGGCACTTTCCGTGGCGTCATTGCGGTCCTCTTGTAACCTGCCAAGTAGGTCCTTCATATAGGCGCGGGTTGCAACCAGCGAAGCACCCTCGCTAATCATTTGAATCAGCGCGCTCTCGCCGCGTTTGTCAATCGAGAGCACATCTTCGAGATCCACAATGCACTTACGTCCCTCGCGGGCGCGGCGGCCTTCATTCCACTTTTCTTTCAAGTCCTCGGCCCATTGGCCGCAAAGGCGTCCCTGCAGCACCCATCGCTGCTCAAACGGGGCATCGGTGATCATGGTCCTTAGCATCAGCATCAACTCGGTTCTTACCAAGGAGAATGCACTCGACATGCCAAAGATCAGTTGGATTTTTTGATGCCGCTAAGCCACTGGAACGAAAGCTTTAAGAAGAAGGAGGCAGCTACGGAAGCAAACGGCTTGACAGTGTCATAGACTGTCATGACACTGTCAAAGGTGACTGATGACAGTTCTTGGGTTGATCCCAAGCCGCTTCAATTGTGCGATGAGTGTGGTCCGTTTCAGCCCCAGACGAGCCGCGGCGCCATCCGGTCCACCCACGCGGCCGGCTGTTTCTTTGAGCACCCGAACGACCTGTTCGCGATCAAGCAACGGGATGTTGTTTCTTCGCGCCACAGCTTGAGCTTGATTGGTGGCCTTGTCCGGGGACAGCCCGCGCGTTTTTAAATCCGCGGCTGGAACTCTGAGTACGCCGCCAGCCGATAGAATTACCGCTCTCTCAATGACATTTTGGAGTTCCCGAACGTTGCCGGGCCAGTCGTATCGCATCATCGCCGCCATCGTTTCCGACGGGATGCTCTGGATGGATTTCCGCATGCGCCGGCTAAATAACTCCGCAAAATGTTGCACCAGCAACGGAACATCTTCGGGGCGTTCGCGCAGCGCGGGAACACGGATGGGTATCACGTTCAAGCGGTAGAACAGATCGGATCGAAATTTCTGTTCCTCTACCATTTTCGCCAGGTCCCGGTTGGTCGCGGCGATCAAACGGGCATCGGTTCGCAGAGTGCGCGAGCTCCCCAGCCGTTCGAACTCGCGTTCCTGCAAAACTCTCAGCAGCTTGGGTTGCAGTTCCAGCGGAATTTCACCAATTTCGTCGAGAAAGACAGTCCCGCGATTGGCCAGTTCAAAACGTCCGATGCGTTGCGCAATGGCCCCGGTAAAAGCTCCCTTCTCATGCCCGAAAAGCTCGCTCTCAAGCAGGCCGGATGGAATCGACGCACAGTTGAGTTTCACGAAAGCGTTATCGC
>DASXGT010000143.1:0-31991 GCA_036488895.1 Bryobacteraceae bacterium | reverse complement strand
CCCATGGAACATTCGATCGCTCTCGTCACCGGCGCCACTTCCGGGCTCGGTCATGCGGCAGCCCGCATCCTTGCCGAAGAGGGCTGGCGCCAGATCATTGTCACCGGGCGCACCCTTGCACGGGCCAAGCAAACGGCCGCTCAGCTTGCCGCTGATACCAAATTAAATGTCTTCACGCCGCTGGAGCTGGATCTGGACTCGCCGTCCAACGTTCAGTCCGCCCTTGCGGAGTTGGTCAAGCGCGGTCACTCGATCGATTTCCTCCTACTCAATGCAGGAATGGTCCCAGGTGCGAAGCGCGTGCTTACTGCGGCGGGCATCGAGGCAGCTCAGGCCCCGCTCATCGGCCATCATCAATTGACTGTCGGGCTACTCCGCGCGAACCTGTTGAGCCCGAACGCGCGAATTGTTATCGCCAGCGCAGAACCTGCCCGAGGAGACGTCCCTATGTTCAGCCTCACCGACGTGGCGGAGTTCGCCGCCAAACACCACCAAGGTGACCGAACCGCCGCTGTTGAAGCCTTGCTGCGCAGCGGACCGAACGTGAAGTACAAGCCCAACCGGGTTTACGCCGACGCGAAGCTCATCGTTGCCTGGTGGGCGGCGGCGCTGGCGCGCCGGCTGCCCTCCGGCATGGCCGTGTACGCCGTCTCGCCCGGTGCGGCGACCGACACCAAGGTGGTGCGAAACGCTGGCCCGGCGTTGAGGTATCTGTTTATCCCGATCGTGAACCTCATTCCCGGCATGAATCAGACGCCGGAGACCGCGGCCCGTCGGTACCTCCAGGCGTCGGAGTTCGGAACCGACGTCTCAGGGCAATTCTTCGCCTCGGCTCAAGGGAAGTTCACAGGCCCAATTGAGGCGATGCGTCACCCGCACCTTCACGATCGCGCCAGCCAGGAAGCCGCGTGGCAGGCCGTCGTCAAGGTCTCTGGCGTCGATTTCTCGCCTGTCAGACCCGCGTCGCCGTCGGGTCCGCCGATAACATCAGCAAAGCAACCCTAACCTCGCAAGGAGAATACATATGGAACGGTACCAGATAAAAAAGTGGTGATTATCGGCGGCACGAGCGGCATGGGGCTCGCGACCGCGAAGATGCTCCTCGATGGGGGTGCGCGCGTTCTGGTGACGGGTCGCTCGCAATCCGGCCTGGAATCGGCGCAGAAAGAGCTTGGAAAGGACGCCATCGTGGTTTCGAGCGACGCGCGGTCGTTGACGGAAATCGACGCCCTCGCCTCTCGGGTGAAGGCCGAATTCGACGCCTTTGACTTGCTCTTCGTCAACGCCGGGTTCAGCACCCGAGCGCCTCTCGAGAGCATCTCCGAGGCTGTCTACGACGAGATGTTCAACTTGAACGCCAAGGGACCGCTTTTCGCGGTGCAGAAGCTCGCGCCGCTGATCAACCGGGGGGGCTCTGTTGTCCTCACGACCTCGATCGCCAACGTCAAGGGGATGCCCGGCCACGCAGCATACGGAGCCGCCAAGGCTGCGCTGCGATCCTTCGCTCGGACACTCGCCGCTGAGTTGCTTCTTCGCGAGATTCGCGTTAACGCGGTGTCGCCCGGCCCCATCGACACGCCGATCTTGGGCAAGATGTTCCCCGATAAAGACGCAGCCGCCCAGCTTAGGGAGAAGATGAGCGGCATGGTTCCCATGAAGCGCTGGGGGACGTCGGACGAGATCGCCAAGGCCGTCCTCTACCTCGCGTTCGATGCGACCTTCACGACCGGAGCCGAGCTTCCGGTAGACGGAGGATGGTCCCAACTCTAGGATGTGGACCATCCGGGAGGGTAAGGTGGCATCTAGAACGGTCTTCAATGACTCGCATACAATTGCGCACTTGATGCAATAGCGAACGCAGTGGCGGCGGCTCGGTCGTCGCCACTGCGCGCTCCGCCCAAGAGGAAACATCGTGTTCGGTGCGACCTTCACGACCGGCGCGCAACTCCCACGGGAGGGCACAGCATGAGCCATACCTCAGAGGATTACTGCTGCTCCTGTAGGCCGCTCCACGACCTGGTCGATGCTCCGCCCGTGAAGCAAAGAGATTACCCAACCGAGTGGACCTTGCCTGTCCTCCTGGAGCGCTCCAGCTCACCGCTGGAGCAAATTAGCTGACATATTTTGAGAGCCCCAAAGGAGTCTTATGAAAAGAGTTGTTTCGAGTCTTTCTTTCGTCATGTTCGCCGTCGCATCGGCCTTGCGAGCGCAGAACCCCATGACCGCCGAGGTAACTGCGGTCTACAAGGGAGTGAGCGCTAATATCCTCAAGGCAGCTGAAAAGATGCCCGAAGCGGATTACGCGTTTAAGCCAGCCCTTGAGGTCCGAACTTTTGGACAACTGATTGCGCATGTCGCCGACGCGCAGATGGCGATGTGTAGCATGACGAAAGGTGGAATGAAGCGCGGCGACGCCGCCTCAAAAACAAGCAAGGCCGATCTGGTTGCCGCGCTCAAAGCGTCCGGCGAACTCTGCGACGACGCTTACAGCGGGATGACCGACGCCGACGGGGCGGCGATCGTGAAGACGGTGCTCGGCAATAAATCAAAACTCGGCCTGCTTAATCTCAACGTGGCCCACGATAACGAGATGTACGGGACCATGGCGGTTTACCTGCGGATGAAAGGTATTGTGCCGCCATCTACCGAGGCTGCGGCGGCTGCGCGGCAGGCAAAATAAAGGTCCCTCGTTAAGCTGACGTGACACCAAAGAGGCCACCCCAGCAGCGACGTCTTAGCGCCGGACAACGTAGAACGCTTCCTGAAACTGAAGTGAGTCCTGGAAATGCTGAGCGCCGAACCACAGCAGAGCGAAATGTCGATGAGCGGGAAGACGGTCCTCATCACGGGGGCGACGAGTGGACTCGGGTTGGCCACGGCCATGCTACTCGCGGAACGTGGTGCGGAAGTCGTGATGGTGGGACGTGACCGAACTCGGTCGAATTTCATGCGTACGGAAGTCGCGAAGTGTGCTGCGGGCAACGCCCCGGTCTTGTTCCTCGCAGACTTGTCGTCGCAGGCAGAGATCCATCATCTGGCTGAACGGCTTCACGGATGTTTCTCGGGGATCGATATCCTGATCAACAATGCGGCCGCTGTGTTCGCAGAAAGAGAAGTGACGCCGGATGGTCTTGAGAAAACCTTCGCCGTTAATCACCTTGCGCCGTTCGCGCTAACTCACCTTCTGCTCGATCTCCTCCGGGCCGCGCCCGCCGGAAGGATTCTCACCGCGTCCTCGGAGTTCCATAGCGGAGAACTGGATTTTTCCAATCTCCAGGGTCAGCGGCAATACAACTGGTTGGGGGCCTATAAGCGCTCGAAGCTTTGCAACATTCTGTTTACTTACGAACTCTCGCGGCGCCTCGCAGGATCGACGATTACCGCGAACTGTTTTAGTCCCGGACCAACGCTCACACGCCTGGGTGACAACATGCGAGGTCTACCTGCAGCAGTCCCGTGGTTGTTAAAGCGCATTCCATCTTTGCTTGCATTTCCGGAAGGCGCAGCGAGAACTCCCGTCTACATTGCGTCCTCGCCCGATCTCGACGGTGTCTCCGGCAGATTCTTCCTGCAGTGCCGAGAGACGCACACAAAACAGATAACGTACAACATCGACGTAGCGGCCAGACTCTGGAACACGAGTCAAGCGCTGTACGAGATCTGCGCAACTGCTGCGGCTTCGTTCTAGTCGGCATATCAGACAAGTGAACAGACCGATTGCTCGCGAGTAGTCGCCAAGCATTTACCGATCTCGAACGTTCCGGCTGAAAAACCCGTCCAAAACGGCTTCGCAATCTTATTTAAATAACCACTTCTGCATGACAACGCGCGGTATGGCCTCAAAACCGATGTGGTTGTAGAAATCGACGACCTGCGTGTTGGTGTCTCGCACCAGCAGCATAACCTTGACAACCTTGCGGTCACGGAGCCATTCCTCACCTGCCGCGACCATCTGCTTACCTATGCCCTGCAGCCGCCGGTCTGGGGCGGCTGCAACGTAATAAAGCCAGCCGCGATGGCCATCATGCCCAGCCATGACGCTGCCGACAATCTGTCCTTCCGGGCTAACGCCGACGAGAATGTCCGAGTTTGGCTTCGCGCGGGCGAAACGGAAATCCTGTGTCAGATCGTTGTACGACGTTTCCAACCCGCAAGTACGCCATAAGGCGACGACGTTTTCTTCGTCGTCGGCAGAGGCACTGCGGATCGAAAGCGTAAACACGGGCGGGGCCACCTTGAGCTTTTTGCGTTATAACCTATGCAATGCTATCGCAGGTATCGCAAAGAGATCGCCCGGTCATTCGCACGAATCGCGGCGTCTCACCAAGACCCTTTGCGAAACATACAGTCTGAGCAGAAATGAAGCCAGTGAGTGTTACGCTAGGTGCCGCTATGATTCGACGCCTTAGGTTACTCTTCGGTTTTCTGATCGGCGCGATGTGGATGGGAGAAGTTCTTTTCGGCAATCTGGGCGACACAGCCTTATTGGGAAATGTGCGGACGTTTCATTTTCATGCCTACCGAGCGATTGGATGGTCATTCGTTTGTGGCGCACTGGCGTTCACCGCGCTTGGTGGCTTCTATAGTGCATATAGAACTGGGGATTTCTTGGTCGCGCTTCAAGTCGCCATTTGGAGCGGATTGATTAGCGGCGCGATAACGCTGACGACCTTACTGGCAATGACGGCATTTTTCCTCGACGCCTTGCAGCGGCTTGAATCATCTCTGGATCGGACCTGGGCTGGGCATTATCTTCGGAGGAATTGGCGCCTCAATAGGAAAGCCATTCTATCGAAAACGGCCTTCCGCGGTTGTCTCAAACCTTTGAAACGAGCCCGCACGGCGGTGGCGCGGGCGCAATTCCCGGGGAGTGGGACGTATTGACTAGTTAGGTCCGTTCGGTTGCGGCTTCTCATGTTCTTTGCCGGCTATCTCCCATCACGGAGGAATGCTTTGTCGTTGATGAAGATAGCTTTAAGGGACGGATTGACTGCTTCGAAGACAGTTGTGAAGGTCTCTGGCGGTTCGCCGCCGGACGGCGCCAGGGTCAGCGCATAGCCATTCAGTGTGTACCGTCCGGTTTGCACTCCTTTGTGTTCCTGCACCGTTCCGGCCGCTCCCGTGCCGGTAAAGCTCGCAGCTGAGAAACCCGATTTCTGGTACGTGCCGTCCGGCGAAAAATTGATAAACGTCTGGGCGACTACGCTGGCTGAATGAAATGCAGTGGATCCCACTGATGCGAAGGTACTCGTGTAACGGCCGGAGATCCGCAGGTTTTGCACCGGCGCGGTTTCAAAAACACGAGTTCCGTTGAAGTTCGCCACACTGGCTTTACCGCCGCCGCTTCCCCTATCAAATTGCGAATTATCGTGAGTCACCAAACCATACTCGCCACGCCAGGTGAAGTTGATCCGGCTGCCTTCCATGCGATATGTTCCACAGGCATGCGGAAGGCGTGTGCACTCCGCCGCAAAGTTCATGTCCAGTACACGCCCGCCGAAGGGTAAGGATTTAAAGGCCTGCCCGGTCGGCAGCAGGATCAGATATTCCCGCACCGCATTCAGGTCCATGCCGCCGAGCGGATTCAATTGGTTCTGCAGTCGAGCGCCGAAGAAGAATCCTGAGCGCGCACCCACGGGAGGAGGCGGATTCACGGGATCCCAGGCAGTTCCCTTCTCGCCGGTCAATTTCCAGTTCGAGACTATCTTTTCGAACGCTCGCTGAAAGCCGAAGTTGTCGCCACCCCAATCACCACTGACCAATTCTGAAAGCAGCATGGTGTTTCCGAGCGCAACGCCGACGGCATCAATCGTTTCGTTCTGCCTGCCGCCACGCAGAGTTCCGTTATCGCGTACGTGGATCATCGGACTGCCCCCACCGGTGACCCCCTCCTGCGGATATTGCAATTTCAATCCCGTGACAGGACTTTGAGTGCGCAGTGCATTGCCGAAGGCTGAGCGGAAATCGCCGCTCAACGGTAATTGCTCAATAAAGAGCACCGCCTTCGTATGTTGCGTTGCGGCCTGGAGCGTCGCGCGTTGCGACGTATTTTCGGTGACGCGCCATCCCGCCGGCGGCGTGAAGGTAACGGATCCCACCGTGATTGGGTTGCCGGCAGGCACATTCGCCGCTTCGCCGGTTGTCGGGACGACAAAACCTGAGGAACCAGTAGCTGGAAGGGCCGGGGGTGCGGCCGCTGGCACCCCAGAAGCAGATTCCGCGGGCGTGGCGGGGGAAGGAACGAAGTTTGCCGAAGGCGCGTTGTCCAACATCTGCAGCTCCGCACTGTACTTGAGGGAGGGGTCGTGTGCGGGTGAAGTCAACTCCTGCGGCAAGAGACCGCAGGCAAGCGCAGTTTTGAGCCCGTGTGCCGCAAAGCCTTCCACGAATAACCTTTTTTGGCTTGTAAACTTTGTCTGTAGCGCGGGATCAGCATTCAGACGAGCTTGCACGGCAGACCAATGATTGCGTTGCGCCCAGGCTCTCAATTGAGCTTGATCGCGCGCGGCTGCCATGCGATTCCCGCTTTCGCAGAACTGCGTGAACGCCTCGGCATACGCGCCCGCTTGGATCACAGTGTCGAGTAACTGTGCGGCATTCAGCGACGCGGGCCTCTGATCTTGAGCGCTCATGGAAAGGGATGCGATCAATAGATTTGCAATCAGAAAAGATGGTGAATAAAGACGCAAGAAGTACTCGGCGTACATGGCAAACTGATTCCAGAATGAGAGCGGAATATGAACTCTTCGTGACAGCTAGGGAGAGCTTGTCTTCTACTGAATACAGATGGCGGGATGCCGTTTTTCGCCAGCCAACAGCTTTGAATCCGGACTGCGGATGTGGATCAAAGCGGCCTCTGCAGACATTCAGTGAATTAAGGCGAAAACCCAAACCTCTCAAAGCTCACGGCTCGGCGACAACGCTTCGATAATCCGGCAGTCCGCGATAATTCCGTTGCTCTGGCAGCAGTTGTTTAAACGTCGCAGCTCCTTGGCGAGGCGCTTTAGGCCGGAAATTTTCTGCTCGATCTCGATTAGATGCTGGGCCGTGATGCGGTCCACCTCCGCGCACTCCTCATCTTTCTGAGAAGACAGGCGCAGAAGATCGCGAATTTGATCGAGTGTAAATCCCAAATCCCGGCAACGGCGAATGAACCGCAAGCGGCGCATATGTTCGTTGCTATAGGTCCGGTAGTTTCCCGCCGTTCGAGATGGCACCGGCAACAGCCCGATTTGCTCGTAATACCGGACCGTCACAACCTTGGTTCCGGTCCCCTTCGCCAAGCCTCCGATGCTAATCCGCTCTTTTCCATTCATCGCTTGACCCTATAGCGACTATAGCCTTTATGCTGAAGGGAACGGCCATGAGCGCGAATTGTTGTAGCCACACGCATGAAGATCAACGGCCCGATAGCCGTTATCGCCGCGTGCTGTGGGCTGTGTTTGCTATTAATGGCGCTATGTTTCTCATTGAACTCATCGCCGGTGTAGTGGCGGGTTCCGCATCGTTGCAGGCGGATGCTCTCGACTTTTTAGCGGACGCCGCCAATTACGCAATTAGTCTGTTCGTCGCCGGTATGACGCTTCGCTACCGGGCCAGTGCAGCGCTGGCGAAGGGCGTGACGATGGGAGTTATTGGCTTGTGGGTGCTGAGCACGGCCTTCTGGCATGCCACCTCTGGAACTGTACCCGAAGCTGCGACAATGGGCGCGGTCGGTATTGCAGCGCTCTTGGCCAATGCCGCATCTTTCGCGTTGTTGTGGGCTTACAAGGGCGGAGACAGCAATATGCGATCCGTATGGCTGTGCTCGCGCAACGATGTCATCGGCAATTTGGCCGTGCTGCTGGCGGCCTTGGGCGTATTTCATTCAGGTAAAGGCTGGCCTGACATTTTCGTTGCCCTCGTCATGGCTTGTTTCGCGCTACAAGGGGCGTGGCTCGTCATTCGCCTTGCGCTGGCGGAACTGCAACTAAGGCATGGTCCAGATGTTCCGGCTTAATCTGTTTGCGCCACAAAATGTTGGAGTTTGGATGCGAGCACGCGAATGAACGCAATAAAATTGCTGTTGTTCACCTTGCTTTTTTTCTGCTCGAGAAACGTCTCCGCCCAGTCGGTCGATAAAGAGCCTGAGCCTGCGGCAATCGTCGAGCTTGGCGGAGCTGCCGGGCGGGATCTCAAAGGTGGTGGGTCAAGCTTCGGCGGGGACCTCGCGGTTGAGTTTACACCGATAGAGAAGTGGCTAGAGATTGAAGCGGGCACTACGCCGCTCTTCCGCCGTCACTCGACAGAATGGGATACGGACCTGCTGTTCAAGAAACCTTGGACCCTCTCGGAAAAAGTGGAATTTATGTTCGGCGCTGGTCCGGAGTGGATACATACGAGGGCGTATGGCGTGACAACGAACTCGCTCGGCGGCGAAGTGGTGCTGGACTTTATGTTCTGGCCCTCCTCGAAGCATCGCTTTGGCTGGTTCCTCGAACCGAGCTACGATTACAGCTTCGCGCGAGGGCATGAGAGTTCAATTGGGATAAGCGGCGGCCTGCTAATCGCGATCCCACGAAGACGCTAAGCCTCGCTCCCTTTCCGAGGCCTCGGAATGCCGGAGTACGGCGAAGCGGGATTTTTCCACTTGGAGAAAGACGCGCAGCCGGGGTGGGGTGACAGGATAGACTTTATTTGAAGCTCCTGCGCCGCGAGGTGATCGAAGGGAAGTCCAGGTGCCAGATATCAACGCGCCGGCCTTCGAGGAGGTCTTTTTGATCTTGAAGCGGTTCACGACCATGACTGACGCCGTTGTGTTTGAGTCAGTGTTGACCTGTCCGGGCTGTGGTTTTTCAAAGCGGGAAACCATGCCTGTCGATGCCTGCCAGTTCTTTTATGAATGCGGAGGCTGCAAGGCGCTGCTGCGCCCGAAACCCGGTGACTGTTGCGTGTTCTGCTCCTACGGCTCGGTAAAATGTCCGCCCGTTCAAGCACAAGATTGCTGCCGCGGGTGAGCGGGTCTCAAAACGTTCCGTTTTTGAAACGGGCGGCTGTCTCCGGGCAGGAAATGCGCTAATGGCATGTCGCACGGTGACCACTGGCTTACGTTACCGCTCCCTTACGGTCACGGCTCTGAACATAAGCTGGTGGTAACGAATTCAGTAGGCAAGTGATACGGCAAGGCCTCACGGTAGACATATCACGAAAACTCATGCGCCGCACGTTCTTGGGCTTGCAATTATTTTATAATTCCATTATTGTGGAATTATGAAAACAGGGAGCGGAATGGCGGCCGGCAAAAAACAGACGGAAGAACGGGCCGGTTTTTCTATGTGGTGTTGATTGCGATTCCTATCACGTTGCAGGTGTACCTTAATGCGGGTCTTGCTTACGGCCTCATGAAGTGGCTCAAGGTGGAGCATTCAGTGGCCGCGCCGGGTGCGCTTATCGGGGCTTCGAATTTCTTTGAACTGGCGGTGGCAACGGCCATTGCGCTATTCGGGCCGGAATCCGGCGCGGCGCTGGCAACGGTTGTCGGTGTTTTGGTGGAAGTGCCGGTTATGCTTTCCGTTTGCGCGGCATGCAATCGTACACGGCATTGGTTCCCCGCGGAGCCAGCGAGTTGATCTATGGAAAAGACACGAGTTTTAATTCTCTGTACGGGCAATTCCGCTCGCAGCCAGATGGCGGAAGGCTTGCTGCGCCATGATGCCGGGGAACGGTTTGATGTGGAAAGCGCGGGTACAAGGCCCGGAACTGTCAGGCCGGAAGCAGTTGCTGTGATGAAGGAGCTAGGGATTGATATTTCCGGGCAGCGTTCAAAGCATGTCGATGAATTTGAGGGGCGGCGGTTTGATTACGTCATTACCGTTTGCGACAACGCGAAAGAATCGTGCCCTGTTTTCTTCGGTGCAGCCAAGCGGCTGCATCACAGTTTCGACGATCCTGCCGCGCTAAACGGCTCTGAAGAAGAACGGCTGGCGCTGTTCCGGCGCGTTCGTGGTGAGCTGCGTGCCTATCTGACCGAGTTCGCGCGGCAGGAAGCTTAGGTATTGCTGTGCAATGTTACTCGACGCCTTCTACAATCCGAAGATCGCGGTCTACAGCTGACCCCAACACCTTCAAAGCCGCCTGGTAAGCGGCGCCGTGATAAGCCGCTTTCGCTTTCTCGAAGCTCTCGAATTCCATCACGACTACTCGCTGTTTGAGCCCCGATTCGTGGGGCTCAATCGCGTCCGAGGTGCGGATTAATGCTTTGCCTCCGCCTGCCTCTATTGCGGGTATCGCCAACTTACCGTACTCCTTTAATGCTGCTTCGTCCTTAATGGAGCGATACACCGTTACCCAATATCCTTTTTTCATGCTGGTTTCCCTCTTCGCATGTTCTCATTGCGTGTCACCAGGGCAATTCTTCGCCGAGGTGAATGAACCGGCCGTTCGGGCCGTCAGGTCCGATGAGGGCGAGGTCCACGCTTGTCTTTGCGCCGTCTACGATTTCCATTGGAGCCTGATCGGTTCCCATCTCGGTCTTTACCCAGCCGGGGTGTGCTGAATTCACTTTGATCTTCGTATCCTTTAACTCGGCTGCCAGATGGATCGTAAAGGCATTGAGCGCAGATTTTGAAGCGTCGTAGGCAAATGCCTTGACAGGGGCGATGGGACTATTCGGATCGGCATGCAAGGTGAGAGAACCAAGAATGCTGGATAAGTTCACGATGCGTCCAGCTTCGCTTTTTTTAAGAAGAGGCAGGAACTCGCGGGTGACGGCGACGACAGAGAACACATTGGTTCCAAACACGGTTTGGAGTTCCTTCTCAGTCGTGTTGACGGTTTTGAGGCCGAACATGCCGTCCTCCGGACCCACTCCCGCGTTATTGATGAGAATATCGAGCTTTCCAAATTTATCGGAAACAAACTTTGCAGCCGCAGTCCTGTCAGCCTGTTTGGTGACGTCTAACGCGACGGGATAGGCATCAATCCCCTCCGCGACGAGTTTCTTAGCAGTTTCGTTGGCCGCTTCCACGGAGCGCGCCGCTACTACGACGGAAATACCCTTTTGACCCAATTGCCGGGCTGTTTCAAATCCAATTCCGCGATTCGCACCGGTGACTAGTGCAATCTTTTTATCGGTTCCCATACGAATGAACTCCTCCTGAAGAGATAGGATTTGGGAGCAACGTGATTCAGCCAACTAGAACGTCAAGCAAATTTTGCCGAAGTGACGCTGGGTTTCCATGCGGCGCAGCGCGGCTTTGAGGTCGGTCCATGGAAACACCTGATCGACGACGGGCTTGATGCGATGCAGTTCAATCGCACGGTTCATCCGTTCGAACATGACGCGCGAGCCCACGTAGATGCCTTGGATGCGGACGCTATCGATCAGGATGGAAACCGGGCTAAAGGCGGGGTCCGGGGCCGCGCCGGTCAATGCGCCGATGACGCTAATGACTCCGTGAGTCCGGAGGGCGCGAATGGATTGCCCTAGAGTGTTGCCGCCGCCCACCTCTACGACGTGGTCTACGCCTAAGCCTCCGGTGAGATTGCGCGCTTCCGCGTCCCATTTTGGGTTTGTTTTGTAATTGATCAGCTCATGCGCGCCCATGGCTTTGGCGCACGCCAGTTTTTCGTCGGAACTGGAAGTGATGATCACACGCAAGCCGCCTGCCACCGCGAGTTGCAGCGCAAAAATGGAGACTCCGCCGGTTCCTTGCAACAGTACGGTATCACCAGGGGCGCTGGAAGCGTGCTCAAACAATGCATGCCAGGCCGTGACTGCGGCGCAGGGTAGCGTGGCGGCTTCCACGTCGGACAGAAAAGGCAAGACGGCTACGACGCCTTCTTCGGGAAAGACCGCGAATTCGCGGGCCGTGCCGTCTACTGAGCCTCCCAGCGCGGCCTTGTGATGGGCCTTGGTGGGCGGACCTTCGATCCAATTTGGGAATAAGTGGGCGGCCACGCGATCGCCTTTTTTGAAGCGCGTGACATCAGCGCCGATTTCTTCCACGACGCCGACACCGTCGGAAAGCGGGACCAAAGGGCGCTTAAGCTTGGGGTTGTAGGTACCCTGCACCATCATGTAATCGCGATAATTCAGCGACGCGGCTTTCAGCCTGACCAGCACGCCGGCCGGGCCGGGACGCGGCTGCTCGCGGTCCACCAAGGCCAGATTATCTATGCCAAATTCTTGAATTTCAAAGGCTTTCATACCGCTACTGGGTTTGATGCTGCAGGCGCGCTGTGAACTCCACCAATTGCTCTAACTTGCGGCGGGCTGCGCCGCTGTCGATAGATTCGGCAGCCAGAGCGGCGGCGGATTTTAAATCGTTCGCTTGTTGCGCCACCAGTAGCGCGGCGGCGGCGTTGGCGATTACGATGTCGCGGCGGGCTCCGGGTTCGCCTTCGAGCACCGAGCGAATCAAGCCGGCATTGGTCTCGCAGTCCCCCCCTTCCAACTCTTCGAGCGAGCCGCTGGGCAAGCCGAAATCGGAGGGTAGCCAGCGGTTTTTCACCACGCTGCCGTTCTCCACCTGGAAGACCGTTGTGGGTCCAGTGGTCGAAATCTCATCCAAGCCGTCCGCCCCGTGCACCACAAACGCGCGCTCAATGCCCAGCCGCGCCGAGGCTTGCGCCAGCATTTCGGCCGCGCGCACGGAAAAGGCGCCCATCAACTGCGCACGGGCGCGCACCGGATTCGTCAGCGGACCGAGCAAGTTGAAAGCGGTCCGGCCTTTCAGCAGCAGGCGCGCTTCCTGGGCATTTTTCACGGCGGGGTGCAGCAGAGGCGCGTAAAGAAAACCAATGCCGGTTTGCCGGATGCACTCGGCCACGTCCTCGACAGAAAGATGGACCGGCACGGCTAACGCTTCCAACACATCGGCGCTGCCGCATTGGCTCGAAATGCGCCGGTTGCCGTGCTTGGCCACCCGCAGGCCGGCCCCGGCCGCTACAAATGCCGTGGCGGTGGAGATATTGAAGGTGTGGGTACCGTCGCCGCCGGTTCCGCAGGTGTCGAGGACCGGCGATTCGGATTGGTCCAAATCGAGGACATGGCCCATTTCGCGAATGGCCGAAGCAAAACCAACCAATTCAGCGATGGTTTCGCCTTTGCGGCGCAGGAAGTTGAGGACGTCGGCGATTCCTTCAGTGGTCATTTCACCCGACAACATGCGGTGCATGAGGTCGTGGGCTTCCGCCTGGGTGAGGTGAACGGAATTCCGGAAAGGCAGATGAGACATACGCAAACAACCTAGTTTGAACTATCCGGGTTTAAAGAGCGCGTTTTGGCAGGCCGTTTTTTCACCCGAGCTACACTAGCGAGTGGCCTCACTCGTCACAATTTTTGTTGAGCGCCAAGCGAAATTATGAAAATCCACGAGTATCAGGCGAAGGCAATCCTCGCCAAGTACGACGTACCTGTGCCGCGCGGCGAAGTTGCCTACACCATAGAGGAAGCGGAAGCCGCAGCGAAGAAAATCGGTGGAAGCGTTGTTGTCAAGGCGCAGATTCATGCGGGCGGACGCGGCAAGGGCGGCGGCGTCAAGGTGGCCAAAGACTCGACCGAAGCGGCAGAGCTGGCCAAGAAGATTTTGGGCATGACGCTGATTACGCATCAGACCGGACCCGAAGGCCGGTTGGTGCAGCGCCTGCTGATAGAAGAAACGTTGCCCATCGAGCGCGAACTTTATCTTGGCATTGTACTCGATCGAGCGCTGGGTGAATCGGTTTTCATGGCGTCTAAAGCGGGCGGCATGGATATTGAAGAGGTGGCGGCGGAAACGCCTGAATTGATCCTGCGGGAGCGCTTGATACCGGGGTCGCCTTTGCAGCCTTTCCAGGCGCGCAAGCTGGCGTTCGGCATGGGAATTCCGGCGGCGAGCGTGAACGCGGCGGCGGCGGCCATGATCGCGCTATCCAAGGCGTATGACGCCATTGACGGTTCGCTGGCCGAAATCAATCCATTCATTCTGACCAAAGACGGTAAGGTCTTCGCGCTGGATGCCAAGATCACGCTGGACGACAATGCGAGCTACCGCCATAAGGATCTGTTGGAGCTGCGCGATTCGAATGAAGAAGATCCGCTGGAAGTGGAGGCTTCGCGCTTTGGGCTGAACTACATCAAGCTGGATGGCAGTATCGCTTGCATGGTGAACGGCGCCGGGTTGGCGATGGCCACGATGGACATCATTAAATACGCGGGCGGCCAGCCGGCCAACTTTCTGGACGTAGGGGGCGGCGCAAACGCGGAGCAAATTAAGAACGCTTTCCGTATCCTGTTGTCCGATGCGAGCGTGAAAGCGGTGCTGATCAATATTTTCGGCGGCATTCTGCGCTGCGACACGCTGGCGAACGGCGTGGTGGCGGCGGCCAGCGAATTGGGAATCAAGATTCCGATTGTGGTGCGCATGGAAGGCACCAATGTGGAACTGGGGCGTAAGGTTTTGTTGGAATCAGGCTTCGACTTTACCGTTGCCGACGGCATGAAAGACGCGGCGGAGAAGGTAGTGAGGCTGGCACAATGAGCGTACTTGTTAACGAAAACACGAAAGTTCTTTTCCAAGGATTTACCGGCCGGGAAGGCACGTTTCACGCCGAGCAGGGCATTAAATACGGCAGCAACGTAGTGGGTGGAACCACGCCTGGCAAAGGCGGCCAGACGCATTTGGGACGTCCGGTGTTTAACACCGTGGAGGATGCGGTAAAGGCTACCGGCGCGAATGCATCGGTGATTTTTGTGCCGCCGCCGTTTGCGGCCGACGCCATTATGGAAGCGGCCGACGCGGAAATCCCGCTGGTGATTTGCATTACCGAAGGCATTCCGGTGAACGATATGGTGCGGGTAAAAGCGTACTTGGACCAGCGGCCGGGAACGCGTTTGGTGGGGCCGAATTGTCCGGGCGTCATTACACCGGGAAAATGCAAAATCGGCATTATGCCGGGACACATTCACCTGCCCGGCCATATCGGCATTGTTTCGCGCTCAGGCACGCTGACTTATGAAGCGGTGTGGCAGCTGACCAATCTGGGTATCGGGCAATCGACCTGTATCGGCATTGGCGGAGATCCGATCATCGGGACCAACTTCATCGACGCGATCAAGTTGTTCAATGAAGATCCCGATACGCATGGAATTATCATGATCGGCGAAATTGGCGGGACAGCGGAAGAAACCGCGGCCGAATACGTCAAAGCGCATGTGAAGAAACCGATGGTTGGATTCATTGCTGGACAAACGGCTCCTCCGGGCCGCCGCATGGGCCACGCCGGCGCGATTATTTCCGGCGGGTCAGGTAAGGCGGAAGACAAGCTGGCTGCCATGACAGCCGCGGGAATTGTGGTTTGCCCTTCGCCGGCAGTACTGGGCGAAAAAATGAAAGAAGCCCTCGCGGCCAAGAAGAAATAGGAATTAGGGGATACAGATTTAATGGCAGTGGAACGAACTTTCGCGATGATCAAGCCCGATGCAGTGGCAAAGGGCTATACGGGCGAAATTTTAACGATGATTCAAAACGCGGGCTTTACCGTGGTCGGCATGAAATTGCGGCGGATTGCCAAGAAGGAAGCCGAGGCTTTCTATGCGGTGCATCAAGCGCGTCCGTTTTTTAATGGGCTGGTGACCTTTATGACCGAGGGGCCGGTGGTCACTCTGGTTTTAGAGCGGGAAGACGCAATCGCCAAGTGGCGCGAAGTGATGGGCGCTACGAATCCGGCCAATGCGGCCGAGGGAACGATCCGCAAAAAATTCGCCGAAAATATTGAGCGGAATTCGGCGCATGGCTCGGATGCGCCAGAAACCGCCGCCCAGGAAATTCCGTTCTTTTTCAGCGTGGCGGAACTGCTCTAAATTGATTTAGAGCAGTTCCCCTCCTAAGCCACTCTGCGTTGATAAGCAGGCTCCAGTTCCACCGAACTGGCCAAGGCTTTTTTGGTTTTCTCGGCTAAACTGCGCAGGCGCGCGTGCTTCGGACGGTTTAACTTGCGCTCCACGCTGCGCCGGGCACGCAGCAGGCGGATGCGGACGGCAGTTTCCGACCAACCATGCGCGCGCGCGATCTCCTGCACCTTGTAACCTTCGATGTAATGCCCCTCTAGTACTACACGATCATTCGGTTTGCACTCGCTTAAGATTCGTTTTACATCGATGGCCGCGACGTTCATGCGCGGGGGCGCCTGCAATTCCGGTAGTACTTGAGTTTGTGGCTCGCGTCTTAGATACGTACGATGAATGTTCAATGCAATGCTGTTGGTCCAGGTGAGGACTAGGCTCGGTTCCCGTAGCTGCTCTCTTCGCTCCCAGCCTTTTGCCCAGGCTGCTTGAGCGGTGTCTAGGGCAGAATCGTAAGATAAACCCCGCGATACAAGGAAACGCACCGTCATATTAAAACCGCGTTGATATGCTTTGCCGTATTCTTCAGTCGTCATTGCTAGTTCACCGCTCCTAAAATTGTTTCTAGTTTTTTTGCAGGCTACTGAACTTTCCTGCGCACGCGGATAAGTAAGCAGTTTGGTGGCCAAGCCGTGAGCAGGGGAATACACCCAATAAAATCAATGACTTAGCTGCGAATTAGTAGAAATCAGCAGAGTGGGCAACACGAGCAATTCTTTCCAGCGAGAGAAAAAACTTCCGGTGTTTTAGACCTTGGGCGATTCTGGGTCTTCTTTGGGAGTTTCGGTGCGGGCAGCGGTGGGAGTTTCCACTTTTTCGGAGTCTTCGGTTACAGCGCGCATGCTCTCTTTGAAAGAACGGATGCCCTTCCCCAGGCCTTGGCCCAATTCGGGAAGTTTCTTGGGTCCAAAAATGAACAACGCGACGACTAGAATGATTAGTAGATGCGCCGGTTGTAAAAGTCCTTCAATCATGAGAATATCTCCGCGGAAGCAGCGGATGGCCACTTCCACCCTCAAGTATATATGAAACTTAGGAGCATGAAAGGGCGGTTGACATCGGGAAGAGGGTCGGCTATAGTTCGTAAAGTATTGAACTATCAACGAGTTGACCCCTACGCGGAAACATTCCAAGAGGAAATTTGGGGCCTGCCCGGTAGCCGCAGGCGTTTAGCAGATGGCTTAGAATGCCAGGGGACAACAACTGAAGAATGCAGCCACCCATGGCCGAACCATCTGAAAAAGCCGTTGCCGACAAAATCGTTGACACTTCGGGATCCGTCGATAACGCGGATTACCAAGCTTTTCTCGACGAATACAGCAGTCAATTTGTGTCCGCAAGAGGCGAAACCCTGCAAGGGCATGTCCTCAACGTTTCCGAGAAAGAAGTAATCGTCGATATCGGGCGCAAGCTCGAAGGGCTGGTGCCCGCCGCGCAATTCCCGCAAATAGAAGGCAAGCCCGCCGTACGGCCCGGTGAGACGATCGAGGTAGCCATCGACCGCGGCGGAAATCAAATAGAAGGCTACATTCTGCTCTCGTATGAGCGCCCGCACAAATTACACGTGTGGGAGCACCTGGAAAAAGCGGCGGCCGAAGGCACGCCCGTCACGGGGCGTGTGGTGAACAAAGTCAAAGGCGGGTTGGAAGTAGACATCGGCATTATCGCCTTTCTGCCCAGCTCACAAGTAGAGGTGCGGCCGGTTCATAACCTGGACCCCTATGTAGGGCGAGATATAGAAGTTCGCATCATCAAACTCAACGGCCGGCGCGGCAACGCGGTGGTCTCGCGGCGAGTCCTGCTGGAACATGAGGCGGTGACCAAGAAGGCGGAGGCGCTGTCCAAAATAGAGGAAGGCGCGGTAGTGGCGGGTGTGGTGAAGAACCTGACCGATTACGGCGCGTTTGTGGATTTGGGCGGTATTGACGGGCTTTTACATGTCAGCGATTTGAGCTATGGGAACGTAACTCATCCTTCGTCGGTGGTACATGCGGGCGATGAAATTACCGTTAAGGTTTTGAAGTTCGATCGCAGCAAAGAACGCATTTCGCTGGGGCTGAAGCAACTGCATCCCGACCCCTGGCTGGACATCGACACGCGCTATCCACGCGGCAGCCGCGTGATTGGCCGCATTGTGAGCGTGACCGATTACGGCGCGTTCGTGGAACTGGAGCCCGGCGTGGAAGGGTTGATCCACATCTCAGAGATGACCTGGAGCCGCCGCATGAAGCACCCCGCCAAGGTGGTGAAGGCGGAGGACCAAGTGGAAGCCGTAGTGCTGGATATCAAAGCGGACGAGCGGCGCATTTCACTCGGCATCAAACAACTGGAAGCGGATCCTTGGACCACCGTGGCCGACCGCTATAGCATTGGGTCCGTGGTGGAAGGCCGCGTCCGGAAGCTGGCCGACTTTGGCGTGTTCATCGAAATTGAAGAAGGCATCGACGGTCTTGTGCACATCTCCGATATGTCTTGGACGGCGCATGTCAAGCACCCCTCTGAACTGGTAAAAAAGGGGCAAGTGGTGCAGGCGGTGATTTTGAACATCGATGCGCCGAACCGGCGTCTTTCGCTGGGCATTAAGCAACTGCAGCCGGATTCCTGGGAGACATTTTTCCGCACGCAGAAGGTGGGCGACATCGTGAAAGGGAAAGTGTGCCGCGCCGCGCCGTTCGGAGTTTTCGTGGAACTGCTGCCCGGAGTGGAAGGGCTGTGCCATCGCAGCGAGATTGCAGAAGACACGGGCAAGCGGCGGGCGCACGAACCTTCGGCTGACGAATCTCCGCTGCCGGTGGGCGAAGAGTTTGAGTTCAAGGTCATTAAGATGAACGAGGCGCAGAAGAGGATAGGTTTGAGCCTACGTGCCATAACGGAAGAGGATGAGCAGAACCGGTTGCGCGATTACAACCGGCAAGCCCTTTCCACTACTGCCACGGTTGGGGACGCCATCAAACAACATAAAGCGGAAGAACAAAGCTAACCAGATAGAGTTAGCAGAGAATGAGAAGCAGGTAAATAGTTATATGACCAAGGCTGAACTGATCGAGGAAGTCTCGAACGTAGTGGAGATGACCCGCAAGGATTCGGAGACGATAGTAGAGACTATTTTTGACAGCATTGTGAACAGCCTCCACAAGGGAGAAAAGATTGAGATCCGCGGATTCGGAAGTTTCCGGACGCGGCAAAGACAACCACGGGTTGGCCGGAACCCTAAAACGGGATCGCGCGTCGAAGTGCCCTCGAAGCGCATTCCGTTCTTTAAGCCCAGTAAAGAATTGCGCGATCTGGTGAATCATCAAGCCAAGGCGGACGGCGACGGCGCGGCGGCTGCGGTTGTGCCCGCGGGTCCTTCAGACGAAACCGGCTCCGGCAAATAAGTAGAGCGGCTACTACTGAACGAAAGCGATTCTAGATGGACTATTTGTGGACGCCCTGGCGTGCCACCTACATGAAGGAGAAGCGGGAGAAGACCCTCTGTGTATTTTGCGCGGCGGGAGAATGCGTATCGGACGAAGAATGCCTGGTTGTCTATCGCGGCAAACTCGCGTTCGTGCTGCTCAATCGCTATCCCTACACCAGCGGACATTTGATGATCGCACCCTACGCGCATGTCTCGCGCTTGCAGCAAGTGGATGAATCGACCACGGATGAGATGATGCGGCTGGCGCGCCACGGCGAGGGAATTTTGGAAGAGGCGTATAAGCCGGAGGGTTTGAACATGGGGTTGAATTTGGGGGAAGCGGCGGGAGCGGGAATCGAGCAGCATATTCATATGCATGTTCTTCCGCGCTGGCGCGGCGACGCTAATTTTATGACCAGCGTGGCCAATACCAGAATCATTCCGGAGGCGCTGGAAGATACTTACGCCAAGATCAAGCGTGGATTTGCCGGGCTGTAGATGACAGCCCGGCTTCCGAAGGCCGCCTAGAAAGGCGGCTGCGGCCAGGATTGGCCGCCCACCAGTCGAAGGGCGCACAGGGCAAAAACAAAGCGAGATTTTGCTAGCGGATGTCGATTTTCAGTATGGCGTCGCTGTGGTTATGGCGCCATGCCCAATAATCCTGCCGGTCGCGTTCTCTCGCCTCCTGAAAGGCTAGGTACTTGCGATGGTGCTGCTCTTGATAAATACGCCAAGCGCGATCTTCATGATCGTTCCATTGATGATGATCCCTATGGTGCTTGTCGTAATAGTCGTGGTCGTCGTGACGATCGCGATCGTCATGATGGTCTTGAGCAACCGCCATTCCCGGGACGAGAATTGCCGCGCTCAGAACGAGTGTCGCCATTAACTTTTTCATAATAAATAAAGGGCCTCCCGCCCCGTAACAATCTACTTGTTTGACGGTTCCCCTTATTTGGTGTTTCAAGACAAGCTCTCTTCTGAATGAGACTTAATATAAGGTAATGAATTTCACCCGCCGCGCTTTCACTCAAAGTTTTGTTACCGGTACAGTACTGGCCCCAAGCATTCCACTGGCGCTCGGGCAAGAGTTGACGGACAAGAAGCGAATTAAATATTGCATCGTGGGTTTGGGGCGCATCTCGCTCCAGCATTTTATGCCCGGCTGCAAGCTGTCGCAGAAATCGCAAGTGACAGCGTTGGTGAGCGGCCACCGGGAGAAGGCGGAAAAGTATGCGGCGGAATACAACGTGCCCGCGAAGAACATTTACAGCTACGATAATTTCGACGAGATTGCGAAGAACAAAGATATAGACGCCGTGTATATCGCACTGCCGAACAGCATGCACGCCGAATACAGCATCCGCGCGGCGAAAGCAGGCAAGCACGTGTTTTGCGAAAAGCCGATGGCCACCAGCGTGAAGGACAGTTGGGCAATGATCAATGCCTGCAAGGCCGCCGGCAAGAAATTGATGATTGCCTATCGCTGCCAGTACGAGCCCACCACCCTGCGCGCGCAACAGCTCATCAAAGAAGGCAAGCTCGGCAAAATTCAGGCGATCGAGAGTGCCAACGGCTTCAATGAGAGGGCTGGCGAATGGCGTTTGAATGCGAAGCTGGCGGGTGGAGGACCGCTGATGGATATGGGCGTCTATTCTTTGAACGCTTGCCATTTTCTCACTGGCGAGGAGCCGGAGCACCTTGAAGGCTTCAGCACAGTGGTGGATCAAGACGGACGTTTTGACCAGGTAGAAGAGAACCTCAGTTGGACCATGCGATTTCCATCTGGCATTTTGGCTAGTTGCAACACGACCTATGGCGCGAACATGCCGGGGTTTATTCGCATCCATGGCTCCAAAGGCATGCTACATATGGAGCCGGCGTTTTCCTATGAAGGCATTCACCTCAAGGTGGACATTCGTGGCGAAGAACCGATTGACGATTTGAACAGCGCGAAAGACCCGGCGCAGTTTGTGCGGGAGGCGGATTATTTTTCCAATTGCGTCCTGACTGGTAAAGAACCGAAATCGAACGGGCAGGAAGGCTTGCGCGATATGCAGCACATGGCCGCTATTTATAAGTCTTGCGGGCGCAGCCTAGGTTAATCTTTACCTGCTGACAGGCGGAGGGTTTGGGATTTTGTTCTAAATCAGCTCGCACCGCACTCTGCCAGAATACTAATTGCCTTTAAAATGAATCGCCGGATCTTTATTCTGCTTCTGCCTAGCCTTTTTATCTCAGGCTGCAACTCGATTTACTACGCCGCGATGGAGAAACTAGGCCGCGAGAAGCGCGACATTCTCGTCAAGCGTATCCTCACGGTAAAGAAGGACCAGCAGCAAACCGGAAAGCAACTGAAGAGCACACTTGAGGTTTTCAAGGAAGTAACGGGATTCGAAGGCGGCGATCTTGAAAAGACATACAATCGGCTTCACGACTCGCTCGACCACTGTCAAGATCGCGCCAAAGAATTGCATAACCATGTAAATTCAGTCGATGATGTGGCCAAGCGGATGTTCTCTGAGTGGAAGGGCGAAATTAACGATATGCGCAACGTCACGCTGAAGCGGCAAAGCCAGACGCTGCTGACCAACGCGCAGCGCCAGCATAGCGGCTATATGCGCCAAATGCGCGCAACCGAAGCAAAGATCACCCCCGTGCTGCAGGGTTTCAACGACCAAGTTGTATTTCTGAAACACAACCTCAACGCCCGCGCGATCAGTTCGCTAAAAAAGACTTCGGCGGATCTCGACTTGCAGGCGAACGACCTGGTCCGCGAGATTAACGATTCTTCCAAAGAGGCCGACCAATACATCAATACATTGGCGCAGGCGGATGCAGTGGCGAAGTAAGGCGGCTGAGCAGCGGGCGTAGCTTAGGTTAATCTTTACCTTAAGGTGAAGACCCAATTGACGAAGACCCTGCTCCGCTTGGCCGCGGCGACGTTACTGCTGACAGGCGGAAGGCTGGCAGCCTTTCAGGACCGCTCGGCTAGTCCGATGCGTCCGCTGATGGAGGATTTCAGCGCGGACTCCAGAAATCTCAAGCGCTTCTATAATCTCGATAATTCTCCGGAGCGGCGCGAGCGCTTGAAAAAGTTCTATACGGAATGGCTCACCCGGCTCAACGGTCTCGATTTCGACACTTTGGGGGAAGACGGCAAAATCGATTATGTTGTCTTCCGGCGGGGATTGGAGCATGAGCTCACGCTGCTAGACCTTAGCGCCAAGCACGCGGAAGAGACGAAGCCTTATCTGCCGTTCGAGTCCATTATTTTAAGCTTGGAATTCAACCGGCAGGAAATGCAGCCACTGCAGCCACGGGACGCGGCGCAAAAGCTGGCGCAGCTTACGCGCGATATTACGGGCGTGCAGAAGCAATTAGAAGAGCAACTCAAAAAGCCGGTGAATGTAGCGGCCGGGCAGCAGCGCAAAATAGCGGGCGGCCGCGCGCTGCTTGGACTGAACAGCCTGCGCAACACCCTGCGCACGTGGTTTACGTTTTATAACGGCTACGATCCGATGTTTACCTGGTGGGCGGCGGCCGATTATGGCAAGGCCGACGCTGCCTTGCAGGCGTACGGCGTGTTTCTGCGTGAAAAAGTGCTGAACTTGAAACCCGTGCCCGGCGTTGTTACTCCAGGGAATGCCGCCAAGGCGCTGGTTACGGCGCAACCCGGAGACACCAGCGACATCGTCGGGCAGCCAGTGGGCCGCGAAGAACTGCTGGCGGATTTAGCCTACGAGATGATTCCGTATACCCCAGAAGAATTGATCGGCATTGCCAACAAAGAATTTGCGTGGTGCGAAAACGAGATGAAACGCGCTTCACGCGAGATGGGCTATGGGGACGATTGGAAAAAGGCACTCGAAAAGGTGAAGACGCTTTACGTGGAGCCCGGCAAGCAACCGCAGCTCATTCGCGAACTGGCGCTTGAGGCGCAAAAGTTTGTGGACGATCATGATTTGGTGACCATTCCTCCCGTGGCGAGGGAGACGTGGCGCATGCAGATGATGACGCCGGAAGCGCAGTTGGTGAATCCGTTTTTTCTGGGCGGTGACATGATCCAGGTTTCGTATCCGACCGACAGCATGTCGTATGACCAGAAGATGACGACCATGCGCGGCAACAACATCCACTTTGCGCGCGCCACGGTTTTTCACGAGCTGATACCAGGCCATAATCTGCAAGGCTACATGGCGCGGCGCTACCGCCCGTACCGCGAAGCATTCGGGCGCTCGCCTTTTGTGACCGAAGGATGGGCCCTCTATTGGGAAATGTTGTTTTGGGACATGAAATTCCAAAAGACGCCAGAGGACCGCGTGGGCGCGCTCTTCTGGCGCATGCATCGCTGCGCGCGCATCATTTTCTCTTTGAGTTTTCATCTCGGCAAAATGACGCCCGTGGAATGCGTGAACTTCCTAGTGGAACGAGTGGGCTTTGAGCGCGAGAATGCCACCGGAGAAGTGCGGCGTTCGTTTACAGGCGACTACGGCGCGCTGTATCAAGCCGCTTATCTTTTGGGCGGCCTGCAGTTTTATGCGCTGCATAAAGAAATAGTGGACAGCGGCAAAATGACGAACCGGCAATTTCACGATGCAATTTTGAAAGAGAATTACCTTCCGGTAGAAATGATGCGCGCCAGCTTATTGCATATACCAGTGACGCGGGACTATCGGACTCATTGGAAGTTCTATGAGACTATCGGGGCGGCAAATTAATTAAATTAATTAACGTATTGGGATTGACAACAAAGCCGATGCCGTAGGCGTCTCGGTAAACAGAAAGCCTTACGGCCGAGATCATTTTTGAGTTGGAGGCACATTAACAGTATGAAGAAGTTTCTTGCAGTTGCTTGCTTCGGGATAACGTTAGCCGCGGCGTCGGCTGACGCTCAAGTTTATGTTCGAATCGGACCCCCGCCGCGCGTGGTGGAAAGACGTCCGCCGCCGCCTCCTGGCCCGCGGCGAGTCTGGGTAGGGGGCTACCATCGCTGGGACGGACGCCGCTATGTTTGGATGCCCGGCGCTTGGATGCTACCGCCGCGGCCGCGTGCGCGTTGGGTGGACGGGAGATGGGTCCATGACCGGCGGGGATACTATTGGCGGGACGGCCACTGGCGCTAACGACAGAAAGAGCCTGACCAGGGTGGGGTGGACGAGAGCGTCTACCCCACGCGCGGGCGCATCCTGGTGTATTTAACGGTGATTCACATCCGCTTAGCTAAGAATTCACCGAAATCAGCTTGACACTGTATTCCTAAGCTCTATATGCTGGCTCACACCTAGTCCGTTTGAGTGAGGATACTTTTGAAAACTGCACATCGCGCGAGCCACTGGCTCGCCTATTTTGCTATTGCTTCGTCTTTATTTTTTTCTTCTTTTCTTTCAGCGCAAGTCTTTAGTGGATCATTGACCGGCGTTATTGCCGATGAATCCGGCGCGGTGGTGCCGGGCGCAAAGGCGCTGCTCACCGACCAAGACAAGGGCTTCACCTATACAGCAGTCTCAGACGCGCAAGGCCGCTACGTGCTGCGCAACTTGCCCCCAGGACGCTATGAGTTGGCGGTGACCTTTGCCGGCATGGAACCTTATGACCAGAAGGGAATCGTCTTAAGCGTTGGGCAAAACGCTCAGGCGGACGTACACTTTCGAATAAAAGGCGCGCTGCAAACCGTGGAGGTGGGCGCGGCTGCAACGCTGCTACAAACGCAGGATGCTTCCACCGGGCAACTGGTGAATCAAAAGTTTATCAATGATCTGCCGTTGACCAGCCGATCGGTTTACAATCTGGCGGCGCTGTCGCCGGGCGTTACGCAAGCAGCGGGCTCGTCTTTCGGCCTCAATGCTGGCGCCACCAATTTTGTTTCGAACGGCGGACGCAACTCCACTTCCGACATCGTGATGGACGGCGTGAGCCAGACGAACCAGGAAAACAACGGCGGCGTCACTACGGCGCTCTACACGCCTCCGGTAGACGCGGTGCAGGAATTCAAGGTGCAACAGAACACCTACACCGCCGAAGTTGGATTCGGTGGAACCACCGTGATCAACGTGATTACTAAGTCAGGCACGAACCAATTTCATGGCAGCGCTTATGAGTTTCTGCAGAACTCAGACTTAAACGCCAACAACTTCTTCAACAACAAAAATGGCGTAGGCATATCACCGAAGAAGCAGAATCAGTTCGGCGGCACGCTGGGCGGACCGATCCGCAAGGATAAATTTTTCTTCTTTGTGGATTATCAAGGCACTCTGGCGACGAATACAGGGACGGCCACGGCGGGCGTTCCCAGCGGCGCCGAACGGCAGGGAAACTTTGGTGAATTATGCAGTCGCAACGGCGGCACGTTTAATGCCCAGGGCCAATGTTCCGCAGCAGCCGGGCAGATTTGGGACCCCATGAGCGGCACATTCAACAGCACCCTCAACGGCGCGATGCGCAGCCAGTATATCCCGTTCAACAATCTGGCCACCTACCAGAGCCCCGGCAATCCGAACCTGGTGGGCACGCCCTACCAATTGCCAAACCGGCCCGGCAACCTGATTGATCCGGTGGCTTTAAAAATGATGCAGTACTTCCCGATGCCGAATGTGGCAGTGGGCAGCGCGTCTTATAATCCGTTAAACAACTGGATCGGCACGAACGGCAATAGCAGCAGCGATCACCGCTTCGACACCAAGTTCGATTACCGGATCAACGATTCCAGCCAGTTGACCGGCCACTTTTCCAGAGACTTAAGCAACGGCGAAAATGTGAATTGCTTCGGGAATGTGGCTGATCCGTGTACGCAGGGGCCGAATAACGGCCATGCCTATTCAGCCTCGGTGGCATATACTCGTACCTTCTCCCCAACGTTGGTTTTCAACTTAACTTACGGATGGACGCGCAGCTACAGCTTTACCCATGGCGTGGCGACGGATTTTCCCGACTTCAATGCCGTAACCACGCTGGGCTTGCCGCAATACATCACCACCTCCGGCTTTACCGCCACGCCGAACATCACTTTCGGAAACGGCTATCAATCAGTCAGCAGCCAAAACCTGGGATCACAAACCTACTCCATCCTGCGTTACCCCTCTGACACGCACGATTTGATCGCCAGCTTTGACAAAATCAGGGGCAAGCACGAGCTGAAATTCGGGTATGAAGGCCGGTTGCATCGCATCAGCTTCCTGCAGGTCGGCAACCCCGCCGGGCAATTCAGTTTTGCCCAGACGGGCTCGGCGCAAAGTCCGGCCAATGGAACCGGCGGCGACCCGCTGGCTTCCCTGTTGATGGGTTTTCCGCAAGGCGGCAGCGGTTATGGAGTGGACGTGGCTATCACGACCCAAAACTTCCAGCACGCCTGGTATTTCCAGGACAATTGGCGCGCGAGCGACCGCCTCACGGTGAACATGGGGCTGCGCTATGAGTTGACCTTACCTAAAACGGAGCGCTATAACCGCATGAGCTTTTTAGACCCGAACGCGGTTTCGCCGCTGCAGGTTCCGGGATTGCCGCAACTCACGGGCGGCTTGGATTTCGCCAGCAACAGCAATCCCAGCCCCTACAACGTGAATCCGATGAACATCGGTCCGCGGTTCGGCATCGCGTATCGCACCAAGGGCGACATCGTGATTCGCACTGGTTACGGGATTTTCTTCTCTGGTATTAAAGGATCCGCATCAGGCACCGGTGAAGGCGGATTCAGCGGGTTCAATTGGACGACTCCGCTGCTGACCACTTACAACAATGACGGCGCCACGCCGGCCGCGCGGCTTTCCAATCCTTTTCCCAGCGGCATCCAATTGCCTCCCGGCAGCTCGCAAGGACTGTTGACCGGCTTGGGCCTGAGCGTTAGCGGCCCGCTTGCAACCGAGAACAATACACCTTATTCGCAGACTTGGAACTTTGGCTTGCAGCGCCAGTTCAAAGGCAACATTCTGGTGGACGTCAACTACGTGGGAAACAAAGGAACGCACCTCTATTTCGGCGGAGCAAACTCTATCAACTACCTGGGCTCCTGGGTGGAAGGCCTGAGCCCGGCCCAAGTGGGCCAATTGACCGCCCACGTGAACAATCCGTTCTACGGTTACATCACGAATCCGGCCAGCAGCCTTTCCAGCAAAACCGTCCAGGCTTATCAACTAATGCTGCCGCATCCGCAGTTCACGGGCTTTTCCACCCAAGATCCGCCTTGGGCGGATTCCAGTTACAATTCCTTGCAGGTTCGGGTGGAGAAGAGATTCTCAAACGGGCTGCAACTGTTGGGGAGCTATGTCTTCTCGAAATCGATTGACGACTCTTCCGTGGCTTGCGGTTGCACCACATGGCTGGGCGGCGCTACCAGTTTGCAAGATCCGAACAAGCGTTTTCTGGAGCGCTCCGTTTCGCAGTTCGACATTCCGCAGGTGCTGCAATTTTCGTACGTGTATCAATTTCCGTTTGGACGCGGCAAACACTTTGGCGCCAATATCAACCGGGTGGTGGATTTGGCTTTAGGCGGATGGCAGACGAACGGAATCTTGCGCTTTGATGACGGCATGCCGTTGGCACTGTCTGTCAGCAACTCGCAGCCGTTACCCACTTACGGCGCACAGCGGCCGAATTTGACCGGCACTTTGACCCGGAATAACGGATCAAATTGGCTGAGCCAATACTTTGCCGATCCGCAAGTGGCGGTAACACCCGCCCAGTACGCCATCGGGACCGCGCCGCGCGAGATTTCCTCGGTGCGCGCTCCGGGCACGGCCACCACGGCGATGTCTTTGTTCAAGCAATTTGCGCTGCCTTTCCGGGAAGGCGCGATGTTGGAGTTCCGGGCAGAAGCGTTTAACGCCTTGAACCACCCGCAATTTGCGGCCCCGAACCTGACGGTTGGAGCTTCGTCCTTCGGCCAGATTACGTCACAGGCCAATTCACCCAGACAGGTACAGTTGGCGCTGAAGCTGTACTTCTGATACTGCGCTGAAATCCGTTGTGATTCACAGGCCGGCTCTTCCTCTGTTGAGGTTGAGCCGGCCTTTTGATTTCAAGGCGCGTCGCCCGCCTAGCGAACGTTATGTAACGACTACTAACGTCAGGTCTACCCCATCGTTAACCGGAAGTGGCTTGACAGGTATTTCTAACTTATATAAGCTAGGCCGCAACCTAGTCTGTTTCAGTTAAGGATACCCCTGTGAAAATCGTCGCTTACTTCGTTGTTGTGTCCACGTTGTTCTTCTCTTCTTTCCTTTCGGCGCAGGTCTTCAGCGGTTCGTTGACCGGCGTAGTCGCCGACGAATCCGGCGCGGTGGTGCCTGGCGCAAAAGCGCTGCTCACCGACCAGGACAAAGGCTTCACGTATACAGCAACCTCTGATGCGGAAGGCCGCTACGTGCTGCGCAACTTGCCTCCAGGGCAATATGAACTAGCGGTCTCGCTGGCCGGCATGCAGCCCTTTGAGCAAAAGGGAATCGTCTTGAGCGTGGGAGAGAATGCCCAGGCGAACGTCCATCTGCGCGTGAAAGGCGCCACCCAGACGATAGATGTGGGCGGCTCAGCCACTTTACTGCAAACCCAGGATGCTTCCACCGGGCAGTTGGTGAATCAAAAATTTATTAATGATCTACCGTTGACCAGCCGGTCGGTTTACAATCTCGCCGCCTTGTCGCCGGGCGTTACGCAAGCAGCGGGCGGATCTTTCGGCCTCAATGCGGGCGCCACTAATTTCGTATCCAACGGCGGGCGCAATTCGACAGCCGACATCGTGATGGACGGCGTAAGCCAAACCAACCAAGAAAACAACAGCGGCATCACCACCGCGCTCTATACGCCGCCAGTGGACGCGGTGCAAGAGTTTAAAGTGCAGCAGAATACGTATACCGCTGAAGTCGGATTCGGCGGCAATACGGTGATCAACGTGGTGACCAAGTCGGGAACCAACCAGTTCCATGGCAGCGCTTATGAGTTTCTGCAGAACTCGGATTTAAACGCCAATAACTGGTTCAATAACAAAAATGGCGTGGGCATCTCGCCCCAGAAGCAGAACCAGTTCGGCGGGACGTTGGGCGGCCCCATCCGCAAAGACAAGCTGTTCTTCTTCGTGGATTATCAAGGCACCATAGCCAAGAAAACCGGCACCGCTACAGCGGGCGTTCCCAGCGCTTTGGAGCGGACGGGAAATTTCGGCGAATTGTGCGGCCGCGCGGGCGGCACGTTTAACGGCCAGGGCCAGTGTTCCGCGGCAGCCGGGCAGATTTGGGATCCGATGAGCAGCACTTTCAGCAGCAGCCTGAACGGCGCGGTGCGAAGCCTGTATGTCCCGTTTAATAATCTGGCCACTTACCAGAGCCCCGGCAATCCGAACCTGGTTGGCACGCCCTACCAATTGCCAAACCGGCCGGGGAACCTGATTGACCCGGTGGCACTGAAAATGATGCAGTACTTCCCGCAGGCGAATGTGGCCGTAGGCGGCGCGGGGTACAACGCGTTAAACAACTTTATCGGCACGAACGGCTCCAGTAGCACGGATCATCGTTTTGACACCAAGTTCGATTACCGGCTTAACGATTCCAGCCTGTTGACGGGGCACTTTTCGAGAAGCTTGAGCAACAGCGAAAATGTGAACTGCTTTGGGAATATCGCCGATCCTTGTACGCAGGGGCCGAACAACAGCCATGCCTATTCGGCGTCTATCGCTTACACACGCACGTTTACGCCGACACTGGTTTTAAACGTGACTTACGGGTGGGCGCGCAGTTTCAGCTTCACGCATGGAGTGGCTACGGACTTCCCCAGCTTTAGCCCGGTTACGACGCTGGGTCTGCCGCAATATATCAGTACGTCCGGCTTTACGGCCACACCGAACATTACTTTCGGAAACGGCTACCAGGCGGTCAGCAGCCAGAACCTGGGATCACAGACCTTTTCGATTCTGCATTATCCACTCGATACGCACGACTTGACGGTAAGCATGAATAAGATCAAGGGCGCGCACGAGTTGAAGTTCGGGTATGAAGGCCGGCTGCACATCATCAGCTTCCTGCAAGTGGGCTATCCGGCTGGACAGTTTAGCTACTCGTTGACGGGAACGTCGCAAACTCCCGCCAATGGAACGGGAGGCGACCCGCTGGCTTCGCTGCTGATCGGCTTTCCGCAAGGCGGCAGCGGATATGGAGTAGATGTCGCGGTAACGACGAAAAACTTTGCGCACGCCTGGTATTTCCAGGACAACTGGCGGGTGAATAGCCGGCTTACCTTGAATATGGGGCTTCGCTATGAACTGACCCTGCCCCGCACGGAGCGCTATAACCGCATGAGTTGGGTAGACCCGAACGCCGTCTCGCCGCTTCAGGTTCCTGGGCTGCCGCAACTGAAAGGCGGCCTGGAATTCGCCAGCAATAGCAATCCCAGCCCCTATCAAGTGGATCCGATGAATTTCGGGCCGCGGTTCGGCATCGCGTATCGCGCCAAAGGCGACATTGTCATCCGCACAGGTTACGGAATTTTCTTCGATCCGATTAAGGGCGCCGCTGCCGGCACGGGTGGAGGAGGATTCAGCGGGTTCAATTGGACCACTCCGCTGGTCCCGACTTATAACAACGATGGCGCCACGCCGTCCGCGCGGCTTTCTAACCCCTTCCCGGCGGGCATACAGCTGCCTCCTGGCAGTTCGCAAGGCCTGTTGACCGGCCTGGGACTCGGCGTCAGCGGTCCCATTCAGACCTGGAACAACACGCCTTATATGCAGACCTGGAACTTCGGCCTGGAGCGCGAGTTCAAGGGCAACATTCTGTTGGACGTCAATTACGTCGGCAGCAAGGGAACGCATCTGTATTTCGGCGGCGCGGGATCTATCAATTATCTGGGGCCCTGGGTGGAGAATCTGAACGCTACTCAGATTGGGCAACTAAACGCCTACGTGAACAATCCGTTTTACGGCATCATTACGAATCCGGCCAGCACGCTTTCGAATAAAACCGTCCAGGCCTATCAGTTGATGCGGCCGTATCCGCAGTTTACGGGGCTATCGGGCAACGATCCGCCTTGGGCGAATTCGGTTTACCATTCGCTGCAAGTTCGCGTGGAGAAGAGATTTTCCAGCGGATTGCAATTGTTGGGTACCTATGTGTTTTCGAAATCCATTGACAACGCATCAGTGGCGTGCGGCTGCACGACTTGGCTGGGCGGCGCAACCAGCGTGCAGGATCCGAACCGGCTGTATCTGGAACGCTCGGTTTCGCAATACGATATTCCGCACGTGCTGCAGTTCTCGTATGTTTACCAATTCCCGTTCGGACGCGGCAAGCGCTTTGGCAACAACCTCAACCGGGCTGTTGATTTGGCGCTTGGCGGATGGCAGACGAACGGAATTTGGCGCTTTGATGACGGCATGCCGATTGCTTTGAGTGTTAGTAATTCACGGGCATTGCCAACTTATGGCTCGCAGCGTCCGAATTTGTCCGGGACGCTGACGCGGAATGATGGATCGAACTGGCTAAACCAGTACTTTGCCGATCCGCAAGTGGCGACAACGCCCAATGCGTTCACGGTGGGGAATGCGCCGCGCGAAATCTCGTCGGTGCGAGCCCCCGGTACAGCGACTACGGCTCTTTCCTTGTTCAAGCAATTCCACTTGGATTTCCTGCGGGAGGGTTCGTTCCTGGAGTTTCGCGCGGAAGCGTTTAACGCTTTGAACCACCCGCAGTTCGCGCCGCCTAATTTGACAGTGGGCGCTTCGGCGTTTGGCATTGTGACGGCGCA
>DASXGT010000237.1:0-42791 GCA_036488895.1 Bryobacteraceae bacterium | reverse complement strand
CGCTGTTTATATTCGTCCAGTTTTTCCGGACGAACTTGGAGAATGAAGCAGACGCGTTTCATCAAGGGCGGTAGTTAGCGCAGGAAAGCTTCTTGCAGACCGCCGTCAACCGGAATGATATGGCCGGTGGTTTTGGCACTTTCCTCACCGGCTAGCCAAACAATCGCAGCGGCGCAATCTTGCGGCAGAATCGGACGCCGTGTCAAGGTGCGCTGCGCATAAAATTCCGCCAGTTTGGTGCGAAGGTCTTCCGTTGACTCGCTTTCTGAAAATGCGATCTTATATTTTTCGAGCGAATTGATCACGCGGTCGCGCGGGAACATGGTGGAACCTGCCACTACTGTTGCCGGCGCGATTCCGTTTACACGGACGAGCGGCGCCAGGCCGATGGCCAATTCATGAATCAAGTGATTCAGCGCGGTTTTGCTGACATCATACGCTTCGCTGCCGTGCTTTGAGACCACCGCGTTCGCGGAACTGGTCAACACCAGCGAAACGGGAAGCTTTTGGTCTTGAAACACCCAGCCCGTTTCGCGGGCCAGCAAAAAGTTCCCCGTCACGTTGACCAGAAACGTTTTGTTCCACTGTGCTTCGCTCAATTGTCCGCCCGCCCCAGCGACTGGGAAAATAGCCGCGGTGTTAATCAGCGCATCGATTCCGCCGAACTGCAACACGGCAAACTTGGTTGCCGCGGCAATGCTTTCAGATGAGCTGATATCAACGGTGGTGTATGCCACCGCGTCCGGCGAAGACAAAGCGGCCACTTCGGAAGCGACTGCTTGAATGGCCGGTTCGTTCTGATCAGCCACCACCACGTGCGCGCCTTTACGCGCTAGCAGCAACGCCACTTCACGGCCGATGCCGCTGCCGCCGCCCACGATCACGACAATCTTGCGGCTGAATTCGGCTTCGGCGGGCATGCGCTGCAGCTTGGCTTCTTCGAGCGCCCAGTATTCAATGCGAAATGCTTCCGAACGCGGCAGTGCTACATAGTTATGGAGGCTGTCAAATTCCCGCGATTGTTCCGCGCGGCGCGCCTGCGGATAAGAAGTTGTAACCTCGCCGGCATCCAGCGCATTGGCGCCGGACATGACGTGAATGGCATTGATGAAGAATTCAGTAGTAATGCGCGCTTCTTTTTTGTTTTTGCCAAACCCGAACAAGCCGAGACCGGGAATGATCACGACCGACGGATTAGAATCCCGCAGGCGCGGCGATTCGGTGGTCGCGTGCGCGCCGTAATAATCCGCGTATTCGGCGCGATAATCCACCGCGTGTTTCTGAATGGACGCCTTCAGCACGTCCACGCTCTCTTCACCCGGCTTCCAATCCACGAACATCGGGCAAATGCGCGTGCGCAAAAAATGATCAGGGCAACTGGTCCCCAGCTTTCCCAAAGCCCGCGCCCAGGCCGACCCCGCAAATGCAAGCGCGTCTTCGTGGTCCGCGTAATGGGCAATCACGCGCTTGTTCGATGAAACGATGCCGCGCAGCGCCGGCAAGATTGCGGTGGCGACAGCCGCCCGGTCTTGCAGGGGCACATGCTTCGCGCCGCCGAACAACGGACCCAGTTTGCTTTGCCGTTCCATAATGAACCGGCCCATCTGGTCAATGGTGCGGATGCTGCTGAGATAGCATTCCTGCTGCGTATCGCCCCAGGTAAACAGGCCGTGGCTGCCCAGCAGCACGCCGTCACATCCGGGAGTTTCCTTGACGGCGTTCTCCAGCATCAGCGCTAATTCGAAGCCGGGCCGCTGCCAAGGCAACCAGAGTATTTTACGGCCAAACTCCCGATTGAATTCCTCCAGCTTTTGTTTGCCGTTGGCGCTGGCCGCAATGGCGATGGCCCAATCCGGATGCAGATGATCCACGTGCGCGAACGGCAGAAAGGCATGCAGCGGAGTATCGATAGACGCGGCCACACGATTTTCACCGAACGCCGAAAGCGGATAATAGCGCACCATCTGGTCTTCAAAGGCTTCGCCGCGATACAACGCTTTCAAACTATTCAGACGATCCATATACAGCAGGGCAAAACCTGATTCCTTGATGGAGCCAAGGTCGCCGCCGCTGCCTTTTACGGCTAGCACGCGGGTGGCTTTTCCGGTAAAGGGATCCAGCAGGTCAATTTTGGAACTAGTATTGCCGCCACCGAAATTTGTGATGCGCAGGTCAGCTCCCAGCAGGTTGGAACGGTACCGCAGCAGCGCCAACTCATTTCCGGCGAGCGAAGCCGCGTGCTTCTCATCCCACAAATCTTGGAGGTTCACTAATTCAATGGTTTGCGACATAAATTTAAATAACTGTTAGGCGTATGATCCGGCGCTAGCGGTATTGCGCGCCGCACGCTCCAAAGAGATGCGCTCCAAATAGCCGCTTTCCCGGAACGCCGCCATGGGATCTTGCGGCAGTCCTTTGGACACGCGCCATTCACGTATCACCGGACGCACATCGGTGGCAAAGGCATCTTGCAAGCAGGATTCCGCGGCGATCAAATCACAAGCTTTTTGGGCCGTTGTTAGTTGTTCGTAATCCACCAAAGCCGCTTTGGCAAAAAGATCTTGCGCCATGTTGACGGTCTGGATCATGGCTTCAATTTTGCCTTTCAAATTATGGCTCTGATCGATCATGTAAGCGATGTCCGCGCGCCGGCCTTCTTCCCACTCAAAAAAACGAATTTCGTGAAAAATGCGAAAGACCTGGTAGGGGTCAATGGAGCCCATGGTCAGGTCATCATCAGCGTAGCGCCTGTCATTAAAATGAAAACCGCCCAGCATGTTTTCAGACAGCAACCAAGCAACGATCTGTTCAATGTTCTGCGAAAGATAGTGATGGCCGGTATCCACCAGCACCTTGGCTTGCGGCCCGGCGGCGCGCGCTAGCAGGAGCGCCATGCCCCAATCGGCTATGTCGGTGTGATAGAAAGCAGGCTCGAAGGGTTTGTATTCCACCAGCATGCGCTGATCTGACGCAAGCGAAGCATGGGCGGCTTTCAGGCTCTCCGCAAACAGCGCCTTACGCTGGCGAATATTAGCGGTTCCCGGATAATTGGAGCCATCGGTGAACCAATATGAGATATCGCGGCTGCGCAGTTCACGCGCGATGGAAATGCTGTCATCCGAATGCCGCAAGGCTTGAGCCCGGATAGACGGGTCCGGATTCGCGAATGATCCGTACTTGTAAATCTGATCCTGGAACAGATTGGGATTGATAGAACCGGGGCGGATGCCATAACGGTCAGCTAGCGCGCCCACCTGCGCCACGCTGCGCAGACCTTCTGGAAAATCCCAAAGAACATGCAGAGCCAGCGTCGGACAGACGCCAGTCAGCGCGTGGACTTGACCTGCATCGCTAAATTTTTCTTCAATGGTTCCGGCCGCGGCGGGCTGCATGAATTTGCCGAAACGCGTGCCGGTGTTGGCGAAGCCCCAAGAGGGGATTTCGATTTGAAATTCTTCGAGAGCGTCGAAAATTTTTTCAGTGACGTTGGCGGACATAGCTAACCGGCCAGAGGACTAGCCAACCAGGATGATATCTAATGTCCGCGGACCATGCACGCCCTTAATGCGCGTCATTTCAATATCCGAAGTTGCCGATGGACCTGAGATGGTGGTCAGAGGCACGTTGCCGAACGCGCGCATCTGGCTCAGCGCCTCTGGCACGGTACCGGTGATCTGGCTGGCAAATACCACGCACAGATGATAATCGGGAATCAGGCTCAACGCTCGCCGCGCTTCTCTCGGTCCGTGCCGGAGCACAATGGTGCCAGTGGCGGCAATAGCCAAAGCGCAATCGGTCAGCACGCCTTCGCTCACGTCGATTTCAATGTAAGTCAGAGTGTCACGAAAAAATTGAAAACCGTCCGGCAGCCAGTGGCGCGGCAAGTCTCTAGGAATAAGTGCACTCGTCTTTTTCCGCGTGAAAAGCGCCTGCGCAATCGTAAACGGAATATCGTCTTCGACGCAGCGGTAGACAGTCGCTCCGTAATCGTGCAGACGATCCACAAATAGGTCCAGATTTTGGCCGGCATTCAGGACGCTGCCGCGCTGGTAATTTCGGGCAATGGCCTCATACTCGGTTTCCCGGAAGGGCGTTGAGCCGTAGGCGGCGCGAATCCGGTTGAGGATATCGTTTTTCGCGTTGCTAATGCTTGGCGCCTTCGCCCCGCTCATTCAGGCTTCTCCACGTTGCTTATTCCGGTTTCTGCCCGTTTGCTCCACGCCGGTATCTCTGTGTCGTCTATTTCCGGCTCTTTTGTTTCCGTCGTTTTGCCATCTTCTTGCTTCGCGGCCTCCAGTTTCAGCAATTCGCGATTCAAGGCCTGATATTTCAGCTTCTTATTTTTGACCCACCATTCGCGGAATGTTTCTTTGGGCACGGCAGGCAAATCGCGCACAGTAGTCCAATTCGCCAGCAGGCCTGGCAGGTTGCGGATCACGCCGTCATGGCTAAACGGAATCTGCAGCCAGCGCGCCCACTTCTGAGCGCTGCCGAGCCGGCCGGAATTATCCAGGAAGTACCCAGCCGCTTTCATCGCCGTGCGCTCCAGCAGAGGCGAATCGCCGCGTTCCACGACCTTTCCGCGCAGGTGCACCAGAATCTCTGGAATATTTATTTTTACCGGACACACTTCGTAGCACGCGCCGCACAATGAAGAAGCGTAAGGCAGCGTTTGTGAATGCTCCATGAACTGCAACTGCGGCGTGAGAATAGCGCCTATGGGACCGGCATAGACGGAACCATACGCGTGGCCGCCAGTTTGGCGGTATACCGGGCAGGCATTCAGACAAGCTCCGCAGCGGATGCAATCCAGGGTTTCGCGCCCTTCCGGCTCGGCCAGCAAATTGATGCGGCCGTTATCCAGCAGGACGACGTGAAACTCTTGCGGGCCGTCGCCAGGGGTAACGCCAGTCCAGATGGAATTGTATGGATTCATGCGCTCGCCGGTGGCTGAGCGGGGCAACAATTGCAGGAACACTTCCAGGTCTTGAAAGGTGGGAATTACCTTTTCAATTCCGACCAAGCTGATGAGGACCCGCGGCAGCGAAACACACATGCGCCCGTTGCCCTCTGATTCCACCACGCAAACCGACCCAGTATCGGCGACAGCAAAGTTAGCGCCGCTGATGGCGACGGGGACGCGCAAAAATTTCTCACGCAGGTAATGCCGCGCGGCGTTTGTGAGATCTTCGGGCCGCCCGCCGAGTTCCTGCAAGCCCATCTTCTCCATAAAAATGGCCCGGATTTCCTGCTTGTTGCGATGCAGCGCGGGCACCACAATATGGGACGGCCGATCTTCGCCAAGCTGAACGATGAGATCCGCAAGATCGGTTTCATAGGGCGTAATGCCAGCAGCTTCGAGCGCTGGATTCAGGCGAATTTCATCCGTGGTCATGGTCTTGACCTTGATGACTTCGGTAGCGTTCTGCGCCTTGACTAAATCCACGATGATGCGATTCGCTTCATCGGCATCGCGCGCCCAATGCACTTTGCCGCCGGCCTTTGTGCAGGACGCCTCAAACTGCTGCAAATAGTAATCCAGGTGCCGGAGAACGTGCTCCTTGATGTCATGCCCCGCTTGGCGCAATTCCTCCCAATCCGGAAGTTCGGCTACTACCCGGTCGCGCTTCTTGCGAATGATGTCGGTCGCGTTGCGGACGTTATGGCGGATCTGCGTGTCGGCGACAAGCTTCTTCGCTGCAACCGGAAAATCCGGCGCATCAGCGGCCTCTCCAACATAAACGCTCAAGCGCCCGTCCCTGCCTCAGACGAAGCGAGGATCTCCGCCAGATGCATACAGCGCACACCGGTTCGCTGGCGGCTAAGCGCTCCATTGATATGCATGAGGCAGGAATTATCCAGCGCCGTACAGATTTCAGCGTGTGAATTCAAGATGCAATTAATTTTATCGGAAAGCATGGCGATGGAGACTTCAGGATTCTTCACCGCGAATGTACCGCCGAAACCGCAGCATTGGCCGGCGTCCGGCAGATCGATTAAAGTCAACCCACGCACGCCGCTGAGCAAGCGCGCTGGTTTATCGCCTACCTGCAAAGAACGCAAGGAATGGCAGGACGGGTGCAGCGTGACCGGGTGCGGAAAAAATGCGCCGACATCGGTAATGCCTAACTTATCCACCAACAATTCCGAAAACTCGAAAATGCGCGGCAACAGATGGTTAACGGCCGCCACCAAATCCGGATCTGCGGCGGCTGCGGCCATCTTAGGGTAATGGTCGCGCATCATGGCCACGCAGGAAGAGGAAGGAACGCAAATCACTTCCGCGCCCTTAAAGACATCCAGAAAATGGCGCAGCAGCGGCAGCGCTTCTCTTTGATAGCCGGTGTTGTAGTGCATTTGTCCGCAACAAGTTTGTGCTTCGCGGAAATCCACCGTGTGGCCCAACCGTTCCAGCAAAGCGACCACGGCTTTACCTGTTTCCGGAAAGAGCGTGTCGTTATAGCAGGTGATAAAGAGTGAAATCTGCATCTAGCTCAGAAACAACGGACGAATGTGGCGGTCAAAAAGGTTACCCGTAACATTCTTGGCGATGACCGGCTCAAAAGTTTCCAGCAGATTCAAATAGCGCGGACCCAGTTTGGCGGCCACTTTAAATCCGACGTGCAGAAGCTGCCGCAAATCGCTGTTGAACGCTGGATTGCTCTGCTCATGCCTTAGCGCGGAGACGAACTGTTGCGATGTCCAACTGTTTACCACGCTCGGCGCAGGCAGCTTTTGTGGATCAATGCTAATCACGCTGACATAGGGACCGCAAAGGGCTTCGCGCTGTTCAAAGGCATGCGCGTAAACTTCCTTGGCCAAGGCCAGCCCATCGCCGCCCGCTTCGGCTAAGCCGATCAACTCCTCCAACCAAGTGGTGCCCGCCGTTTTCAGGTGAACGCCCGCGTCAAACTTGCGGAGGGCTTCGCGCATGGGCTGGTAAATGGAAAATTTATCGCTGCCCGAATGCACGCTCAGCTTCAAGTTCTCCGGCAGCTTGTATTGCTTCACGGCAAATGCAATGGTGGCGATATCGTCCGCAAACTCTTCGTTGAATTTTTGCAGGTCGCCCTGGTAGTCCACGCCTTTATTGAAACGCCCGGTGAATTTCGGCGCAATTGTCTGCACCGGAATGCCCTCATCCGCGATAGCGGCCAGAATGATTACTAATTCAGCGGGGGTTTGCGGGCTGTCGGTTTCATCCATGGAAACTTCCGGAATAAAGTTCCCCTTCCCTTTTCGCTCTTCAATCTTCCGGTAAATGCGGCCGGCCTCTTTCACCGCAGCCAGATATTTCGCCACGGTTTGCCGTAAAAACCGATCGTCAATATGCGCCGGTGCACCGGCGCCGGGAATATTCAACTGGCCTAGGAGTTCCGGGTGGCTAGCAACAAAGGCTTGCGTATCCGCTTCCTCGGCGGTCTGGCCGATCCAGTCGGCCACGTCGATAGTGTAGAAATCGCTGGCGGCCAGAAAGCGGTCTACCGTATCGAAATTGATGTGATCGGCGTCGATGTAATACGGTTTGGTCCAGCCCAGTTTAAGAACGGCGGCATCCGCGGCTGCGCGAATGCTGGCGGGTTCGGACCCAATGATATTGTGTTCACGGTTTGATTTATTCCAGACCGGCAACACCTCCACGCCTTGTTCGGCTGCAAGTACGCAGGCGCGTAGTTGCGCCTCTGCTTGGTGAGCGAAGCGGTCGCCCACCCCTATCGTATTTTTACCCAGTAGAAGTTGGCCGGCCATCAAAGCTCCAAAGAGCATCGTACAGGATGGAAATATACTTTCCATGAATGATGGTGGAAAGATAGAGACTAAACATGCAAACGACCACGCCTAAAGACACGCTTCTGCAAACGATTGAGGAAGAATTGCAGGCGACCCCGTTCATTGACGTTCACACGCATCTGTTCAAACCTTCGCTCGGCGCGCTGGGGCTGTGGGGCATTGACGAATTGGTCACCTACCATTACCTGGAGGCGGAACTGTTCCGCTCGTCGGACGTGACGCCGGCACATTACTGGGCACTTTCAAAAATAGAGCAGGCCGATCTGATTTGGCGAACGCTGTTTGTGGACAACACGCCAGTTTCCGAAGCCACGCGCGGCGTGATTGCCGTGTTGCAGGCATTTGGTTTACCCTCCGCCAGCGTGGATTTGGCCGAGGCGCGGAAGTTTTTCGCCGCGCAAAAGCTGGAAGAGCACATTGCGAATGTGTTCAAACTGGCGGGCATTAGTGAAGCGGTGATGACCAATGATCCGCTAGATCCGGCCGAATTCCCGCTCTGGCAATCCGGCTCGGAACCAAATGCACTATTCCATGCCGTCGTCCGGCTGGACCGGATCCTCGAAAAATGGAATGATCATTTCGCCGTGCTGCAAGCGGCAGGTTACAAAGTGGAGCAACAGCTTACAGCGGAAGGCGTGAGCGAAGTCCGGCGATTCCTCACCGATTGGTGCGAGCGCATGAAGCCGGTTTATATGGCCGTGTCGCTTACAGATGCGTTTGAGTATCCGGATGAAAGCGGCCGCACTCTGTTGTTGCGTGATGCCGTTCTTCCGGTTTGCCGCGATTTCGACATTCCGCTTTCATTGATGATTGGCGTTCGCCGTCAGGTCAATCCCGCCATTCGTTTGGCCGGCGATGGAGTAGGCAGAGCCAATTTACGGGCGCTCGAAAATCTGTGCCTGGCCTTTCCAGGGAATCGTTTTTTGACGAGCTTGCTCAGCCGCGAAAATCAGCACGAGCTCTGCGTCTATGCGCGCAAATTTAACAACCTGATGCCGTTTGGCTGCTGGTGGTTCTTGAATAACCCGTCTATTGTGGAAGAGATCACCAGAGAGCGTATCGAAATGCTCGGCATGTCGTTTATCCCGCAGCATTCAGACGCTCGCGTGCTGGAACAGGTGATCTACAAATGGCGCAACACGCGACGCACCATGGCGCCCGTTCTAGCCAATAGCTATTCGTTGCTGGTGGAAGATGGAAGGTCGGTTTCGCGCGAACAGATCCGGCAAGACATCCAGCGGCTATTCCGAACGAATTTTCAGAGTTTCTGCGGAATTAACGGCTGATCAACCGATATTTATGTCGTCCCAATGTTTGGCGGAGATGAACGGGGAAAGATGCTTCGGATTGGTCGTGGCAATAACGACTCCAGCTGGGTCCGTGCTAAAGGAAAGAGCTTGTGCCGCTAGAAGAACATCGATATCAAGCGCATTTGAATCCGCGGTCGGCCGTCCTTCGCGTCGAGACTGAGCCCAAAGCTTGGCGGCCAACCGAAGCGCCTCGTCGGAGAGAGGCAGATACCGCCCAGGAGTTGTATTTACAAAAGCATCAAGTCTTTCAAGTCCAAGCATCTTGTCTGCACGCAGGAGTTCACGCTTGAGCTCGTAGTAAATGATTGCTGGCACCACAACGTGGCTTCCAGCGCCGAGGCAACCTAGGAGCCAGTTCGTTATCGCAATGACTTCAGCGCTACGCTGCGGATGTGTAATCAGGCCAAGCGGACCCGAGTCTAGGAAAAGAAATCGACTCACGGATAGAGGATGCGTTCGCCCGCCAAAGTTCGAGTCTCATTCGTTATTTTTTTGAATTCGGCTAACTCTTGTTCCGCGGCATGGATCTCTTCTGGATCATCCGTAGCATCTTGACGCTGCCATCTTGCCAGAAGTTCCAGCGTGGCAATGTCAATGGCGCTATTACTGGAGGACTTCGCCGGCGTTTCCGGCGCTGTTGGGTATTTCATCGCATTAGCCCTCCCTGATTCAATCATACGCTTGCCAAATCCGCTAAGCGCCCGTTACCTTGAAAACCACGGCATGGTCGCAGGGCTTTTTCGCCGGAGTCAGCACTTTCAATCCGGAGTCATCCTGCGACCATTCCAACTTGCCGTCGAAACCCAGCAACTCCACGTTTTGAATTTTGCCCACCCGCAGAGCGGAATGCGACGCCAACGGATGTATGACCGCCTGATACTCCGGCCAGCCCATCACAAAAGCATAGAGCGTATCACCCTTCTTAGTGAAGCGGATATCGGCCGTGCTCAGATCTTTACGTTGCTTTTCATTGAATGAAGCAGCTTGCGCCGGAGTTTCCACCACCGCCGGGCTCTCTCCAAAAATCTTCCATGGGCGCGTGCCGTGAATGGCTTCCGCGTTCACGCCCATCCACTCGGTGATGCCGGTCAGCACGTTCCGCTCTTCAATATCCAACTCGCCACGCGCCGGCAATGGAAAATTCAGCATCAAATTACCGTTCCGGCTGACGATATCCACTAACAAATCAATCACCGTCTTCGGAGACTTATATTTCACACCGCGCTTGTAGTGCCAATCGCCAATGCAGGTGTCGGTCTGCCACGGACGCGGCCAAATCTGATCCACCAAGCCCCGCTCCACGTCGTACGTCGCAATGCCTTTTTCGGTGTCCTGCAGGCGTTTACTGGTGTAGACCGCCTCCGTTTTGCCCCCATGCCGCTTGGCATTCGCATTGTAATGATGCGCCACCAGGCTCAGCCCGATTTCTTCAAATGGCAGCGCTCCATCCGTATAGAGCAGATCCGGTTGATAATTATCCAACAGATCTCTCATGCGCGCATACCAATGGCGCTTCCACCATTCCGGGATATTACTCTCATTCCAATCCAGCTTGGTTTGAACTTCGTCGGAATCCACGTACAGATCAAAATTCTTGGGATCCGCGCCATCGTAAGCCACTCCGACGTCGGGACCCAACGCATCGTGCCCATGGCTGGTGGAAAACCATTTGTAGGTAATCCACAGATGCTCACTCACACCGAATTTCAGCCCCTCGTCCATGGCAGCCTTACGCCACAAGCCCACAATATCCTTTTTCGGCCCCATCTGCGCCGCGTTCCAATGCTGGTGCTTGGAGTTCCACAAATCAAAATTATCGTGATGAACGCCCATACTCATGAAATATTTGGCGCCCGCTTTTTTGTACAGCTTCATCAACTCAGCCGGATCAAAACGTTCTGCTTTCCAATTGGGTATGGTGTCCTTAAAGCCAAACTTGGACGGATGCCCGTAGGTCTCGCAATGATAGTTATATTGCGGACTACCTTCCATGTACATGTTGCGCGCGTACCAATCGCCGGCCTCCACCGCCGACTGCGGACCCCAATGCGCCCATATGCCGAACTTCGCGTCACGGAACCATTCGGGAATTTCATAAGCGCTCAAGGATTGACGCGTACCCACAAACGGTCCGCTTGCAATTTCTTCAAGCCCTGTAGGCGCCATGGGCCGGGCCGCTTGGTACGCGGCGGCCGACACCGGGAGCGCCGCCCCGAGCAGTCCTAGAACCCGTCTGCGAGTCATTTTCATCGAAACCTCCCTATCCGTTCACGCCGGAGGCAAGAAATCCGCCATCGACGGCAATGCACTGCCCCGTAATAAAATCCGCCGCGCTGGACGCCAGAAAAATGGCGGCGCCCACTAACTCTGGAATCTTGCCAAAGCGCTTCATGGGTGTCCGCATCAACAGTTCGCGGCCCCGGTCCGTGCCGTCCAGCAAAGCTGAATTCAGCTCCGTCCGGAAGACTCCCGGAGCAATGGCATTCACGTTGATCCCCTTTTGCGCCCACTCCACGGCTAGACTCCGCGTCAATCCCAGCACTCCGCTTTTCGATGCCGCATAGGCGGCCACTTCAAAAAAACTAACGTAGGAGTTCAGTGAAGCGATGTTCACAACGCGCCCGTGCCCGTTTGCGGCCAGTGACTCATAGAAGCTCTGGCAGGAACGCAAAGTGCCGGTCAAATTGATATCCATCAATTTGTTCCATTCTTCCTCGCCGATAGCAATAGTAGCTTTGCGGAAAATTTGGCCCGCCGCATTCACCAAAATGTCAACGCGGCCGAACGCTGTCAAAACGGCGTCGTGCAGCGCATCAATGGATTCCCGGCTGGAAGCGTCCGTCGCCTTCCGCAAACTTCTGCGGCCGGCCTGCTCGATATCGGCCGCAACTTCATTCACCAGATTTTCGCGGCGTCCCGTTGCCACCACGTCCGCGCCAGCTTGCGCCAGGCCCACGGCTAAAACACGCCCAATGCCGGATGTGCCGCCCATTACCACGGCAACCCGGCCGGTCAAATTAAACAATTCAAGCGACATGGCCTCATCTTACTCGTTCTCCTCAAAAATGCCGGTCTGCTTGTTTTTACGGACATGACCGGCGCGGAAGCAGCGGCCATTCATCACCACGTAAACCCCGGCGCTCAGCGTCTGCACGAAAGCTAGCGCGCTGCCAAGATTAAAAAGTCCGTCAGAACTGCCGAACATGTAGGGAACCATAGCGCCCGTCAACACGATCGTTTTATTCGTCAACCTACCGCTGGTGAAACCGGCAGCCAGCGCTTGCGCCGTCGCGGCCATGGTATCTGTTCCATGAGTGATCACAATGCGACTGCCGGGAGCGGCGCGGCATTGCTCCAAAATGATTTCGCGGTCAGCCTCCGTCATATCCAGGCTGTCGATCATCATCAAGGTCCGCACGTCCACATCGAGTTTGCAGCGTCCGAGCGAAAGCATCTCGGGCAAATGCGAGTCTTTAAAAAAGAGCCGGCCGTTTAATTCGTCGTATTCTTTATCGAACGTGCCGCCGGTAACGAGGATGCGAATACGATCGTCATCCATGCAACTCGTGGTAGGTCACCAGGCAACGCTCCGCTGTCTCCATTTCCGGATATTGGCTGCCTTCTTGTTCGATCAGGTAGAATTCTACTCCGCCATCGGCTTCGGCAGCAGCAAAGATCTTCTTCCAGGGGCAAACACCTTCACCGAACAGCACGCGGTAGCCTTTCTCAGGAGCCCAGTCTTTCAAGTGAAGCGACTTAATGCGTCCCGGATTTTTGTTAATCCACGCCACCGGATCATCGCCCATCTCTACACAGGTGCCGACATCGAATTGCAGCAAAACGCTTTTGTCAGTGTTTTCGGCCAGCACGTCCATCGGCTTTTGGCCGTCAATCGGCTTCCATTCCAAAGCGTGGTTGTGATAACCGGAGTGCATGCCGGCCTCGCTCAGTTTTTCGTTCCCTTTGTTCAAAGTGTCGGCCACCTTTTTCCAGCCGTCGATGGTATTCACCTTTCCGGCGGATGACATCACGACGAAACGCGACCCCAGAATCTTATTCAATTCGATTGCTTTGCCAATGCCTTCGCTCGTGAACGAAGTCAAGCCGTTATTGTGGGTCGAATAGCACTTCATGCCAATGTCGTCCAACTGCTTCCGGACTTGCTTGGCATAATCGGAAGTCCATTCATAATAAGGCGCAAAGAACTCGACGCATTCATAACCCTGTTTGGCAAGTGCGCTCAACGTTCCCGGCAAATCCTTTTTGAGTTCGCCTCTGACAGAGAAAAGTTCGAGCCCGACGGGGATACTCTTGCTCTTCGCATGGGCAGCCAGCGTTGTAGCCGCCGCGGCAGCAAGGAATGTCCGGCGCGAGAGGCGTTCAATGTGGGTCATATGCACGGACGATATCATAGCCAAAGTCTGTAGACGGTTCGCCCCAGTACTCCAAGTACTATGCCGGAGCAACAGTCTTTCCTCTACAATAGGAAGACTTAGTACATCCAGTACGTCCGCCAGACCTCAGTTCCATGAACTCGAGCACTCCACCGCAGTCCGCTTCCGCATTGCGCAACACAGGGTATTCCGCCTCGCAAGCCTTCGCTCGGTTCCAGGGTAGAATTCCGGTTATGTGGAAAGCAATCGGCATTGCGGTTATTTGCGCGGTCTCCGCGTTCCTGTATTTCTTATTTGCAGGATCGCTTTCGAACCGCAGCGCTGCGGAAATCGGACCTATCGCCGATGCCAAAGGCGCCCCACAGGCAGCGGCCAACCAAACCCGCGCGAAATCAGCGACCGAAACGCCCGTTGTAGTTCCCCAGCAGCATCACGCCCAACACGACGCCGATTTTATTCTTTCGCCGTCATCTGAATTTCAACGCATAGGACCGGTGTACATCAGGCTCAAAGCGGCGCACCCAGCTCTGAAAACCTGCGACCTCGTGCTCAGGATATCTAACGGACACGAATGGAATCAGACCGGCAGGTTGAATGTGCCCGTGCCAATGGTGAAGGGAAAGAGATCCACGCAGCTTGTGATAACCGACATCTCGGCCAATAGCGTCTCGGCTTATATCGGCGTGGTCCCGAATAGCAGCCGCTAATTCAAAGCTGCTCTAATCAAAGCAGATGGCAATTGCAAATACCGGCAAAGCGGTAAGCGCCGGGTCCACGGCATCACGCACGAATTATGGCGCAATGGCCATGGTCACCACGCTGTTTTTCATGTGGGGCTTTCTCACGGCGCTGAATGACATTATCATTCCCCACTTGAAGGCGATTTTTGATTTAAACTTCGCGCAAGTTCTGCTGGTGCAGTTCACGTTCTTCTCCGGCTACGTTGTCTTCGCATTTCCAGCTGGAAAGCTGGTAGAGCGCATCGGTTATCAGAAAACCATGGTGACCGGACTGCTGATCATGGCGCTAGGCGCATTCTTATTCGTGCCGGCCGCCAGCGCGCCCTCGTTTCCGTTCTTTTTGACGGCCCTGATTATATTGGCTGCCGGCATTACAGCCTTGCAAGTTTCGGCGAATCCTTATGTCTCCGTGCTTGGGCCGCCGCAGACCGCCTCCAGCCGTCTGAATCTGGCGCAGGCGTTCAACTCTTTGGGGACTACCATTGCCCCCAACTTCGGGAGCCTGCTGATTCTAAGCGCCGCACCCATGGCGATCTCGGAAATTCATAAGCTGGCGCCGGATGCGTTACATGCTTACCGCTTGCATGAAGCCGCGACAGTGAAGATTCCTTACATCGGCTTAGGGCTTACGCTGGTCGCATTGGCCATTGTGATCGCGTTATTCAGGCTTCCCAAAATCGCAGGCGAGGAACACGTCAGCGCCGAAGATTTGCGCAAGGCAGGAAGCGTTTGGAAGCGGAAACACCTGGTCCTGGGCGCACTCGGCATCTTTCTCTACGTGGGCGCGGAGGTAGCCATCGGCAGCTTCCTGGTGAATTACTTCGTTCTGCCGGACATAGGCGCCATGACGGTGAAGGCTGCCGGCTTCTACCTGTCGTTGTACTGGATGTGCGCCATGATTGGCAGATTCGTCGGTTCCGCCGTGCTCCAGAAGTTGCCCACTGGCCCGCTATTGGGAGCGGTCGCCATCGCCGCCTGCGGATTGGTGGCCGCGTCCATGCTGAGCCACGGTTGGATGGCCGTTTGGACCATCATCCTGGTCGGGCTTTTTAATTCGATCATGTTTCCCAGCATCTTTACATTGGGCATTGCGGAACTGGGTCCGCTTACCGGCGAAGGTTCAGGCATTCTTGTCGCTGCTATCGTGGGTGGCGCCATTATTCCGGAACTCGAAGGCTTGCTAGCGGATTCCATCGGCATCCATTACGCCTTCATCCTGCCAGCGCTTTGTTATATCTACATCGCGTTTTACGGTTTTCGAGGATCAAAGCCGGTCACCGCAATCGCAGCCTAGGCATGGACGATATTTATATCGTAGGTGGCGGACCCGCCGGTCTGGCCGGAGCTATCGCTTTCCGTCAAGCAGGCTTTGCTGTGACTGTTCTTGATTGCGGCCGGCCGCCCATCGACAAAGCGTGCGGCGAAGGATTAATGCCCGCGGGAGTCGCCATCTTACGGCAACTCGGAGTTCTGCTGCCGCCGCATACTGGGTTTGCATTTAAGGGAATTCGTTTATTCGACGGCAATGTGATGGTAGCCGCACGCTTTCCGGAGGACAACGGTTTAGGGCTGCGGCGAACGCTTCTACACGCGGCGCTGGTAAATCGCGCAACGCAGCTGGGAGTGCATCTGTGCTGGAATGCAAAAAACGTGAGCCTGGCCCAACTCCCTCCGGCACGGCTGATCGTTGCGGCTGACGGGCAGAATTCGTTGCTCCGCCGCCAAGCCGGACTGCATCGCATCAAAAGCGAACATCGCCGTTATGGATTTAGAAAACGCTATCGCGTGACGCCCTGGTCTGACCACGTGGAAGTCTACTGGGGGCCGCGTAGTCAGGTCTACGTCACGCCGGTTGCCGCCGACGAGGTGAGCGTGGCCACGCTTTCCCGCGGCCCTCACTTGCGCGTGGATCAATCTTTGGCCGACTTCCCGGCGTTGCGAGAACGGCTCGCCGGAGCCTCGCTCGTTGGCCCGGAAAAGGGAGCGCTTTCGGTATCGCGCCGCTTGCACCGCGTGCACCAAGACGGATTCGCGTTGTTGGGCGATGCATCCGGCTCAGTGGATGCAATTACCGGCGAGGGGCTAAGTTTGGCATTTCAACAGGCGCTAGCGCTGGCTGCCGCATTTCAATCGGGCAAGATGGCCGATTATGAACTTGCGCATCGAAGAGCGGGAAGAATGCCGCATCGGATGGCATCGCTGTTGTTGGCTCTAGACTCACACGCCATGCTACGGCGCCTGGCATTGGCGAGCATGGCAAAACGGCCAGGAATATTCGCCGCATTTTTGAATGCTCACGTGGGCGCGGCTAAACCAAAATCTTCTGATTCACAGTGCCGGCCACATCCGTCAACCGGAAGTGCCGGCCTTGAAACTTATAAGTGAGTTTCGTGTGGTCCACGCCGAGGCAATGTAGAACCGTCGCCTGCACGTCGTGTATCGGAACCGGATCGGAAAGAGTGTTATAAGAAAAATCATCCGTTTCCCCCAACACCGTTCCGCGCTTTACGCCCCCACCCGCAAACCACATGGAAAAACAACGCGGATGATGATCGCGGCCGTAATTTGACGGCGTTAAGTGGCCCTGGCAATAGACCGTGCGTCCGAATTCCCCGCCCCACACCACCAGCGTGTCGTCCAGCAAACCGCGCTGCTTTAAATCCTTCACCAACGCGGCGGAAGCTTGATCAGTCCCTTTGCATTGCAGGGCCAGATCGCGCGGCAGATCGTTGTGCTGGTCCCAACCACGATGATAGAGCTGAATGAATCGAACCCCTCGCTCGGCCAAACGCCGCGCCATAAGACAATTCGCCGCATACGTGCCCGGCTTGCGCGCGTCCGGTCCATACAGTTCAAACGTGCTCTCCGGCTCCTTCGAAAGATCAGTCAGTTCGGGAACCGAAGATTGCATGCGATACGCCATTTCATACTGGGAAATGCGCGCCGCTATCTCCGGGTCGCCATAAGCCGTCTCGGTGATGTGGTTCATTTCGCTGACCGCGTCCAGCATGGTTCGGCGCGTCTCGGCATCAATCCCATCTGGGTTGGCCAGAAACAAAACCGGATCGCCTGAGGCACGAAACCGCACGCCTTGAAACTTAGAAGGCAGAAAGCCGTTCGACCAAAGCCGCGTAAACAATGGCTGATCACGATTCAAGGCATTCGCCTGTGAAAGCAGCACGACGAATGCCGGAAGGTTATGATTCTCGCTTCCCAAGCCATAACTGACCCACGCCCCCATGCTGGGCCTTCCCGGCTGCGTAAAGCCGGTCTGGATAAAAGTTATAGCCGGATCATGATTAATAGCATCCGTGTTGATTGACTTCACAATCGTGATGTCGTCGACAATCTTCGCCGTGTGGGGGAGCAATTCGCTAATCATCGTGCCGTTCTGTCCGGCAGGCGCGAACTTGAACACGGAAGGCGCAACGGGCAGCGAGTTTTGGCCCGAAGTCATTCCGGTAATGCGCTGGCCCTGGCGAACGGAATCAGGCAGCTCAGCACCGGCCATGGCGCTCAGCTTGGGCTTGTAATCGAATAAATCGATCTGCGATGGCGCGCCCGATTGATGCAGAAAAATGACGCGCTTCGCTGTTGGCGCGAAATTCGGCATATCGGCCAGGCCGCCCAACGCAGCCGAACCAGCGGCGGGATCGGCGGCGAACAGACGCGGATTCAGCAATGAAGCCAGTGCCGCCACACCTATGCCCCGGCTGCCTCGTCCTAGTAATTGACGCCTTGTCAAATTCAATTCACGTTCGCGAATCGGGTCCATATTTAGTTCCTCGTGATCGTCTCATCCATATTCAGAATGGTGCTGGCCACCAGCGTCCACGCGGCAAGCTCCGCCGGATCAAGCTTCGGGTCCCGCTTCGATTCGCCCACCGACACCAGCTTTTCCGCTGCCGCTTTATCGGCAGTGTAATGAGTTAATTCTTTCTGATACAACTTACCCAAAATCTCAGCTTCGCGCGGCGATGGATCGCGCTCTGTCGCTAAACGGAAGACGTGGCGAATGCGTTGTGTTTCGTTCTCTCCCGCTTCGCTCATGTCGCGCGCCGCTAATGCCCGCGCGGCTTCTACGTAAGTCGGGTCATTCATCAACAGCAGCGCCTGCAGCGGCGTATTTGTGGTGGTCCTGCGCGCCGAACATTTCTCCCGGTCGGGCGCGTCGAAAGTATTCAACCCCGGATAAGGCACCGTGCGTTTCACAAAGGTGTACATGCTGCGCCGGTACAAATCCGCTCCATGGCTCTGCACATAGGTCTGCGCGGAAAATTCTTCGCCGCCAAATGCCATCTCTTCCCACAGGCCCTTGGGTTGGTAAGGAAGCACGCTGGCGCCGCCAATTTTGCTATTCAGCAAGCCGCTTACTTGCAGCGCGTTATCGCGAATCATCTCAGCGGGCAAACGAAAACGCGGCCCTCTAGCCAGCGAGCGATTCTCAGGGTCTTTCTCAAACAACTCAGGAGTCACGGCCGAAGCTTGGCGATAGACAGCCGACGTGACAATCAACCGCTGCATCGCTTTTACGTCCCACTTCGTGCGAGTGAATTCCGTCGCCAACCAATCCAGCAATTCGGGATGGCTCGGCGGGTCGCCCTGCGCGCCGAAATCCTCACTGGTCTTCACAATACCCAAACCGAAATACATCTGCCAGAAATGGTTTACCGCCACGCGCGCGGTGAGCGGATTCGCCGGATCCAAAATCCAGTTGGCGAGGGACAACCGGTTGCGCGGAACACCGCTGGGCATCGGCGGCAAAACAGCGGGAACACCGGGAGTCACTTTGTCTCCAGGAGTCCGGTAATCGCCGCGCTTCAACAAAAATGTGTCGCGCGGCTTCTCCATCTCGGCCATGACCATAGTGGAGGGAATTTCACGATTGAGCTTGTCCAGGCTCTTGTTGAGTGCGGTGTAATCGGTATCGAGCTGTTTCTCTAAATCATTTGCGGCTTGCGCAAGGAAGTATTTGCGGAGCCATTTCTGTTGCTCTTCCGAGCGCTGGCCATTCGGCCGCTGCAACACAGCGTGCAACGGAGCCAGCAGCCCCAGTTCCAGAGCCTCATTCGCGTACAACCGCCGCCCATAGATGCGCAGATCGCTCAACTGGCCTTTCAACGGCGTGCCCCAATCCTTGTTTCCGGTCTGCAAGTTCCCTTTCTCAAAAGAAGCCGCAACCGGTTTGCTTCGGACCACCTGCATCGGAGCACTCTGGCCGTTCACATAAATTTGGATGCCTTTCGCCTGGCCCGAACCGTCGTACACCACCGCAACATGGTTCCAGGCTTCGAGCTCGGCGCCATGCTGCGTCTTAACTTCGACACCTGAATCTGGTCCCTGATCCCGCAGCCGCACAATCACATCGCAATTGCCCTTGTTGCAGTAATCCAGCGCAACCTCATATCCCGGCCCTGTCTTTGGCGACTCCGCATATTTCTGCAGAACACCCATCCCCGACGGGCCATCAGGCTTCAGCCAGAAAGCAATGGAAAACGGCTGCGCCGCCGGGAAACCGCCGGCATTACCGAATGAAAGATTGGGCTCTTCGTCCAGATTCGCGGCACGGCCCACGCGTCCGTTTACATAACTGAGTTTTCCGCTCACCACTGATGCTGTTGAACCGGCATGTACATGCTCTGCCAGAGAGTCTTCCAAGGGGAACTGCGCCAACAGGCCTGCTGTTACATCTGTTACCGGCATGTCACGCTGTTGCTGTTCCCAGGCGTTTTCCGCCGCTGCGATCTCCGCGTCTTTTCGCCGTATGGAATCCAGCAATATCTTTTTCGCTTCGATTTGCTTGGCGTTGGGCAATTGCAAGAACGGCGCAGCATTGCCTTTCTTTCCATCCAATCCCTGCTCCGGCACGCCATTAAAGAAAGCGCCAAAGCTATAGAATTCCTTCTGGCTGAAAGGATCGTACTTATGGTCATGACAGCGCGCGCAGCCCAGCGTCACGCCGAGCCAGGTGGTGGAGGTTGCCTCAATGCGATCGACAATGTACTCGTTCTGATACTCTTCCGGGATTGCGCCGCCTTCGAAATTGATCATGTGATTGCGGTTGAAGCCGGTCGCGATCTTTTGCGACTGCGTCGCGTTCGGCAGCATGTCACCGGCAATCTGTTCCACGGTGAAGCGGTCATACGGCATGTTCTTGTTGAATGCCTGAATCACCCAATCTCTCCACGGCCACATCTCCCGCGCGCTGTCGATATGATAACCATGCGTATCGGAATAGCGCGCTAAATCCAGCCACGGCACGGCCATGCGTTCGCCGTAGTGAGGCGACGCCAACAGCCGGTCTACCACTTTTTCGTAAGCATGGGGAGAAGTGTCAGCCAGATACGCGCTGACTTCCTCCGGCGTGGGAGGCAATCCGGTCAGATCAAAGGTTACCCGCCGGAGAAGCGTTCGCTTATCAGCCTCACCGGATGGATGCATGCCTTCCTTTTCCAGCTTGGCAAGAACAAAGCGGTCCACCGGCGTACGCACCCAGGCCGCGTTCTTTACAGGCGGCAACTCCGGACGTACCGGAACCGCGAATGACCAATGTGTTTCCCACTTCGCGCCAGAATCAATCCAATTTTTGATCAATTCGATCTGCGCGGCCGTCAACTTGTGCCCGCTCGAGACCGGCGGCATACGCATGGCTTCGTTCGGATTGCTGACACGCAAATACATCTTGCTGTGCGCCGAATCTCCCGGAACAATCACGCCAGGCTTCCCAAACGCGCCTTCCTTGGTATCGAAGTGGACACCCAGCATGCGCTTCGTCTCATCGGGACCGTGGCAGGTAAAGCAATTGTCAGAAAGAATCGGCCTCACTTGGCGGTCAAAATCTACCGTGGGCGCTGCCGCGTTCAAAAATCGGCCTAGGCTGGACGCCAGAATAACAACGAGAGGTAAACGTAGACTCATGTGCCGCCTGTCTGCGCAAAAGTATATCGAAGATGCGCCGACGCGTTTAGAATGTGAGGCTCGTAATATGATGACTGCAGACCCACATCCATGTCGAATCATTCCCGCAGGCGTTTCCTTCAAACTGCCGGCGTGGCAGCCGCACATTTAGCCACTGCGCGTCAGGTGTTTCCGGAACCGTTTGCCCGTCAAGCCGCCGCGCTGAAACGCAAGATCAAAATCACCGACGTCAAGTGCATGATCGTGCGCGGCACTTGGGATTGGAATCTGATCAAGATTGAAACGGACGCTGGTATCTCCGGCATCGGCGAGGCTTATTGGGGCTGGGGTGTAAAAGATCTTGTCCTCAATAAAATGAAGGGCATCATTGTGGGCGAAGACCCGCTTAATGTGGACAAGCTCTACACCAAAATGTTGATGCAGAGCGCGGGGGCGGGCGCCATCGGCGGCGTCACCATCACGGCAGCAAGCGGCATTGAAATCGCCCTCTGGGATTTAGCCGGCCGCATTCTGGAAACACCTGTCTGCAACCTGCTGGGCGGCCGTTTTCGCGATCGCGTGCGTTTTTACCGCACCACGCAAGTGCCCAAAGAACATCCGACGGAACTATCCGCCTGGCGGGAGTTGGTGCAACAATCGAAGGCGGAGCGTTGGGGCTGGACCGCGTTCAAGTTCCAAGGCGATGGCGTTCCGCGCGTCTTTGACCCCGAATACAAAGAGCCCGGGCACGACCCTTACCTGCGCAACCTCACCCGCCAGGACGTTGGGCGGATCGTCAAGGTCATGGAAACGGTGCGCGAAGAGTTGGGTCAAGGACCCGACATGGCCATTGAATGCCACTGGCGCTATGACACCCGCGACGTGATTGACCTGGCAAAGGCTCTGGAGCCGGTGAAACCGATGTGGCTGGAAGACCCCGTGCCGCCGGAAAATCCGGAGACCATGGCCTACGTGCGGCGTCAATCCCCCGTACCCATTTGTACCGGCGAAAATCTCTACGGCTTTGCGGGCTTCCAAAAACTGATTGAGCTGCAGGGCACTGATGGCGTGCATATCGACATTCCAAAATCCGGTGGGTTGCTGGAATCGAAGCGCATCTCCGATTTCGCCTCCAGCTATGACATCTGGACTGCGGCGCACAATCCCGCCAGCCCGGTGGGCACCATTGCCTCTGCGCACGCTGCCTCCGCCATGCGGAATTTCCATATCCATGAGCTGGCGAATTGGATCGATTGGTGGCCGGACCTGGTCGTTCACGAAGGACCGATCTGGGAAAAGGGTTACTTTACGATTCAAGACAAGCCGGGCCTGGGCATAGAAATTAATCAGGATGTAGCGCGCGCTCACCTCGCCCCGGGCGAAGTGTGGTGGGGTTAGGGATCTTAAAATTGAAAACAATCGTACAACTCTCTCTGGATTTTGTTGACTTGAATGCGGCGCTTGAAACCGCGGAACTGGCCATCCGTGCCGGTGTTGACTGGCTGGAAGCTGGCACCCCGCTCATCATGGCCGAGGGAGCGCGCGCCATTCGGGAATTGCGCGCGCGCTATCCGCAGGTGCCGCTTGTGGCTGACATCAAAGCGATGGACGGCGGATATGCGGAAACTCGATTAATGGCCAAATCGGGCGCCAACATGATAGTGGTGATGGGGCAAGCCCATGAAGAAACCTTTGAGGCCGCGGGAAAGGCCGCCCGCGATTTCGGCGCGAAAATCATGGGCGACAACATGAACATGCCAGATCCAGTGGAGGGCGCAAAGCGCCTGGAAGCGATGGGCTGCGATTACATCATCCATCACATCGGCTACGACACGCGAAACGTACGCCGTGCGCGCGGCCAACACGCGCCAACTCCGCTTGATCGTTTGCGGGAAATAGTGGCAGCCGTGCAAGTGCCCGTGCAGGCCGTCGGTGGTCTCACGCTGGAGGAAGCCACGCAAACGCCCGAATATGGAGCTCCGCTGGTAGTCATCGGCGCGCCCATTATTGTTGAAGGAGATTTAGAAGCTACGCTGCGCGTCATTTGCGAAAAAGTACACGCGTATGGTGAAGTGAGCGTAGGCAAAAAATCATGAGCACACAAATGCCTGGCTTGGTGAATTATTCACGCGAGCCGCTCTCCGTTGAACTGCGCGAGGTGCCCATCCCCGAGATCGGCGAGCGCGATATTTTGCTGCGCGTGGGCGCGGTCAGCGTTTGCGGAAGCGATCTGCACCAGTGGCGCGGCTCCCACGGATGGGCCGTTAACTATCCCTGCATTCTGGGACATGAGTTCGCCGGCACCATCGCCAAGACCGGCGCGCGCGTCGCGGGCTTCAAGGAAGGCGACCGCGTGGTGAGCGAAACCGCGGCCGTGATTGATGAAGCATCTCCGCTGAGCCGCACTGGCTTATATAATTTGGACCCTACGCGCCGCGGCTTTGGCTATGGCGTGGACGGCGCGATGACCGAATATGTCCGCGTGCCGGAACGCTGCCTGCATCGCATTCCCGCCGGCCTTGCGTTTGAAAAAGCGGCGCTCACGGAACCTTGCTGCGTGGCTTACAACGCAGTCTGCGTCAACGGCCGCATACGCCCCGGCGATAGCGTTCTGGTGCTGGGCCCTGGTCCCATCGGCCTGCTGTGCGCCATGATGGCGAAGCTCAGCGGCGCGGGTCACATCATCATGGCCGGGTTGCCCAGCGATCAATACCGTTTCAGCGTGGCGCGGCAACTGGGCGCGGACGCAACGCTTGATGGCGGAGTCATCGAGTACGTCTCGCATTACGGCGACGGGCTCGGCGTAGATGTCGCTGTCGATGCATCGGGCGCTTCAGCCACTTTGCAGATGGCGCTGCAAGCCGTTCGCCCCGCCGGGCAAATCATTAAAGTAGGCTGGGGTCCACAACCCATTCAGTTCAGCCTTGATCCGCTGGTGCAAAAGAACATCACTCTTTCCGGCAGTTTTTCGCATAATTGGCCGGTATGGGAGCGCGTGCTCTCCATGATCGGCTCCGGGCAAATCGCGCTGGACCTGATCATCAGCCGAGTGGCTTCTCTCCCCGAATGGCATGAGTGTTTTGAAAAGATGGAGCACGGTGAATACGTGAAGGCAGTTTTGAAACCGTAATGCCGCTCAACATTTCCGCTTTCCCCAAGTGCTACCTCGAACCAATCGCCAAGGCCGAAATGTCGGTCTTCGATTGGATTGAGATGGCCAAACAACTAGATGCCGATGGCCTTGAAATGTATGAGGCCTTCTTCACGAGCTTTGAAACAGGCTATCTGGATTCGGTGGGCGAAGCGATTCACTCGGCCAGCTTTAAGATGCCGATGCTATGCTGCTCACCCGATTTCACCGCGCCTGACGCCAACAAACGCAAGCGTGAGATCGAACGCGAAGCGCACATGATTCGGATCGCACGCCGCCTGGGCGGTCCAGGTACGGTTTGCCGCGTGCTCAGCGGACAGCGTTACCCGGAGGTGGAATGGGAACAAGGCCGCGAATGGGTGTTGCAAGCACTTTACGAACTGATCCCGGTCGCCAAAGAAAACGACATTGTGCTGGGCATGGAGAACCATTATAAAGATGGTTTTTGGCTGTACCCGGAGTTCGCGCAAAAGCAAGACCGCTTCCTCAGCGTCATCAACGCCATCTCCGAAACGGATCACTTCGGCGTGCAATACGATCCCTCGAACGCCCTCGTGGCGGGAGATGATCCAGTTGAGCTATTGCGAAACGTCGCCGGGCGTGTCGTCAGCATGCATGCAAGCGATCGTTATTTGAGCGAGGGAACGCTGGACGATCTTCGCCAAAGCGACGGCACGCTCGGCTATTCCCCGCATTTGCAACACGGCGTCACAGGCAAGGGCCTGAACGATTACGATTCCATCTTTCGCATTCTGGCCGATCACCAGTACCGCGGCTGGGTCAGTATCGAAGACGGCGTGAACGGCATGGATGAGATGGCGGAATCCATTGCGTTTCTGCGCGAAATGAGCGACAAGTATTTCCCTGCTTAGGCAACACTATCCATCAACGCGAAGAACCCTTCCGCCAACGTCGGGTGAATGTAGATAGCGCCCTTCAGTAGCGTGTACGGCCGCTCGGCCAGCATCAAGGTACTGAGAATCTGCACCAACTCCGCGCCTTCCGCCGCCAGAATCGCCGCGCCCAACACGAAATCGGTCTCGGCATCCACTACTAATTTCATGAACCCAGCCGTCTCCGCGCGTTCTCTCGCCCTTGCCACTTTAGTCATGGGTATTTTCCCGATCTTTAGCTTGCGGCCTTGCGCGCGCGCTGCTTTTTCCGTCATCCCTACCCGGCCCAAAGTTGGATCGGTAAACACGCCATAGGGAATTAACCGCGTGGCAGTGCTCTGATTCTTGCCTTCGTACACATTGCCATAGATAATCTGATAGTCGTTGTAGGAAATGTGCGTAAACGCCGGGCCTCCGGTCACATCGCCGATCGCCCAGATATCCGGCGCGCTGGTTTCCAGGCGTTCATTCACCGCCACGTAACCTTTCTTATTCACCTGCACGCCGGTCTTGTCCAAATCCAGGTCTTGCGTCTGCGGTGTACGGCCGGTTGCAACCAGCAGATGAGAGCCGGTCACCGCTTGTCCCTCCACGGTGAGCCGAATCCCATCGCCATTTTTGTCCGCGCGGCTGGCATGGGCATTCAGAACAAACTTGACGCCTTCGCCCTCCAGGCATTTCCGTAACTCGTCAGCCGCATCTTCATCTTCGTTCGACAGTATCTGCGTTCCGCTGTGAATGACCGTGACTTCACTGCCGAAGCGCCGGAACATCTGGCCGAACTCCAAGCCGACGTATCCACCGCCCAGTACCAGCAGATGCTCAGGAACCTTCGTCAATTCCATCAAAGTGACATTGGTTAGATACGGGACCGCTGCCAGTCCATCCAAGGCGGGGATGGCGGGCTTTGCACCGGTATTGATGAAGATACGGCTTCCCTCCAAAACACTTTCGCCCGCCATAAGTGTTTTGTCTCCGATAAATCGCGCGCGATGGCGGTAGATATCCACAGTGTCCTTGAAGGCGTCTTCCCAGCCGGTGCGCGAAGCCTCTACAATCTCGAATTTACGCCGCAAAACTACCGGCATATCTACGCTAACTGCCCCGCCCCCACGTACGCCCCAACGTTCCGCGTTACGGACATAGTGGGCAATTTGCGCGCTAGCCACCATTGTTTTAGTAGGCGTGCAGCCAGTGTTTACGCAGGTGCCCCCCAGCGGTCCCGGTTCAATCAGAGCCACTTTTTCCCCACGGCCCGCCAACTTGTACGCCAGCGGATTTCCACCTTGCCCCGAACCAATAATAATCGCGTCATACTTTCGAATCTCGTTTGCCAAATGTCCTCCGGAAGCTGTTTGATCGAATCTGAGGCCGTACTAAGACATTCTAGTTATTCCGCACCCCGTTAGCCTGCGCTATCCTAAATTCACGCCGCTTGAACTAACCTTGTTCCCGTGCTGTGGGCTTTGTTTTCTGAGACTTTGAATGTGGATTGTTCACCTTGCTTTACGACGGCCGTATACCTTCGTTGTCTTTTCAGTACTGATACTGATCCTTGGCTCCATCGCGGCGCTTGTCTTACCTAAAGACATCTTCCCGTACATCGATATCCCGGTTGTCAGCATTGTTTGGACTTATAACGGACTGACACCTGACGAAATGGAAAAGCGCATCGTCACGGTGTCCGAGCGCGCCATGACGACAACGGTGAACGACATTGAGCACCTGGAGTCGCAATCGTATGACGGCGTCGCTATCATCCGGGTCTTTTTTCAACCTAAAGCAAAGGTCGAACTCGCGCTCGCGCAAATCTCCTCTATCGTGGAGACCGTTCTGCGCGTAATGCCGCCGGGCACTTTTCCGCCCGCCATTTTGAAATACGACGCGTCAAGTGTCCCTATCCTGCAACTCGGCCTTTCCGGAGAAGGATTAACCGAGCAGGATCTTTTTGATCTGGGCTTGAACTTCATCCGAACGCGCCTCGCAACCGTACAGGGCGCTTCCGTTCCGCTTCCCTGGGGCGGCAAGTCACGGCAGGTCATGGTCGATATCAATCCGGATGCGCTGTTCGCCAAGCATCTTTCGGCCGCCGACATTTCCACGGCGCTCGGCAATCAGAATCTGATCCTGCCCGCCGGCACAGCGCGCGTGGGAAATATTGAATATTTAGTCCGCACCAACAGCAGCCCCACCACCGTTGAGGCTTTTAACGATCTGCCGGTTCGCGCTTCGAACGGCGCCATCGTTTACTTACGAGATGTGGCGCAAGTCCGGAACGGATACGCTGTCCAGACCAACGTGGTACGCCAAAACGGACGACGCGGAGCATTTTTGAGCGTTCTCAAGAATGGTCAAGCCTCCACCCTGAATATCGTTAATGAGATCCGGCAAGCTTTGCCTCGCGTAGTGGCGGATCTTCCGCCGGCTCTGCGTATTACTCCGCTTTTTGATCAATCCATCTTCGTGCGCGCATCCATTAATGAAGTCCTGCGCGAAGCCACCATTGCCGCCGTCCTCACGGGCTTGATGATTCTGCTCTTCTTGGGAAGCTGGCGCAGCACGCTTATTGTTTTCACTTCCATTCCGCTTTCCATTCTGACGTCTATCTGCGTCCTCGCTGCGTTAGGCGAAACCATCAACGTGATGACGCTGGGCGGCATGGCACTAGCGGTCGGCATTCTGGTGGATGACGCGACTGTTGAAATTGAAAACACGCACCGCAATTTGACGGTCCCGCATTCTTCCCTGGTGCATGCCATTCTCGATAGCGCCAGCCAGGTGGCAGCGCCGGCTCTGGTTTCCACGCTCTCCATCTGTATCGTGTTTTTGCCCGTTCTTCTGCTGACCGGCGCTGCGAAATACTTATTTACGCCGCTCGCCATGGCTGTTGTTTTCGCCATGCTTGCTTCCTACTTCCTGAGCCGCACGCTAGTGCCGACCATGATGCACTACTTACTTCCAGCGGAAGTAGCGCTCTATCAATACCAGGAAGGTCAGCCGGAGCCTGAGGCGGCCAAGAACTGGATTTGGCATATACACGAACGCTTCAATATACACTTTGAACGGTTCCGCGAGAACTATAAAGGATGGCTGGAATGGAGCCTCCACCATCGCGGTATTGTTTTGACGCTCTTCGGGATCTTCGTCGCCGGCTCTTCGTTGTTGACCCTGGCGATTGGCCGGGATTTCTTTCCCTACGTCGATTCAGGCCAAATGCGCCTGCACGTTTTGCCCCCGACCGGTACGCGCATCGAACAGTCCGAAACGATCTTCGCCGCGATAGAAGCGGAGATCCGCAAGATCATTCCGAACGATCGGATTGACATGCTGCTCGACAATATCGGACTGCCGAACGGCGGCATCAACCTGGCCTTTTCAAGCGGTGACACCATTAGTAACTCAGACGGCGATATTCAAATCTCATTGAAACCGGGTGAGCGAAAGACGCTGGAATATTCGCGCGAATTGAGAACGAAACTGGCCGCCAAATTCCCGTTGGAGAAGTTCTTTTTTACCCCGGCGAACATGACTAACCAGATTCTCGATTTTGGCCTGCCCGCTCCTATCGATCTGCAAGTGGTGGGGCGCAATCCGGTGGAGAACTACAGCATTGCGCAAGATCTTTTGCGGCAGGTGCAGGCCATTCCGGGAATCGTAGACGCGCATATTCATCAGCAAGTTTCTTATCCCACCATTGATGTCAATGTGGACCGCGCCAAAGCGCAGCAACTGGGGCTGAGCCAGAGCGATGCCGCCAAAAGCATGCTGATCTCGCTCTCCGGCACGTCGCAAACCGCGCCGAACCAATGGCTGAATCCGCTAAACGGAGTCAACTACCAAGTCGTGGTGCAGAGTCCATTGCGCGTTATCGATACGTTCGAAGCTTTGCAGCGCACGCCCGTAACGGCGGCCGGCGGATCGAATAGTCAGTTGCTGGCGAACCTTGCGACTATCCAGCGCAACGTCTCCACCATTGTGGTGGACCACTACAACATCCAGCCCACCTTCGACATTTATGCCGACGTGGACCAGCGCGATCTAGGCGGCGTTGCCACCGAGATTCACCAGATCATTGAACGCACGCAAAACAATAAGAACAAAAAACTACCCGGCGGCACAGTGCTGGCACTGCGCGGCGAGGTTTCCACCATGGAAGAATCCTTCGCGCGCCTGCTGTTGGGCATCGCTTTCGCGGTGGTCATTGTGTACCTTTTGATGGCAGTCAATTTTCAGAGCTGGCTCGACCCGTTCATTATCTTGATGGCGCTGCCTGGTGCATTTTCCGGCATTTTGTGGATGTTGTATCTCACCCACACTACTTTCAGCGTTCCGTCACTGATGGGTTCCATTATGACTATCGGCGTAGCTACCGCGAATTCCATCTTACTGGTGGTATTCGCCAATGATGAACGCCAACAGAAGAAAGATCAATGGGAATCTGCGCTGTCCGCAGGTCATACCCGTTTGCGGCCAGTCTGCATGACCGCGCTCGCCATGATTATCGGCATGCTTCCCATGGCGCTAGCCTTCGGCGAAGGCGGCGAGCAGAATGCTCCGTTGGGCCGCGCTGTCATCGGCGGATTGCTCTTCGCCACTGTTAGTACGCTTTTTATCGTTCCCATCATATATTCGCTGCTGCGCAAACAATCTCCTATCGATTACAACGAGCGTATCGAGCAAGAATATCGGGAAAGAACATAAGGGGAGGCATCAAACATGGCTACATTTAGTGAGACGGCGCCGAACCACTCTGGCAACCCAGCAGGCAATCAGCGCTCCGGCAACCAAGGCCATTCGCCGCGCCACTGGCTGCTTTTCCTGCTATTTTTAGTCGCCGTGGCTATCCTATTCGTCTTCGTTGGATGGATACCGCGCACCAAACTAACCGCTCAGATCGACCGGGAAGCACAGGAACGGACGCAGGAGCACCCCAAGGTAGAGGTGACGAAAGTAGTACGAGCTACTGCGGGCGCCGATTTGACCATCCCTGGAACTACGCTCGCCTATCGGGAGGCCTTTGTTTACGCCCGGTCCTCTGGTTATGTCAGCAAACGTTTAGTTGACATCGGCGATCATGTTCACAGCGGCCAACTTCTGGCCATAGTTGACGCTCCCGATCTGGATCAACAGGTTTCCCAGGCTCGCTCAACGTTAGCCCAGAGCGAAGCCGCCGTTGTGCAGCTACAATCGCAACAACATCTGGCGCAGCTCACGTGGGATCGTTATAAAGTGCTGGTTTCAAAAGGTGTTTTTTCCAAGCAAGACGGCGACAACCAGGAAGCGGGCTCGAAAGTCGCCGATGCCAACGTGATTGCAGCTCAGAGCAACGTGCAAGCCAATCGCGACAATCTGCAAAGAATGCTGGTTCTACAGCAATATGAAAAAGTCACTGCACCCTTTGACGGAGTCATTACTCAGCGCAACATTGATGTTGGTTCGCTGATCAGTGCGACGGGAACCGGATTGGGGAACAGCCCGTCAGGCACGCCAAGTTCGACGCAAGCCGGTGCTCAGGGTTCGAATTCCGGGCCGTCCGGCGATCTTACCTCTTCAGTAGCGCCATCCACGGGCGGCTCGCAAGGCGGCGGGATGTTCGGTATCGCCAGCCTTGATCCTTTGCGAATTCTGGTATCTGTGCCAGAAGCCTACGCCGCCTTTGTGCACATGGGCGAGCAGACGAAGCTCAACTTTCAAGGACTACAGCCGCTAACAGTCACGGGAAAAGTTGCGCGGACCTCCTCCTCCATCGATCCGAATACGCGCACGCTGCTGGTGGAAGTGCAAGCGCGTAATCCCACCGGCAAGCTATTGCCCGGAATGTACGTAATGGTGGATTTCTCCCAACTGAAGGCGACGCCGCCGTTGGTGATTCCCGGTGAATCTATTGTGGTGCGCGGCGGCAAGAACCTGGTTGCGGTCGTCGAAGACCGGCATGTCCACTTTGTACCCGTTCGGATCGGCCGCGATTATGGAGACCTCGTCGAAATCACGGGCGGATTAGAGGATGGACAGCTCATCGCACATGGCGTCAGTGACGAAGTGCAAGAAGGGGTCGAAATCGATCCGCAATTCCAGAACAAGCAGGCGGCGCCAAAGAAATAATGAGACGGTTTTCGATAGCTCTGCTCCTCGTTGCAGTAGTCCATTTACAAGCGCAGTCACCGGTTTCGCAACCCACCATTTTGCAATCGGTACAAGACAGCCAAGCCTCGCCCCGGACCGAAAAGGCGGAGACGCCGATTCGTACTTCGTTCTGGGATTTTCTGGCGCCGTACCGCACGCCTACCGCGCCCGCGCTACGCTTGGGGCCCGCGGACCGGGCCCGGAGCCTGGTGCGCAATGGGTCTATCTATCTTTCGTTGTACGATGCCATCGCCCTAGCCGTTGAAAACAACCTGGACGTTGAAGTGTCGCGCTATAACCTCGCGGTCTCCGGCACCGACGCGTTGCGCGCGAAAGGCGGCGGCTCACTGCGCGGGGTGGACTACAACGTAGCCGAAAGCCCCACTGGCGTGGGCGGACCTGGTTCTCCGTTATTGAATAGCGCGGCTTCCTCCGTCACGCCCACCGCACCCACGGTGAATGACTTGACTTCGCTGAATATCTTGAGCCAGTCGCCCACAAGCCTTTCCCAACAGGGAGCGGCGCCATTTTCGGCTGGGCCCACGATTCCGACGTTTCAACCCACGCTGACCGGCAACACCACCTATTTTCAACGCGCGAATAGCGCTCTGCTCACGACTGTCGATCCGACGAATGCCGCGGCGGCTACCGCCGCCACTTCAAGTCCGCAGGCCTTGCATTTTACGGCTGCCAACTACGCGCTGGTGCAAGGCTTCAGCTATGGGACGCAGGTAGAGGTGGATGTCAATAATGCCTCGCAGGTGGCGTACTCTGCACAAAGTAGATACAACCCCTTTTCCACGCCGAATACTTCGGTGACCTTGAGCCAGCCGTTGCTGCGCGGCTTCGGTAAGGAACTCAACCTGCGCTATTTGCGGATCGCCGCGATTAATCAGAGAATCACGCGGCTGGTCTTTTATCAGCAGCTTATCAGCACGGTCTATGGTGTCTCCCGGCTCTATTACGACTTGGTCAGTTTGAACGAGAGCGCGGCGGTAAAGCGACAGAGCTTGGCGGCGGCGCGCAAATTGGCGGAGGATGACGCGGCGCAAGTAGAACAAGGAACCTTAGCGCCCTTGGAATTAACGCGGGCAAATTCGCTGGTGACTTCGAGCCAGCTCGATCTCATTCAATCCGAAGGGCTTGTTCATCAACAGGAAGTGATTCTAAAATCCCAACTGGCGCGCAGGGGTTCGGCTGATCCAATTCTTTCGAACCTGCCGATTGTTCCCACCGACGTTATTGCGATTCCCGCGGCGGACGATTTAAAGCCTTTAGACGCCATGGTTAACGATGCGATTGCGACCCGGCCCGATTTGGCGCAAGCTGCATTGCAGGTACAGAGCGGCGAGCTTTCAGCAAAGGCTTCGCGCAACGCGGTGTTGCCCGAGATTGACGTGATTGCCAATTTTCAAACGCGTGGCAGTTCGGAAGTTCCGTATACGCAGTTAGGAACACCCGGAACGGGCTTGGTGGGAGCACCCGCTGATTTAGGTAACGCCAGCTTGCGGACTTCGCGTATTTATCAGGCAGGCATTCAGCTTAACTTGCCGCTTAGGAACAATGTGGCGCAAGCCGATGCCGCGCGCGATCTGCTGCAATTGCGGCAGGTGGAAGCCAGGACGCAGTCATTGGCAAACCAGGTTCGAGAGCAGGTAGAGAATTCAGTGATCGCGCTGCAGACGGCGCGTTCCGCGCTCGAAGCCGCCACGCAAAGCCGCCAGTACCAAGAGCAGCTGGTGCAGGCAGAGCGCGACAAGCTAACGGTCGGTGCATCCACAAACTTCCTTGTGATTCAACAGGAAAGCTATCTGGCGCAAGCGCGCTCGACGGAAGTAGCGGCGCGCAGCGTGTGGATCAAAGCACGGGTGGCGCTAGACCGCGCAGTTGGAAATTTGCTGGACAAGAACGGGATTACGTTTGATCAATCGGTGACCGGCGAATTGCCGGCCACCATTTCTCCAAAACCTTAGTCGGCTTCAACCGTCGGCAACGCAACCAGGTGTTCGGCGATGAACCAGACCTGCAGTTCGTTGGTGCGGATGATTTCACTCACAATCAGATCATTGGTGCCGTCGTCGCCGCTATCGGCGGCAACTTTGGCGAATCCGTGCGATTCCCGGAGAATCAGTTCGTGCGCTTCGAGCAAGCGCGAAAGCTGAACCGGTGGCTCCTCGCGGTCAATGGGAGGACGTTCTACTTTGGTTTGCTCGGCAACGTCGTGCGCCATGGCGATCGCCACGCCGCCAAGCGACTGAATCCGCTCAGCGATGGAATCCACCAGTTCCGCCTGCTCTCCGAAATGCTTGTCGAGCAACAGATGCAACTGATAGAAAGTGTGACCCGATACCTGCCAATGATGCTTCTTGTACATGTCCCGCAGCGAGATGGTGTCCGCGAGGAGTTGATTTAAATTTTTCGCGCTTTCCAGCCGAACTTCGGCGTCCAGGCCGAGCGGAAGGTCGACGACTGTACCAAACTTCTGAACAATCTTTCCGCGCTGGCCGAGGATGGGCGAAGCTAATTTTTTGCCGTTTGATTTTGACATGGTCATCACCTGGTTAGATGCAGAGACCATCGTAATCGATACGATTTCAGGGCAAAAGGAAGCGGCCTGAGATTTCAGAAAGTTTGGTGCAACCGGCCAGGCCCATGGTCATTTCCAGTTCGGTGCGCAGAATTTCCACCACACGCTCCACGCCCAATGCCCCACCCGCCGCCAAGCCGTAAAGATAAGAGCGGCCAATCATGACGGCTGCCGCTCCGCGCGCGAGAGCCTTAAAAACGTCGATGCCGCGCCGGACGCCGCTGTCTAAGATCACAGGGATCCGGCCGCCCACGCGATCGGCAATGGCCGGCAGGGCGTCGATGGGAGCAGCGACTGTATCCAAGCTACGGCCACCGTGGTTTGAGACCATCACACCGTCACAGCCGGCGTCGGCAGCGGCCAGCGCATCGTCCGGATGCAAAATGCCTTTTAGGAGCAATGGCACGGGAATCATGGAGCGGAGCCACTCTACGTCTTTCCAAGTGACATCGGGTCCATGGGTGATGGAATAAATATTGCGTCCGCCCGGGCGATGGGATCCGCCTGAGACCGTCTCGCCGAGACTGGCCAGATTCGCGCGGCCCACGCCCGGCGGCAGCTTAAAACCAGCGCGGTGCTCGCGATCGCGCGGTCCGTTGACCGGCACATCCACGCACAGGCAGACGGCCTCGCATCCAGCAGCCAACACGCGCTGCACCAGATCTTTCGTGAAGGCCCGGTCCGTTTGAAAGTAAAGCTGGAACCAAAGCGGCTGCCGCGAGGACTGGCGCATGGCTTCATAGGACACGGTAGAAAAACAAGCGGCCACCAAAGTGGACTCACTGAGATCCGCGCCCTTTACAGTTTCGAGTTCGCCTTCCGGATGCACCAACTTGTGGTAAGCGGCGGGCGCAAGCAGGATGGGGAAAGCGTGCTCGCGCCCGAACAGTCGCAGCTTGGTATCGATGCAGGAGACGTCCACCATTACGCGCGGATTCAAGCGGATACGATTGAAGGCCGCGCGATTTTCCAGGGCGCTGAGGCCATCACCGGCGCCCCCGGTCACATATTCGTAGGCTGCGTTGCTCATGTGATCGCGAGCTAGACTCTCGAAATCATCGAGAGTCCAAATCGAAGCTAGTTGTTGTTTGCCAAGCAGCGTGTTCAAGCCGGCCTATTTGAACTCGAGAATTTCTTTTTCTTTGGCGCGGGCTACCTGATCCAGCTTGGCAATTTGCGTATCCGTCAACTTCTGGCTGGAATCGAGCGCTGTTTTCTCTTCGTCGGCGCTGATGAGCTTGTCCTTGAACATCTTTTTCAGATGGTCATTGGCATCGCGGCGGATGTTGCGCAAAGCCACGCGGCGCTCTTCGGCGACGTGGCTAAGCTTCTTGGCCAAATCGCGGCGGCGCTCTTCGGTGAGAGGCGGCACCGGCACACGAATGATTTTTCCATCGTTCGAAGGGTTCACGCCCAGATTGGCGTTGCGGATCGCCTTTTCAATCGCCGGGATGGTGGAAGTGTCCCAAGGTTGAACCGTGATCATGGTGGCCTCAGGGACGTGCAATTGCGCGACTTGATTCAACGGAACAGGCGATCCGTAGGAATCGACACGCACGCTATCGAGAAGGGATATGGTGGCCCGGCCGGTGCGGAATTGCGCCATTTCACCTTGAAAATCGGCTAGAACTTTCTCCATGCGCACGCGCGCGCCGGATTCCACTTCTTTGACGTCTTTAAATGGGCTGGTTGGAGCAGCAGGCTCTTGTTGTTCTTTCATAATATGGTTCCGATCAGCGGATCATTGTTCCGATCTGTTCGCCCATCGCCATTCGCATTATATTTCCAGGGACTTTTAAATCGAATACCATGATGGGCATGCGGTTGTCGCGGCACATGGCCACGGCGGAGGCATCCATGACTCCTAGCGCTTTGGCCAAGACCTCCAGATAAGTCACTTCGGAGTACTTGACGGCATCGGGATGCTTCTTGGGGTCTTTGTCGTAAACGCCATCCACGCTGGTGGCCTTCGCGATGACCTCGGCATGAATCTCCAAGCCGCGCAATGTAGCGGCGGTGTCAGTCGAAAAATAAGGATTGGATGTGCCGGCCGCAAAAATGACGGCGCGGCCTTTTTCCAGATGGCGAATGGCGCGGCGGCGTATATAAGGTTCGGCGACCTGATGCATCTCAATCGCGGTCATGACGCGGGTGGGAATACCCAGATGTTCCAGCGCATCCTGAAAAGCCAGCGCGTTGATGACGGTGGCCAGCATACCCATATGGTCACCGGTGACGCGATCCATTTTACGGGCAGCCGCGGCAACACCACGAAAGATGTTGCCGCCCCCCAACACCATGCCCACCTGTACGCCGGTTTGCGCTACTTCCGCTACCTCAGTGGCCAGGGACTTAACCCGGTCATGATCAAGGCCGAAAGAAAGGCCGCCGGCCAGCGCTTCACCACTGATCTTCAGAAGAATGCGTTGATATCTGGGCATGGGTGCAAGTCCGGTGCGTATTAATTGGTAACCGGAAGCGGGCTTTCCTGCACGCCGGGAACATCGCCGGAATCGCCGACCTTGAAACGCTCAAAGCGAGCGATGGAGATGGTATCGCCGATTTTCGCGCCGACTGTCTTGATGAGCTCGGCAACGGAGATGCTGTTTTCACGGATGAACGGCTGTTCCAGCAGGCAAACTTCTTCGTAGAACTTGGCCATGCGGCCTTCGGCGATTTTATCCACCATTTTCTCGGGCTTGCCTTCCCCAAGCGCGCGGGCGCGTTGGATCTCGCGCTCTTTTTCGACGAGCGCAGCGGGGACTTGCTCCCTATTCACAAATTGCGGATGCGCCGCAGCGACCTGCATGGCGATATCACGCACCAGGGTTCTGAACTCTTCCTTGCCGGAAGCAGCGCCGTTAGCGGTGGCCAGTTCGAGCAGAACGCCGATTTGCGAGCCTGCGTGGATGTAGTTGCCGACAACGCCGTGCCCCGGTACCTGGTAGATGGCGAAGCGCGAGATGTTGATGTTTTCACCGAGCTTGGCGATTTTGGTTTTGACCATTTCGCCCACGGTTGCGCCTTCGGCATCCCCGGCAAATTTTTGTTCGTACAGAGCTTCATGCGCTTTGAAATTGGCGCGCTCGGCTTCGGCGACGTCATCCAGCTTGACGGCTTTGGGCTTGGTTTCGGCAATGTGGGCGGCGATACCCGCAGCGAGAGATTGAAAGTCTTCGGTGCGCGCGACGAAATCGGACTCGCAGTTCACTTCCACCAGCACACCCAATTTGGCGTCGGGGCTGATGAAGGAGCTGATGAGGCCTTGCTTGGCGGAACGGGATTCTTTTTTAGTGGCGCTGGCAATGCCGCGTTTACGCAATACCACTTCCGCCTCGGCCAGATCTCCGTTCGCTTCCTGCAACGCCTTTTTGCATTCCATCATTCCGGCGCCAGTGCGCTCACGGAGCTGCTTTACCAATTGTGCGCTAATCTCAGCCATTTTGTTTATATCCTCTTATTACACACGTGGGGCGACCAAGCCTTAGGTGGCCGGTCGCCCGATAATTCATCCATTCGTAGCAACCAGTCGTAACAACCAGTTAACGAGCGGATTAATGTTCGACTACGGTTGAACCGACGAACTCCTCAGTTGCTTCACTGCCAGGTCCTTTGCGCGGGGTTGGTTCGGGTTCCGCGCTGGTGGCCAGACTTTCCGAATTCAACTGCTCCAGGTACTTCGGATCGAGATACTGGGTGTATTCTTCCGGAGTTTGCTCGCCTATAGCCGAATCGTCACTGACGATCTTTTCGGCCGAGAAATCAGTCTCGGTCGCCAGCAAGCGGGCTTCGACGACAGCGTCGGCAATTTTGGTGGTGAATAGGCGAATGGCGCGGAGAGCGTCATCATTGCCCGGAATCACGTGATCTACTTCGTCGGGATCGCAGTTCGTATCGACCACGGCCACTACGGGAATTCCGAGTTTTCGGGCTTCCTTCACGGCGATGGCTTCCTTGTTCGAATCGATCACGAATAGCAGATCAGGCAGGCCGACCATGTCTTTGATACCGGCCAGGTTCTGCTGCAAATGCTTGCGCTCGCGTTCGAGACGTCCGACTTCTTTCTTGGCACGGCCTTCGTACGCGTTTTCGGAATTCGCCATGGCGTCCAGTTCCTTCAAACGTTTGATGGACTTCTGAACGGTGGTGATGTTGGTGAGCAATCCACCCAACCAGCGCTGGTTCACATAGAACTGGCTGCAGCGGGTGGCTTCTTCGGCGATGGCTTCCTGCGCTTGACGCTTGGTACCGACAAACAAGACGGTTTTGCCTTGCGCGGCCATTTCACCGACGTACCGCATTGCATCTTTGAAGAGTTTGAGCGTCTTCTGCAGATCGACAATGTAAATACCATTACGTTCGCCAAAGATGTATTCTTTCATCTTTGGATTCCAGCGCTTGGTCTGGTGCCCGAAGTGAACGCCAGCTTCGAGCAATTCTTTCATCGAGATCGATGGCAACCTGACTCCTATATGTCTTAACGTGTGGGAACGCAAGAGCTCACGCGGTCCAAAGCGGGATTTGCGCGGCCTGGGGACCTACACGGTTATGCGATCCAGCGGCCGCAAAACCGCTGAATCGCTAGGGAACTATAAAAACGAAAGGACGTACTACCGTTTGGAGAATTGGAAGCGCTTGCGTGCGCCCTTTTGACCGTACTTCTTTCGCTCATGTGCGCGAGCATCGCGCGTGAGAAAACCGAGCTGCTTCAACTTGCCGCGCAGTTCGGAATTGAATTCAATTAAGGCGCGGGCAATACCGAGGCGTGCCGCCCCAGCTTGTCCGGTGACCCCGCCGCCGTCGGCGAGGATCATGATGTCGAACCGGTCAGCAAGCTCAGTGGCGAGCAGCGGCTGGCGCACATAGGCGCGGGCCGATTCGTTTGCAAAATAATTTTCAAACGTCCGGTGGTTAACGGTGATCTGACCTTTACCGGGACGCAAGAAGACACGCGCGGTGGCGGTTTTGCGACGGCCGGTAGCTAACTGCTGAACTAACTTCACTGGCACCTAAACTAATCCTTTTCCTTCTTAACCCTTGACAACCAATGGAGCGGGCTTCTGGGCCTGATGGGGATGGTTTTCACCCGCGTAGACCTTCAGCTTCCGGTACATTGTTTTACCGATCTTGCTTTTCGGCAACATACCCGAAATAGCAAGCTCGATCATCCGCTCCGGACGCGTTTCACGCATTTTGCGCGCGCCGGTTTCAATCAGGCCGCCCGGATAGCCGGTGTGACGCCGATAAAGCTTTTGCCGTTCTTTGTCGCCGGTCAGCTTGACCTTAGCGGCATTGACAATCACGACATGATCGCCCGTATCAATAGACGGGGCATAAGTTGGTTTGTGCTTGCCCATCAAGAGCATAGCGGCGCGAGTCGCGATCCTGCCAAGGACGGCGTCATTCGCGTCAATCACGTGCCACGCACGGACGATTTCGTGTGTGGACGGAAATTCAGTACGCATGGACAGACTTCTTCTCTCCGATTCGAAAGCTCGAACACTTTAGTCTAGCGGATGTGGGAATTGGGTGTCAAACGTGTTTTGCGTTTAAGCGGGGGAAAGGCGAAGAAACGGCGCATTTTGCGAAACGGAGCACGTTTCTAATACAGACGGTGCAACTTTGCGACTTGCGCGTCAATGAATGCGGGGTCTACTAGAGTTGCGAGAACCCGGCGGCGACGCTCGTCCGGACTAGCGTTGCCAGTGGGATCAAGGTCAACAAACTTACCATCGACAGTCATGAACCCGAGCCTGGCCTGCGGTTTTTCCGCAGATTGAGAATGGGAGTTCTTTTGCTTCTCTTCTGGCATATGATTCTCTTGATTGGATGGTATCGCATTTTTGCGGGCGGCAAAGCCCAATAGCGCTAGATTGAGCGCCGCCACCAGAATACCCGCAGCGAGAACCCTCTGCGCGTAATGGATCAGATGTGTTTTTTCGAGATTTGCCTGGAAACGTTCATTGATGGCAGACTTCCAAATTCCGAGTTGACTTTCTTTGTAAACAATCATTAGAGGATCGTCGATGTCATCCGTCAGGCCAAAGATCAAGCCCGCGACATCCTCGTGCGCGGTCACGGAAATGCCGTTGACGGGAACCTTTCCTAGCCACATACCGCGCAAGCACAACCCCACCGAACCAACAAAAAGAATCAGCGCCGCATAAAGAAGGACCAGGGATATGTTTCCGTACTGCGTCTGGAGCGCAATGAGTGATTCCGGTTTGGTAAAGCCGAACGCGGCTGCCAGGAAGATGCCAGCGAGGCCACTTGTCTTCTGCGCCTTGTCGTCTACCAGCGAGCCATATTTCACCACAGCGTCAAATTCCCGTTCCGCAGTAACGAGGAGATCGGAAAAGATCTCAAGCTGACGGTTATCCGGCATTTTCAGATTCATTCTAGCGTTTTGTGCGGCAAAAGGCGAAGAAACGGCGCATTTTGCGAAACAGACTACCTCGGTTTGGAGGGCTTTGCGGGACGAAGCCAATTCGGCGCTATAACAGTAAGATATATTACAAATTCTGTTGGTAAAGGTATTTTTGGAATCCTGAAAACAGGATGCCAATTTCTTCCGGGCGCCCCAACTCCAGGACGGCATCGCTGATGGCGTGGTATTTGAGCGTGAGCAGGGGTGAAAGCTTATCGCGGTCCAATTCCTCGACGCCGACCTTAACATATTGAACGAGTACGAAATCGAGGAAGGCCTGCTGCTTGTTATTGAATTGCGTGCCCATGGCTAGTTTGGCCCGGGCGACGCGCTCTTCCCGGGTAAGCAGCGGAAGTGCGTAAGCGATGTAGGCCAGCACATCGAATAGATCGCTCTTTTCGGCGGTGACGATCTTTTGCACTTCCAGCATCTGATCGCGACCGAACCCTTTTTCGGCCAAGCCTTCGAGGAGTTTGGCGCGCGTACCGGGCGCGCTCCAGATGGTGCGGAGTTCGTCTTCGTTTTTGAAAAATTCGGGGAGTTTGCCGAAGAGCAGCTCGGTGAATTGGTGAGCGGACATAGGCGTGCCATCGGGATGCCAGAAGCTGGTCAGCATCATATGTTGAATGGCGCGGGCTTTGCCGTCTGCGAGTTTCACCTGAATTCTCTGCTGGCGAGGTGCGGGTTCCGGGCGCGGGGTGGGTAATTCAGGAGGGAGTTTCGGCCTTGGTTCGAGCTTGGGCTCCGGCTCCATGGGTTCGCCGTCCCATTCGGGATCACTGAAATGGTGATAGGCCTTTACGAAATCGTAGATGGTGAAGTAGTCTTTACCATCGTAAAGGCGGGTGCCGCGACCGATGATCTGCTTGAACTCGATCATGGAGCGGACCGGGCGCATGAGCACGATATTGCGGACGTTGTGGGCATCGACTCCGGTGGACAGTTTTTGCGAGGTGGTCAGGATGGTGGGGATGGTTTTCTCATTGTCCTGAAAATCGCGCAGGTGTTGATCGCCCAGCGCGCCGTCGTTCGCGGTGACGCGCTGACAATAATTAGGGTCCTTGCCGGTTTTGAGTCGGTTGATGAGGTCCCGGACGGCGAGGGCATGGTCCTGCGTGGCGCAGAAGACAAGCGTTTTCTCGTTTTGGTCGATCTGATCAAGGAAGAGTTTCACGCGGTAAGCTTCGCGTTCCTTGATCTCGATGATTTTGTTGAAGTCGGTCTCGACGTAACGGCGGCCGGTTTCTACTTCGCCTTCGATTAGATTGTCGTCGGGCGTGTAGATATATTCATCGAGCGTGGTTGAAATCTGCTTTACCTTGAATGGCGTGAGATAGCCATCATTAATGCCTTCCTTGAGCGAGTAAATGAAAACGGGATCGCCGAAGTAGGCATAGGTATCCACGTTGTCGCGGCGCTTGGGCGTCGCGGTGAGGCCGAGTTGGACAGCGGGCGCGAAGTAGTTCAGGATGTCGCGCCAGGTGCTTTCGTCGTTCGCTCCGCCGCGATGGCACTCGTCGATGACGATGAAGTCGAAAAAGTCCGTCGGATATGCGCCGAAGTACGGCGAGGGCTGGCCGTCTTTGGGCGGCCCGCTCATGAAGGTTTGGAAGATGGTGAAGAACAGGCTGCCGTTTTTCGGGACTCTGCCGCGCTTCTTGATGTCATCGGGCTCGATGCGGATTAGGGCGTCCTCGGGAAAGGCGGAGAAGGCGTTATAAGCCTGATCGGCGAGGACGTTGCGATCGGCCAGGAAGAGGATACGCGGGCGGCGCGTAGGTTCGCGGCTGAGATTCCAGCGGCTTTGGAACAACTTCCATGCGATTTGAAAGGCGATGAAGGTTTTGCCGGTTCCGGTGGCGAGGGTGAGCAGGATGCGCTCGCTTCCGGCGGAGAGGGCGGCGAGAACGCGTTCGACGGCGATGTCCTGGTAGTAGCGGCTCTGGAAATAGCCGCCTCTGTCTTCGAAGGGCACGGCGGCGAAGCGGTCGCGCCATGCATTGGTTTCGGCGAAGGTTTGATTCCAGAGTTCTTCGGGCGTGGGATAGCAGAGTACTTCGCCTTCCATGCCCTGCTGCATGTCGGCGGCGTAGAGGCTTTGGCCGTTGGTGGAATAAGCGTAGCGGATGGCAAGTTTCGCGGCGTAGTCTTTGGCTTGGGCGAGGCCTTCAGTTAGGAGTTGATCCCAGGCTTTGGCTTCGATCACGGCCAGCTTGGTGTTGCGATAGATCAGGATATAGTCGGCGATGAGAGCTTTGCCACGGCGGCCGAAGCCTTCGATGCGGCCGCGCGTGATAGGGTATTCGCGGGCTAGTCGACTGCCTTCCAGAACGCCCCAGCCCGCAGCTTTGAGGGCGGGATCGATATGCTCGGCTCTAGTTTCGGCTTCATTCATGGAGTTAAAGGTTTCCGGTGAAGGCTTGATTTAGAAGAGATTTTTTCAGGTCAGCCAAAGCATCCAATTTATGTCGATAGATG
>DASXGT010000235.1:0-73536 GCA_036488895.1 Bryobacteraceae bacterium | reverse complement strand
AGCGCGCTCATTCACGCGGCGACCATGGTGACGGCAGGCGTTTACCTGATTGCGCGAACAAACGTCTTGTTCAGCCTGGCGCCACCTGTCGAGTTTGCTGTCGCACTGATTGGCGCGGCCACCATGCTGATGTCGGCATTCAGTGCAATTGCGCAGCACGATATCAAACGCGTGCTGGCGTACTCCACTATGAGCCAAATCGGATACATGTTTATGGCGCTCGGCCTAGGGGCGTGGTCCGCTGCCATCTTTCATTTCATGACGCATGCATTCTTCAAGGCGCTGCTCTTTCTCGCGGCCGGTGTCGTGATTCAGGCGATGCACCACGAGCAGGACATGTTTCGCATGGGAGGGCTGCGATTCGAACTGCCGCTGGCCTTCTGGTCGTTTGTGATTGGCGGATCGGCACTGGCAGGCTTGCCGCTGATCACCGCAGGTTTCTTCAGCAAAGATCTGATTCTTTGGCAGGCATGGGCCGGACCGAATGGAAATGGAGGTTTTTGGATCGCCGGAATGTTGGGCGCCACATTGACTTCCTTTTATACCTACAGGCTCATCCTGCTCGTTTTCTATGGTCCTGAGAAGTTGGAGATTTCCTACAAGCCAGGTGCTTTGGTAGCGATCCCGCTCGTCACGTTGTGCGTGCTATCCCTGGTTGGCGGTTATGTAAATACGCCGCCCGATTTCGGTGGAACGGCGGTATTCTCGAACTTCCTGAGCGGCGTACTGCCCTCATTAGAGCAGGAGCGCGTCGGACCGATCACGGAAGTGAGTACCGCTCTCTGTGCTAGCGCTTCATTCGCTATCGGATTTGGCTTCGCGTATTTTCTTTACGCACCGTGGCGGCCAAGAACACCACGCGAAGATCCTTTGCTTCGACTCTGGCATTCGGGATGGGGAGTGGATTGGCTGTACGAAAGACTTTTTGTGGCGCCTGTTCAGTTTGTGGTGGGCAGGAGCGCCACTGACAGTGTGGACTACATCTACACGGGGATCGCGAAGCTGGCAGATCTAGGTAACAGCACGCTTCGGCTCAGCCAGAACGGCCGTACGCGCTGGTATGCAATGGGAGCTGCTGCGGGCTTTGTTGTTTTGTTCGCGGTTGTATTGTTTATCCGGTGATGGGGGGCTTGCATGATTCTGTTGTGGCTCATCATGATTCCGTTAGCTGGCGGCATTCTCTCGCTGTTGATCGGGCGGAGAAGCGTTCAAGCGTCACGCTGGCTTGCCGTCGCGGTGACCGGCATCGATCTAGTACTTACCGCCGCTCTCTGGATCAGCGCCCGGGGGGCCGGCGCTCCTGCTTCACGCTCGCAATGGCTGTACGAGTGGAACCAGTCCTGGATCCCTCAGTTCGGCATTCGGTTTCATCTGGCGATGGACGGCCTAAGTCTTGTACTGCTGTTACTGACATTCTTGCTGGGACTGATGGCTGTGCTGGCCTCGTGGACGGAAATTCAGGATCGCGTTGGCTTTTTTCACTTCAACCTACTGTGGGTGCTGGCAGGGATCACGGGAGTATTCCTGGCAGTAGATCTTTTCCTGTTTTACCTGTTTTGGGAGTTGATGCTGGTTCCAATGTATTTCCTAATCGGGATTTGGGGACACGAACGAAGGATCTACGCCGCGATCAAATTCTTCCTGTTTACTCAGTTGAGCGGTCTGTTGATGCTGGCCGCAATAGTCACGCTTGCCGTTCTCTATCAGAAAGACACCGGCTTTTACAGCTTTGATTACCAATCACTACAGAATCTCCCGCTTACCCCTGAAATGGCGCGCATTTTGATGCTCGGCTTCTTCGCTGCGTTTGCCGTCAAGCTGCCGGCTTTTCCGGTTCACACCTGGCTTCCGGACGCCCATACCGAGGCGCCCACGGCCGGGAGCGTGATCCTGGCCGGATTACTGCTGAAAACCGGCGCGTACGGATTGATTCGCTTCGTTCTTCCACTCTTTCCAGGGCCGGTACGTGAGTTTGCTCCGGCCATGATGACGCTCGGTGTGATTGGCGTACTTTACGGCGCGTTTCTCGCCGTCTCGCAGCATGATTTGAAGCGCCTAATTGCCTACACAAGCGTCAGCCACATGGGCTTCGTCCTCATTGGGATCTTTGCCGGGAATGAAACGGCCCTTACAGGTGCTTTTATCCAGATGGTGAGCCACGGCATCAGCACGGGGGCTATGTTCATCCTTGCCGGCGCTTTGCAGCAACGGATGCACACCCGCGAGATTTCGCGATTGGGCGGCTTATGGACAAGCGCGCCTGCCCTAAGCGGCGCCGGGTTGTTTTTTGTGATGGCCTCCGTAGGACTGCCCGGGCTTGGCGATTTTGTGGGCGAGTTTCTTGTCCTGCTCGGCGCATATCGGGCGAATGTCAGCCTAACGGCCGTGGCGACGTTGGGAATTATTGCAGCTACCCTCTACGGGTTGAAGATCAGCAGCCGGGTCTTCCAGGGACCGAATCATAATAACTGGAGCATTCCCGATCTGTTTGCTCGGGAATGGGTGATTGTTGGAAGCATGATGACATGCCTGTTGTGGGTCGGGCTCTATCCACAGTCCTTTATCCGTGTCTTTCGACCGGTCTCTAATGACGCTGAGCAGAGCATTGCATTACTGCATCCGGCCAGGAGATGAAGCAAGGAGATGAAGCAATGATCCACTCAGTTATATCCGCTGCGTTGCCGTTGCTCATACTCGCGGTGACCTCACTTGCGGTGACGATCGGAATCGCCATCAAGCGAAGCCACCGCGTGGCGGCTGTCCTATCGTTTGTGGGAATCACCGCGTCATTCATCAGCTTGTGGCCGGCATTTTCCGCCGCGCCCGCGCGTATCACGGCGCTGTTAATCATCGATCAATATGCGCTTGTGTACATGGCCTTGATACTGGTGGCGAGTGCCGCCGTAGTACTGCTCTCGTTCCCGTATCTAGCCTGCCGCTCCGAGCACAAAGAGGAGTTCTACCTCTTGCTTATCCTGGCAACCCTGGGTTCAATGGTGCTCGCGGCCAGCAGCCACATGGTTTCTTTATTCCTCGGACTGGAACTACTGAGCATCTCGCTCTATACACTCATCTCCTATCCGCGCACCGAGGCTCTGCCAGTGGAAGCAGGCATCAAGTATCTAGTTTTGGCTGCTTCTTCATCGGCATTTCTTCTGTTCGGTCTGGCTCTGCTGTATGTAGCCGAAGGAAGCCTGGACTTCAGGCCCATGGCTGAACATTCACCGGGCCTTGCCGGCGGATTTGTTCCGCTGGCCGGAATGGTGCTGGTGGTTAGCGGTATCGGGTTCAAATTGGCGGTAGTGCCGTTTCATCTCTGGACGCCTGATGTGTACCAAGGTGCACCCCTGCCGGTAGCGGCGTTCATAGCGACGGTTTCGAAAGGCGGCGTCTTCGCCTTTCTATTGCGCTGGTTATGGACAGGGGGCACAGCGAGTCGGCCGCTGCTCCTCGTCTTCGGAATCATGGCAACGGCCTCTATGCTGACCGGGAACCTGTTGGCCCTGCGTCAGACAAACGTCAAACGGCTGTTGGCGTATTCGTCTATTGCACATATGGGTTATTTCCTGGTGGCGGTTGTTGCCGGGGGCATTCTGGGAAGAGCGGCTGCAACATACTACCTGGCGGCTTACATGGTGACGATTCTCGGAGCTTTTGGCTCGTTGCTGGCGCTGAGCAGCGGCGCGCGTGACGCCGAAACCTTTGATGACATTCGCGCGCTGTTCTGGCGGCGGCCGCTACTGGCGTCTGTGTTTACGGCGATGATACTTTCCCTGGCCGGGATACCGCTGACGGCCGGCTTCCTGGGAAAATTCTACGTGCTCACCGCAGGCGCCTCGGCAGCAGCCTGGGCGCTTGTCATCGTGCTTATCGTCAGCAGCACTATTGGCCTGGTTTACTATTTGCGTGTCATTGTCGCAATGTTCACCGAGCCGGAGCGCGCGCAAATTGACATCGAGACGCCGCGACTAAGCGTGGCATTTGGCGCGATCCTAACGGTTCTTAGCGTGGCCCTTCTAATACTCGGTGTCTATCCTGGACCTTTCTGGGAGGCTATTAGAGCGGCGGCTCAGTCTCAGTAGAGGCCGCGCCACCGCGCTAGTTTTCACAAACTCAGGTCAGTGACAAAGATCGCCAGCGATGTAATGCTCCAGATGCGCGATGGTCTCATCCTGAGAGGTAACGATCCAGTTCACAAGGTCGCCGATTGACAGGACACCGGCAACGTGTCCTGCCGAGTTGATCACAGGGAGATGACGGATGCGATTGTCCGTCATAATTCGCATGGCTTCCTCAACGGAAGTATCGCAGCGAATTGTAATGGGAGAAGGAGTCATGATCTCACGAACATAGCTGTCCTTGGATGATTTTCCTTGTAAAATGATTTTACGCGCATAATCTCGTTCGGAAATGATTCCGACTAGAGAGGCGTCATCGATAACGAGTAAGGCGCCGACATGCTTTTCCGCCATCAACTCGATGGCAGAATAAACTGACGCGACAGAAGGCAATGAAAAGATGGCGCTTCCTTTTTGTCGAAGCAACATCGAAACACAATCTAGCACTTTCATGTATCCTCCAGGTAGCCATTTCATAGGCCGACCGGAGCCACATCCACGGTACGAGCTTACGCCCTGTGACATCGGCACGGGACTGAGCTTTCAAACCTCAAACAACCGGCGGGATACGACAACCTAACTGGTCGCACCACGCTTGGAAGCAGTATACGCCTAAGTCCAGGAGCATTCAATGATCTCGTATCGTTCAGCATCCACGAGTTACCTGGTCGTGTCCTCAATGCGGTGGGCCGATGTTGATTCTGGAACGGATGAGCGCCCTGCAACTTCGCCTTCGCGCTCCTTCGAATCTTGATCCTAAAGCGGCCTAAGCCACTTGCCTCGGGTGTATCGTGCCGAATCGCTCTTGATACTGACCTAAGACTTCGCGTTCCTTTGGGTTCCACTTCAACGACAGCGCGTTTGCCGGCAATGTGAAATTCGCCAGGTGGGGAGTACAGTCGGATTCCAGTCGACCAGAAGACTTACCGTTCCCTATCTGGCCCAAACCCGATTTGCCGACTACGTAGGATCGACTTAGGAATGTAGACGCATGGCGCTGTGCGACGAGAATTTCGCGACACGCTTCCTTTGAGTCGATCGGGCACGCCCTTAACATTCGCCATTACAACGCTGGCCGGCAGCCTCGACCTTGTGATCCAGATATTCCCGACTACGTTCAATCCAAGTTGCGTCAGCTTGCGGCCAAGTTCACATTAGTGAACCGATTGAAGTACCGGATTTTGCTGTCGACTAGCGTGATCGGGATAATCGGCCGTTTGCCCGATCTTATTTTTGCCAGGACCATACAGGATGGCGCCCGGACGCCTGCCAGTGTGCTGGCCATGGTCAATCACCACCTGGCCATTTACCAAAACATACTCCACACCTACGGCATACTGCTGCGGTTGCTCATAGGTTGCTCGATCCGCGATTTTCGCTGGATCGAAAACCGTCACGTCTGCCCACATTCCTTGCCGTAGTAGGCCTCTATCAAAGATGTGGATCTTTTCTGCATTGGCCGATGTCATCTTCCGAATAGCGTCTTCGAGCGTAAGCACCTTCTCGTCGCGGACATACCGGCCAAGAACGCGCGGGAAAGTACCGAAATAGCGCGGATGTGGGTGGCCCTCTGCCGTGGGACCGTCTATCGCCACAGCCGTTCCGTCCGAACCAATGGAGATAAACGGCTGCCGCAATGCGTATTGCATGTCTTTCTCGTCGTGATGGAAATAAACGGTAGGCACGGAGCCCTGATTGTCTTCCAGAACCTTGAAGAGTGCATCGACCGGAGGGCCCCCGATCGCCGCAATTACTTCGTTCATGCGGTGCCCTTCGTATTTCTTATAGGTGGGGTTGGATAACGAAACGAGCAACATGCCTTCCCAACTGCCTGTGGCCGTATAGTGGTCGTACCAGTTGGATCCTGGGATGCCGTGTTCAATTTCACTCACGAGTCGGGCATGCAGGGAAGCATCTTTCAGGCGCTGCAGCATAGCCTGTGTACCGCCTTCGTGAGCCCATGGCGGGATAATCGAGGCCAGATTATTTTGCCCGGCTCGATAGGGGTAGACATTCGCAGTGACATCTTGGCCCTGCGCGCGTGCGTTCTGAATTTCGGCGACCAATTCGGGCATTTTCCCCCACAGTTCGTGATCAGCAAGTTTCAGGTGAATGATGTCCACTGGCAGGTCTGCCCGTTTACCGATTTCAATCGCCTCGGCGACTGATTCGAATACGCCTTTACCTTCGGTTCGCATGTGGGTGGAGTAAATGCCGCCGTATTCGCCGGCGATTTTACTCATCGCAACCAAGGTGTCCGTGTCGATCCATGAGCCCGGAGGGCCGCTTAATGAGCTTGCCACTCCTAGCGCACCTTGCTGCATGGCTTGCCGCACCAGCGCCTGCATTTGGGTGACTTCGTCCGCCGTCGGTGGACCGGCGTGCTCCCCGCGCACGTACGTCCAGATCTGGCTCGAACCTACATAGCTGCCGATATTAGTCGAAATGCCTTGTTTCAGCAGCCGCGAGAAATAACCATCGAAGTCTGTCCAGCTGGCTGCATGATTGGACTCTGCATCATCGGACTTCTCTTGCTTTCCTCCCAATGGAGCGGCCGAACCACCTTCCCCCAAGATCATCGAAGTAACACCTTGGCGGATCATGCTCTGCGCATTCCCGTCAGTGATGAGTGTGTAATCGGAGTGGTTATGGATGTCGATAAAACCTGGGCTAACGGCCAAACCTTTGGCATCGATCACGCGCTTGGCATTCACTTCGCCTAACTTGCCGATCCGCGCTATTCTGCCATCTTGGATTGCCACATCGGCGAGGAACGACGCATTGCCGGTTCCATCTATCAGTCGTCCGCCGCGGATCACAATATCGTAATCCTGCCCTAGCGCCACCAACGAGACAGCCGCAAGCAAAAAAATCAGCTTCATACCAGTCGATCTTATCCATACCAGATCAGAACTATCCGTTGCCGGCACGGCCACATTGCTGCCGGAGTAATCCGATTATGGCCGCTCGAAAGGGCGCATGATGGAAATAAATGACATATGATCTGATTACCCCTGTTGTAAACGATGAATCGTTTAAAGTCACTCCGGCAAAGACGGAAAGCCAATTCCGTCGTCAGTAAACAACTGTCAACAGTGCCATGCCACGTTTACGCGGCGGCGCTTCTCCTCAGCTGCACTCTCGCTCGCCCGGTGCTCGCTCAGGATGACCAGAATTTTGAAATGCACGTTCGTCCGTTGTTGGTGGAAAAGTGCTATGCCTGCCACACCGAAGAGCGGATGGGCGGCTTGCAGTTGGACACCCGCGAGCACGCGATGAAAGGTGGCAAAGACGGTGCGGTCATCGTGCCGGGCGATCCGGAAAAAAGTCTGCTGGTCCAGGCGCTTCGCTACGCGAACCCCAAGCTCAAAATGCCTCCTGGCGGACGTCTGAAAGACGACCAAATCGCCGCCGTTGAAGCCTGGGTCAAAGCGGGTGCTGTTTGGCCCGACGCTCCCAAGGCATCGCAAACGGCCGTTGCCTATCAGATCGCTCCGGAGCAGCGTGCCTTCTGGTCGTTTCAACCAATCCGGAAGGCCGCCGTTCCCGCGGTTCACGACACCAAATGGGCGCAATCGGACATTGATCGCTTCATCCTTAGCAAGCTGGAAGAGCAAAAGATGACGCGTTCCGCTGACGCGGATCGGCGTACTTTGATTCGCCGCGCCACTTTCGATTTAACCGGGCTCCCGCCTACGCTGGCCGAAGTAACCGCCTTTGAAAACGACAAATCGCCCAATGCGTTTGGAAAGGTCGTGGACCGCTTGCTCGCCTCGCCGCGCTATGGCGAGAGATGGGGGCGTCTGTGGCTGGACGTTGCCCGGTATTCAGACGACAAGTTGAATTCAGAACGGGATGAGCCCTACGAAAACTCCTTTCGATATCGCGATTGGGTGATCAAGGCGGTGCAAGATGACATGCCGTACAACACCTTCGTCGAGGCGCAAATTGCGGGGGATCTCATGCCCGACAAAGAGCGGTATGAGGCTGGACTTGGCTTTTATGCGCTCAGCCCGGAGTTTCAGGAGGACCGCGTCGACGCGACAACCAGAGGATTTCTCGGCCTGACCGTCGCGTGCGCGCAGTGTCACAACCACAAGTACGACCCCATCCCCACGCAGGATTATTACTCTCTGCTGGGGATCTTCAACAACACCTCGCTACACGAAACGCCGCTGGCCGCAAAGCCGGTGGTGGACGCGTACCAAGAACACAAGAAACAGGTCGACGAACAGAAAGCGGTTATTGACAGCTTTATCGCCCATCAAAGTGAAGAATTGAGCGGTGTTTTAGCCGCGAAAACATCCACTTATCTGCTGGCCGTTTCCACCATACCCCCTGGCGCGCCGGACAAAGACTTCGCAGCCGTCGCCGAGCAAAAGCAGCTCGATTGCGAGACGCTGATCCGCTGGTCCAAGTACCTGGCAAAACCCAAGCTGCGGCATCCTTTCCTTGATGCTTGGTACAAGGCCGCCGCACAGAAGCGGAATACCGAAGCGCTGACCCAGGCGGCAAATGACTTCGAACATTTTGTCTTCGCCGTCAACAAGGAGAAGAAGCGGATTGATGATGAGAATCACATTCGGCTGGGCCTCAATCCCAGCCGGGCTGATTTATCCGGCGCGAACCTGGCGTCCATGGCGCGTGACAAGTATGTGCTTTGGGAAGATCTGTTCGGGAACAAAGGTATCTATCACTACGGAGACCCGCAGCTCGACCGTTTCCTAACTGGCGTCTGGAGCGCGCATCTCCACTCCATGCGGACAGACCTTGCCGCGCTGCAGAAGCAGTTGCCGCCGCACTATCCGTACCTGCAGACCATCGCTGATAAACCCAACCCGGTTGAACAGCGGGTGTGGATCAGAGGCAGCCGTGACAATCCCGGTGAGCCCGCGCCTCCCCACTTTCTTGCCATTCTCAGCAGCGCTGAACCGAAGCGGTTTACAAAAGGGGCGGAACGGCTGGAACTGGCCCAAGCGATTATAGATCCGAAAAATCCTCTCACGGCGCGCGTCATCGTAAATCGCGTCTGGCAGCAGCACTTCGGCAAAGGCTTGGTTCGCACGCCCAGTAACTTCGGTAAGCAAGGCGACCTGCCTTCCCATCCCGAACTGCTTGATTTTTTGGCTACGCGTTTTGTGGCGGAAGGCTGGTCTATCAAGAAATTGAATCGTGAGATTATGCTTTCGTCCGCCTACGCGCTCAGCGCCGCGAACTCGGAAACGAATTACGCGGTTGACCCGGATAATCGCTTGCTGTGGCACGCTAACCGCCGCCGCCTTGATGCGGAATCGCTGCGTGACTCGCTGCTGTTGGTTTCCGGCAAACTCGATCTGAAAATGGGCGGCCCGGCGGTGCCCTTCACCAAAGATGATAATGACCGCCGCACGGTGTACGGCTTCGTGAGCCGCCGCCAGCTTGATCCGTTCCTGGCGTTATTTGATTTCCCGAACCCCATTGTGACTAGTGAACAGCGCCTTCCCACTACCGTGCCGCTGCAGGGGCTTTTCTTCATGAACAGCGGAATGGTGATGGCAAGCGCCAAATCGCTGGCGAGCCGAGTGACTACCAGTGGCCCTGATGATTCCAGCAGGATTGACCATGCGTATGAGTTGCTTTTCCAGCGCAAACCGACCGGGGAGGAGCGCGCTCTGGGCCTGAAGTTTGTACAGGGCGAAGAATCCTGGCCGCGCTACATGCAGGTTCTTTTGAGTTCCAACGAATTTAACTTTCTGAATTAGGAGATGGAAAAATGACGCGACGAGAAATTCTCCGTACCATGGGCGGCGGCTTCGGCATGGCTGGTTTTGCCGGCCTTCTTTCGCATGCCGATGCGGCTGAAACTCCGGCGGCCTATGCTGGGCCGCTCGCGCCTAAATCTCCCCATTTCCCGGCGAAGGCCAAACACGTCATCTTCCTGTTTCTGAATGGCGGCCCTTCCCAGGTGGATACGTTTGACCCCAAGCCGCTGCTTCAGAAATATAACGGCAAGCCGATGCCTTCCTCCAATCTGAAGACGGAGCGCAAAACCGGCGACCTGCTCGGATCGCCATTCAGCTTCAAAAAATACGGGCAGAGCGGCATCGAAGTCAGCGAAATTTTCCCTAAGCTCGGCTCGTGTATTGACGACGTGTGCGTGATCCGCTCCATGTATACCGACATCCCCAATCACGAACCGTCGCTCTTCATGATGAACTGCGGCAATCGCGTTCCCGGCCGCCCCTCCATGGGATCGTGGTTAACCTACGGCCTTGGCTCGGTGAATCAGAATCTGCCCGGCTTTGTCGTGCTCTGTCCGGGGTATCCGATTGTAGGGCCGCAGCTTTGGACGTCAGCCTTTCTTCCCGCGATCCACCAGGGCACTTATATCCCAAACAACGAGAAAACTCCCGATAAACTCATTCGCTACATCAAGAACACCAGTACGACGCAGGTGGAGCAGCGCCGGCAGTTGGATCTGCTCGATCAACTGGCCGAGATTCAGATGAAGCGAGAAGGCCACGATCCGCAACTGGAGGCCACCATTCAGTCCGCCGAAATTGCCTATCGCATGCAGACCGAGGCGCCGGAGGTTTTTGACATTACGAAGGAATCGCCTGAGGTGCGGGCCCGCTATGGCGATGGAGATTTCGGGCGCGGCTGTCTGATGGCCCGCCGCCTGGTGGAAAAAGGCGTCCGCATGGTCCAAGTCTATTTCGGGAATGGACAGCCTTGGGACAATCACGATGACATCCTGATTCACCGGGATCTCGCTGATAAGGCCGATGCTCCGATTGCCGCTCTGCTGCAGGACCTCAAGGCCAGCGGCCTTCTGAACGAAACCCTGGTTGTCATAGGCGGTGAGTTCGGCCGCACTCCCGTGGTGGAAGTAAGCGGACTGGTCAAGTATCAAAATGGCCGCGACCACAACAATCACGGCTTCTCGACGTTACTGGCGGGCGGCGGCGTAAAGCCCGGCATCACCTATGGAGCAACCGACGACTTTGGCTTCAAGGCGGTGGAGAACCCGGTCCACATTCACGATCTGCACGCCACAATTTTGGCGCTGCTGGGCTTGGAGCATACCAAGCTGACCTACCGCTACAGCGGCCGGGATTTCCGTCTGACCGACGTAGCCGGCAACGTTGTGCACGACATTATGGCCTAAAACACTATCGATCTGACCACTCTGGAAGCGAGGGGGGTTTCTGATTGGAAATCCAACGCTCAAACGAGAATCGGCTGAATAATTTTGCCTGCAACATCCGTCAAGCGAAAATGGCGCCCCTGGAATTGAAAGGTAAGCTTCGTATGATCTATGCCTAAGCATTGCAAGATTGTTGCCTGCATATCGTGGACGTGCACCGGATCTTTGACAATGTTGTAACCATATTCGTCGGTCTCACCATAAGTGATTCCGGGTTTGATTCCGCCGCCAACCATCCAGACCGTGAAACAGCGGCCGTGATGGTCACGACCATAATCGGTGGCAGTCAGACGGCCCTGGCAGTAGACGGTTCGCCCGAATTCCCCACCCCAGATCACTAGGGTATCGTCCAATAATCCACGTTGTTTCAAGTCCTGGATCAATGCGGCTGATGGTTGATCCACATCTTTGCAACGTTTCGGCAAGGCCTCCGGCAATCCAGCGTGGTGATCCCAATCGCGATGGTAAAGCTGAATAAAGCGCACCCCGCGTTCCGCAAGGCGGCGCGCCAGCAGGCAATTGGCCGCGAATGTACCCGGTTTTTTTACGTCCGGTCCGTAGGCTTCAATATCGCGAGCGGGCTCTTTGGAAATGTCTGTTAACTCGGGTACCGAACTCTGCATTCGGTACGCCATCTCATATTGCGAAATGCGGGCTTCCGTTTCGGGATCGCCGAATTCCCGCAGTTCCAGTTTGTCCAGTTGATTCACAGCATCCAGAAAATGCCGCCGGTCTGAACCGTCGAAGCCTTTGGGATCGGAAAGGTACAGCACGGGATCGCCGGCGGAACGGAATTTCACACCCTGATAACGGCTGGGCAGGAACGCGGTGCCCCAAAGGCGATCGTACAGCGGTTGGCCTCCGCCAGCGGAGGAAATCATCACAACAAAGGCCGGCAGATCCTGCGTTTCGCACCCCAGGCCGTAAGAAATCCAAGCACCCATGCTGGGGCGTCCGCCCAGACGGAAGCCAGTCTGGGCCATCGTTACTGCCGGATCATGATTGATCTCTTCCGTATTGACGGTTTTGATAAAGGTAAGATCATCCGCAATCCGCGCGGTATACGGCAAGAGTTCACTCACCCAGGCGCCTGATTTTCCACGCTGCTCAAACGAAAACTTGGATGGCACTACCGGAAAGCTGGATTGAGAGGCGGACATCCCCGTGAGGCGCTGGCCGCCGCGAATGGAATCGGGTAAATCTGTGCCCTGGAATTCCCTTAAACGAGGTTTATGATCGAACAGCTCAAATTGCGACGGTCCGCCGGATTGAAATAGGTAGATCACCCGTTTGGCCTTCGGCGCGAAATTGGGGAATCCAGGCAACCCGGCTTGTCCCTTCACCGGCTCGGCGCCATTCAATTTGGGTCCGAGTAGAGAGGCTAACGCCGCAACACCGATTCCGGTGGATTGCAGACCAAAGAAATGCCTCCGGGTGATGCGAAGGTCGTCGTCGTTCGAATGGCAACACGGCATAAGTACTTCCTTTATTCCTTATTGACGGTGGCGTCCAAGTTGAACAGAAGGCTCGCTACCGTAGTGTACGCGGCTAATTCCGAGGGATCCAGCGCGTGATCGCGGGGAGCGTCACCGTAATTTAAATACTGTTCCGCGAGGTCTTTGTTAGCGCGATACTTGGCCTCAAACGTGTTCAACGTTTTCTCCACCACTTTACGTTCGGCGTCGCTCGCGGGCCGCGCTAGTAAAAGGGTGAAGCCGTAATCGATGCGCGATTGCGCGGAATTACCCCCTTCGACTAACATTCGTTCCGCCAGCTTGCGAGATGCTTCCAGGAAAGTAACATCGTTCATCAAATTTAGCGCCTGCAAAGGAGTGTCGGTGCGATTCTCATAGACCGTACACACTTCGCGATTCGGCGAATCAAAATTAGCCATGAATGGAGGCGCCACGGTGCGTTTCCAATATGTGTATAGGCTCCGGCGGTAGAGCGCAGATCCTTTATCTTGTATGTACCCATCTCCGCCCGCCAACTCCTGCCATAGCCCCGGCGGCTGGTAGGGCTTCACTGACGGTCCGCCGAGTTTGTCGGTCAACAAGCCGGCTGCCTCCAAAGCTGAATCGCGAATGACTTCCGGGCCCAACCGGAAACGAGGCCCGCGAGCAAGCAAGCGGTTATCAGGATCTTTCTCAAGTAATAAACGCGTGATTTTCGAACTTTGACGATAAGTGGCGCTGGTAACAATCAGCCGTTGCATCGCCTTTACGTTCCAGCCGGAATCCATAAATTCGACGGCCAGCCAATCCAGCAACTCCGGGTTGACCGGCCACTCGCCCTGTGATCCGAAGTCGTCCACGGTCTTCACGATGCCGAATCCAAAATAGGATTGCCAGTAGCGATTCACGGCTACTCGAGCGGTAAGTGGATTTGTGCGGGCAGCAATCCACTTCGCCAGCCCAAGCCGGTTATTCGGCCATTCAGCGGGCGGCTGTGGAAGTACCGCGGGTAGACCGGGAACTAATTTCTCACCCTGTTTGTCGTAAGCGCCACGCTCGAGTAGGAAAGATTCGCGCGCTTTGGGATCCTCCACCATCACCATGACGGTAGGAATGGAATCGTAGAAGCGCTGGCGGTCCAATTGCGCCGTTAATAGCTGAGCGCGGGCAGCCTTCAATTGCGGAGATGCTCCGTTTGCTAGAAACGCTAGCCGTATCTTTGCCCGCTGCGGTGCACTGCGCTCAGTCTCCGGAATTGCAGCAATCTTTTCCAGATCGTCGCTTGCCGATACGGCTTCCGATTCTTCGGCATTCAGAGCTCGACCGTAGATGCGAACGTCACGAATATCCCCTAGGAAGTGCTTTCCGCCGGCAGCACCGATGCGGATTGGCGTCTCCGCCGGAACGTGAAATGGCTCGTTTAACTGATCAAAGAGAATGTTGGTCTTTTGTTCTACTCCATCGATATAAACATGAATGCCCGCGGCTTTGCGTTTGCCGTCATAGGTGACGGCTACGTGTTGCCATTGGTTCGCTTTGAGAGACTGATACGTCTCAAGCCGTATGCCCAGATCGGTCCAGCGGTGGATGATATGCACCCGCAGCTTGCCGTTCAACAGGTAAAGCCCTTGCCCCGTTCCTTCCGCGTAGTCCTCTGACCTGGAAACGATACCTCCCTCCAGGCTCTTGGGATTGATGAAAGCTGAAATCGTAAATGGATCGAGATAGTTGAAATAAGCCACCTTTTTGTCGCCAGGCGTATCTACAGAACGCTTGCCATCCAGCGAGACCAGGGGCTTGGCTCGAAATTGTAACCCGTCGTCAATCGTCCAATCGTTCCATTTACCTTGAATATGTTTTTCCCAACGCTGCTCTTGCTGCCGCAGCGGCTTCTGCCACGCTTGATAGTGCGCCGCGGCTTCCGCAACACGCTTGTCAAGATCGGCAAGTCTCACTTGTTGCGCCGGCAAAGGCGCTTTGATGTAAGGCTCTTCATTTCCGTAGTTATAGGAAAAGCCTTTTTCATTCGGGATGTTATTGAAGTACGCGAAGAGGCGGTAAAAATCCTTTTGCAGGATTGGATCGTATTTATGATCGTGGCAGCGGGCGCAACCCATGGTCAAACCCATCCAGACGGTCGAAGTAGTCTGAGCGCGGTCCGCTACATATTCGACGCGGTACTCCTCGGGAATGATGCCGCCTTCGCCACTGGTGCGATGGTTGCGATTGAAACCGGTGGCAATCCGTTGAGGCAAAGTTGGATTTGGAAGCAAATCACCAGCCAGCTGTTCCACCGTGAATTGATCGAACGGCATGTTTTGATTAAACGCATCGAGTACCCAATCGCGCCAACGCCACATTTCGCGCGGGCCATCTGTCTGGTACCCATTGGTGTCGCCATACCTGGCGGCTTCCATCCATCGGAAAGCCATCCGTTCGGCATAACGCGGAGATGCCAGCAGCCGGTCCACTACTTTCTCGTAAGCGCCGGGCGATTGATCGGCTAGGTATGCATTGATTTCCGAAAGCGCCGGCGGCAAACCCGTTATGTCCAGGGTGACACGCCGGATCAAAGTCCGTTTATCGGCTTCTGGAGATGGATGCAATCCCTCTTTATTTAGCCGGTTCAGAACGAAGGCATCAATTGGATTTCGAACCCAACTTCCATCCTGAAATACGGGAATCGGCGGACGTTTTGGCGGAATGAAAGACCAAAACGGCTGCCATGCAGCGCCCTGTGCAATCCACTCTTTCACCAGTTCAATCTCATGCAGGCTCAGCTTGTCGCGTCCTAAATAGGCAGGCGGCATGCGTACCGACTTGTCTTCGGAACTGATACGGCGGAATATTTCGCTTGCTTCCGGATGACCCGGAACAATTGAGCGGCGGCCGCCCGTCAATTCTATTTTGGCCGTCGACTCGATGTCGAGACGCATTTTTGTTTTCCGCTTTGCCGCATCGGGGCCGTGACAGGTAAAACACTTGTCAGAAAAAATAGGCCGGATGTCCCGGTTGAAATCGACGCCGGCGCGAAGATTCCCGGCTGAGAGTAGCAACAGCACTAGCAGTGGAGTGGCTGGCCGGAGTGTCAAGCGCTGCCGTTGACTGAGGCAAGGTAGAGACATGCCAATGGACCGTTTACACAGGCTATCAGAACTATCGACACAGTATCCACCTGATACTTGTTTTAGAAATCTCGCGGAATGTGAACGGGAGTGGCTATTATGGCGCGTTGCGCGGAGTTTTTTAAGTTAACAGAGCGTCGAGCTTCTTCGTGGCAGTCGGAAATTTGCCGATACCTGCGCCGACTACTTCATCAGCCACGGTCACGTAAACGTCGCCGACCGTTCCGGTCACCCTGGTATGCGCGCCTTTAGCCAGCTTCTTACTTCCGCCGGCCACGATCATCGCCAAACCGCTATTTTTGTGCGGATTGGCTTCGGCGTGCTCATGCGCGAAAATCAGGCTGGTGTGGTCGAACAGATTTCCATCGCCCTCAGGAACTGATTCCAACTTCGCCACTAGATACGCAAACTCCTCTACATGCCAGCGGCAAATGTCGCGCAGCACGTGCATGCCGTCAGCGCTGTCCGCTCCTGAGGTTTTGTTTCCGGCGTGCGTGTAATCATGATGGCGCGCGGAGGTATATCCAAGCCACGGGAAGCGCGTCAGGCTTTGGCACTTCGTCAACATATAAGAAGCCACGCGCGTCTGCCGCATGGCGAGCGCTTGCACTAACAGGTCGCTTTGCAGTTTGGCGATACGCGGCCAGTCCTTCATGTCTCCATCAAAGTCCGGCGCTTCCACGCGGTGATATTCCGGGGGCAGCCCGGCGATGGAGCGCTCCAGATCGCGTATCCCCGAAAGATGTTCGTCTACCCGGGTCTTGTCATCGCCTGGCAGCTTTTTCTCCAACGCCGAAGCGTCCGCCAGAACCGTGTCAAGAATACTGCGCTTGCGGTTGACCCAACCTTCTTCCTGCGCACCGAACAGCCGGTCAAACAGCCGGTGCGGAATCATCTCCGGCGGCAGCGCGCGCTCATATCCGGCCCAGCTCATATTGCGCTGCATGCTCTCGCCAAACGATTCTTGCGCCACGCCGATCTGCAGCGAGCGGAAGCGGGAATTTCCACCGATCTTGCCGGCTATAATCTGGTCGATGGAGGGTCCACTGGGGCCGCGGCCGGTAAAATCCATACCGGTCATTAGGCCGCTCATTGAGTTCGTGTGGCCATTGCCTTTACCGCTGGCGGCGGCGTTATCTACTCCGCTCAGCACATGGACATCTTTGCGCCACGGGGCAAGCGGGGCCAGACAGGGCGTCAACTCGTAGTCCGTGCCTTCTTCAGAGGGAATCCAGTAGCGCTCCGGAATACCATTGCCGTTGAACCAGAGAACAAAGCGGCTCTCAATCGGCTTTTCCACCGCGCCTGCGCTCACCGTGCCGGCCTCGGATGTAGCAGAGTAGGCTGTTCCCAAAGAGTTGAACATGGACACGAGCGGCGGCAAACCAACGACAATCCGCGCACCTGCGGCCGTAAGCCCTTTCAACAGTGACCGGCGGGACGTTCTAACGCGATCCGTGATTATCTGAGACATGCTGTAAACCCTTTCGGCTTGGGCCGGATTGACCTTGGCTCGAGTCGCTTTGACGCGAATCGGCGGCTGAAAACTCTCTCTGGACCATTAAAGACACTATAAGCTCTTTAAAGCGAAAACCGGAATTGCGAAAATTTTCAGAGACACTCCGGATGAGCGGGCGATCCACTGCCGCATCTGGTCTTCCGGCCTGAAAACGAAAATACTGTTTGACGACGCATTCCTGACACTGGGAACTTTTCGCAAGAATCGCACCCAGTTCCAAAGGCGAAGTAAACTGCGAATCGGGAATTCCAGCCACGAACGCGGTTGTATCGAGCGGCAGGGTCACCGTGCGCGCAGCCAGATGATGGCTACGGTCCTCTCCCTCTTTTCCCTCTTTTGCCGCGCCGCGGAATTCCAGCGTTAACCGATCGCGACGCGCGCCCACGGCATCAAATTTCTCAAGACCAAAACCGACTCCATCCATCAACTTGTGGCAGGTGGCGCACGAGGCGTTGGTGGTGTGTTCGGACATGCGGTCGCGATTGGTTTGCGGTTTGGCCTCAGTCACCGGCGGCAGGTTCGTGTTCACGCCCGGCGGGGGATCGGGCACATGCTGGCAAAGAAACTGCTCCCGCACAAACAGGCCACGCGCAGTGGGCGAGGAATCATCCGGTTTCGCAGTGAGCGCTAGAAAGAGGCCTTGCCCCAGGATGCCGGCGCGTTCTGAATTAGCAGGGAACGGAACCCGATCAAAGTCCTTCGCAGGGGCCGTTACGCCATAAATACGGGCTAGCTCGGGGCTGACGTAGCCGTACTTCGCTGTAAAGAGCGTCATGAAATCGCCATCATTCCAGACCAAGTCAGAGACAAACATACGCGCTTCCGTGGTCATGGCATTGGCGGTCTCACGCGTGTAAAGTGGAAATTTACGCCGGTCCTTACTCGCCGTTAGCAGCCGGTCGAAACGAAGCCATTGACTCACGAATTCATCCAGCGAATCGTGGGCGTGCGGATCGGCCAGCATACGCCGAGCCGTTTTCTCCACACCGGCGCGAGTCCCAAGATCGCCTCGTTCAGCGGCGGCAAACAGTTCCGCGTTGGGCATGGTGTCCCACAGGGAATACGCGAGTCTGCTGGCGGTTGCCCAGGGCTTTAATTTCGGGTCAGGAGTTGAATCCAGCCAGAAAAGGAAATTGGGCGATTGCAGCATGGCCTCTACCACCAACTGAGCGCCTTTTAAGAAATCAGGGTCATTCGCCATTAGCGCTTCGTAGCGTTGCTGCTCCCCGGCCTCCAACGGACGCCGGAAGGCCTTTTTCCCAAATTCCCGCACGAAGCGGACACGGCACGCAGCCGAGGGTTTGCAGGGAATCAAGCCGTGCGTATCGCCGCCGCGGAAGGCTGAGCGCGCGAGCTTTTCCGCTGCCGCACTGTAGGCCTCTACTAGCAGAGGAGAAAGGCTCTGGCCGCGCGACTGATTCCGAAATCCATTGATGAAGTCCTCCGGCGGAAACTGGTTCGCCGGGGAGGTTTGGTCGCCAAGCAAATCGCGGACCGTGTGATTGTACTGGCTGTGCGTCAGACGACGCAATTCGGCATCCGGCGCCGCCATGCCGCCACCGGCATTTTCCAGTTCGCGGTACCGGAGGGCCGTCGCGAGATCAGCCCCCGAAAGCTTGGCTAATCTGGCGATCCATGTTTTGAGCACGGCTTCTTCCGGGCTGCCGGGTTTAATGCGCTCGCCCCCTGTGTGCGGAATGCGCGCCGTGGGCTTCCTAAACAAGAGCGACGATTCCGGGTGGTCACGGTCCACCAGCGTTACCAACGAGTTTCCAAAGGCTTCGATCTTAGCCGCCGGAGCATCAACCTCCGGAAAATGCAAGCGTGTGGCGGAGGCCACCCCCTCCGTGTTGTGACAGGCGCGGCAATTTGCTTTTTCCAGAATCGGGTAGAGGGTGGTTTGGAAATTTCCGCTCTGCGCCCATAGGGCGCTACCCGCAAATCCAATCAAGATAAGCCGTCTCAGCAAAGGTACTCCTCACAGCGGAATCGGCGGTTTTTGCCCCACCGGCAGCATCTTCAGTAGAATAACGCGTGATGCGCCAACTCATTGCAGCATTTTTTCTCTTTACGGTCGCGGCGCATGGCGCGGACGAACGCGCGGTCGCCGAATGGGTGCTGCGCTGGGAGGGCAGTGTCGTCCTGGAGGGCGCAAACCGGCCCTTGTATGACGTTTCACAACTGCCGCCGGGCGAATTCCACATCAAGGCGATCGACCTGACCGCCGCTGTGATGCACCCGGTAGAACTCCGCAAGCTGGAAGGCCTAACCCATCTGCGCGAACTTTATCTTCCAGGCCCAATCTGGAATCCGGGCGCCGGAAAGGAAGACAAAACCGGTGTGTTTCAATCGCTTGCCACGCTGACCTCCGTTGAACGATTGGCTTTTGGCTGGCACTTCAACGCGGAGATTGAAGTGGGAGACAAAGATATCCAGCAATTGGCTGCCTGGTCAGGTTTAAAGCAGTTGCGCTGTTCCCAGTGCAGTCTCTCCAAGCCCGATTTTTCCGCCTTTCACAACCTGCGTGATTTGGATCTAAGCTATAACCCATTCAGCGATAGTGGAATGGCTGGGCTCGCCGCTCTCAAGGATTTGAGGCGCCTGCTGCTGCGCGATACCCTGGTCACCGACGAAGGCTTAAAGTATTTAAAAGACCTGACCAACCTTGAAGAACTGGACCTTTCGGGAACGCGTGTTACCGATAAAGGGATTGAGTCTCTTCGCGGCCTGAAATCGATGCGCCGTTTGAATCTGCTGGGCGCGCAAGCGACTGATGAATCCATGGATATCTTGTCTGGCATGGAATCTCTGGAACTCCTTAATCTCTACCGCACCAAGGTGACCAACTCCGGGCTGGCCAAGCTTCAATCGCTGAAAAAGCTGTCGGATGTCGATGTACGTTATAGCCAGGTCACACCCAATGGCGTTGAAGCCTTGCGTGCCGCCCTGCCGTCCGCCAAGGTCAAGTTCGATGGGGCGGCGCTGCCCAAGACCAAGTTGGCCGGGGCGGATCGGCCCGCGGATTCCACCGACTCGGCGATTGCTGCATGGGTGAAAGCGATGGGTGGAAGCGCAGAGTTGGCCGACGGCCATCTAACGGCGATTAATTTGTCATCCACTTCGGTCAGTGACGCTCAACTGAAAAACCTGGAAAAGCTGCAGCGCCTGGAAAAGCTGGAATTGCAAGTCACCCAGGTCTCCGATCTTGGTTTGACGTCCATTGAGCGGCTAACAGGCCTTCGGGAATTGAATCTCAGCAACACCACTATTTCAGACAGCGGGGTTGCGAAGCTCGCCGCCCTGAGCCATCTGCATACCCTGTGGCTGGCGGAAACGCTGGTAGAGGGGCCAGGCTTGTCACATTTAAAGGATTTGAAAGACCTGCGCGAGTTAGATATTTCGGGTTCACACGTAGGCGATCAGGGCCTTTCGGGCATTGGAATGCTTTCGGGTCTACAGAGCCTGCGTTTGCGTTATCTGGACATCACTGATGCCGCGCTGGCAAATCTTTCGAAACTCACACACTTGGAGAAACTGGATCTGTCGAGCACAGAAATAGGCGACGACGGTCTGAAACAAATCGTTGGGCTCATCAATTTGCGCGAATTAGATTTGAACCATACGGGCATAACCAATGCCGGAATCGCGTCACTAAAGCCGCTACAACAACTGGAACGGATTGAGCTATTCCGTACGCGGATGACAGACGAAGGCGCCGTGTCTTTAGCCGAATTGAAAAACCTGTCGACCGCGAAACTGGACTATACGTCGATGGACGACAAAGGCGTTGAATCTTTGAAATCGCTCACCAAGCTTAGTAATTTGAGTTTAGATGCAACTAGCGTGACCGATCAGGGCGCGCAATCGCTGCAATCCATGACCGGACTCAAGTCGCTGAACCTGTATCACACGCTCGTCACGGAAAAGGGAATGCTTGCGTTGAAAACCGCACTCCCGGAATGTAAAATCATTTTCGATCGCGATTCGGCTCTGCCGAACCGGAGGGTCAAGCAATGAAGACTGTTTTGTTGATGTTGTTACTCTGCGTTATCCCGGCGTTTGCCGCTGATGTAAATACCCGCAAGGCGGATGACACCCAGTGGATCAGCGACCTGGGTGGGTCCGTGACGCGCAACGCCCGGGGTGGTGTCTCAGCCGTGAACCTGCGCGGAACCTGGGTCAGCGATGCAGACCTCCGCCGCCTCAATCAATTTCATGATTTGAATGAGCTGGACCTCTCATTGACGCACATCACGGATCAGGGCATGCAGGAGATTAAGGGCCTGCGCGGAGTGACCACGCTGGACCTTTATTTCGCTGAATACGTCACGGACGAAGGGGTCGCGGCAATTAAGGATTGGAAAGGCCTCAAACATTTGAATCTGCACGGCACCAAAGCGGGTGATACCGCGCTGGAACATATCGCCGGAATCAATACACTGGAATCGCTGAATGTGGGGTCCACTCAGATGACCGACGTGGGACTGGAGCGGTTGACTTCGCTCACAAACCTGAAGGAACTCACCATGGGCGGCAATGAACTGGGCGATGCCGGCTTGCAGGCGCTCCGCCAGATGAACACTTTAACGTATTTGGATCTGAGCGGCCGGCAGGGCAACGATAAAAACATTTGGACGATCGCTATGTCGGACGTAGGTCTCCAAGCAGTGCTGACGCTAAAGAACCTGCACGAACTCAGGTTCGGCTGCACGTCGACCGCGGTTGGAATCGAAGGCGCCAAGTTCGGCGAGATCAGTACCTTGAGTGTGACTCAGAAGTGGCTGGAACAGATGAAGTCGCTGCCCAAACTGGAGAAGCTGAAGGTGCAGGGCTGCAACCGGATTAACGATGATGCGGTGGGTGCGATCATTGCCCTGCCTGCGCTGCGCGAAGCGGATTTAAAGGGCACCGCCGTCAGTGAAAAAGGAGCAGCCAAACTGCGCGCCGCCAAACCCGGCGCTGTGTTTTATGTTGGCCGCTGGGACGGTAAGGCTGCCGGTTACCGTAACAACTAAGCTGGCCTTACGCAAGAGCCGGAGCGAGATCTGGAACGTGGACTGCTGAAGCATTTGTAGCACTTCCTGTTGGAGTTGGGGAAGTTGAAGACCGGCCGCAAAAACAATCTTGGAAACATCTCCGTCACCCAGAGAATCGGCCCAGACAAAGTTCGCCGCCGTGCAAATCCCGGTGCTTTCGCCTGCCTGGCTGCGGCATTATCCAGGCCGCCTAACGCCTGGCGGCCGGCCGGATCTCTGAAGCCCCGGTCGAAGTGTCCCGCGCGTCGTCCTTCTTCCCTGAGCGCGCGCCCTGCTATGATTTCGAGTAAATACTTTTAAAGCGGCTGGAGAAAGAGCCCTTGCGGCCGCCGCCCGTTGCTACTAGTGAGCGCATGACCTACGCAGTACTTAACGCAACCCGGAACACCAGCCTGGGCGACGGTATTGTTCTGGCCGGATCCAGTCGCGAACGCCGTGCGGGCCTGCTTAAACACGACTTCCTCGAAGAGGGAAGCGGATTGTGGATCGCTCCCTGTGAAGGCGTTCACACGATGTTTATGAAGTTCCCGATCGATGTCCTTTATCTCGACCGGGCGCAGCGCGTCCGGAAAATCCGGCGGAACCTGCGGCCTTGGCGCCTCTCCGCCTGTCTCGTTGCGCGTTCAGTACTGGAGCTTCCCGCTGGTACTGCAGACCGCTCGTCCACGACCGTGGGCGACCAGCTTACCTTGGAGCCGCGAAAGGTAAATTGAATAGTGTACCGTTCCTCCCTGTTTGCGGAAGATCGGCCTGAAGTTCTTCATGACCTGATTCACCGGCATCCTTTGGCCACCGTGGTGACCGCTGATGCAAGCGGCCCTCCAGCGAGCCATGTGCCGATGATTCTCCATCCGGATCTCGGCCCCGGAGGTGTACTGCGCTGCCATTTTGCCCGCGGAAAACCCGCCCGGGTTCCGCTCCGGTATTGGCTATTTTCCAGGGTCCGAATCATTACCTTGCTCCCTCCTGACCCAACAAAACAGGAGCATGGCAACAAGCCCATTTCTTGGGTGAAGCTTCAGAGCGGAGGCCATGCGCTTTCAATCGCGATGACCGCCCGGCGTTCTTCACCGGACGCTCCGAACTGAGTCTTCGTGTCCCCTCGGGAACCGGTAGTGCCTATACAAGCAACTATCCTATCCCGCTGCCGGCGGGCACTCGATTCCATATGTAAACAGCGCGGAAAATCAGCCGCACATTACCGTGAGAATGTTCGGGGAAAAGATTGTGGCTCGTTACACCATATCGCTCGCTACAAGGTCCTTTTGTGGACAGCAGGCTTTGGCCCGAATACCAGGAGTTGCAACAAGCCCTGACCCCTACCTGAACGAAGCCACAGAACTTATCATTCGAGAGGACGTCTAAGGGATACCGTGAAGCGGCGGAGGTTAATGAGAACAAACGCGGTCCGCTTGCTTGATGAGGCGCAAATTCCCTTACGCGCTTCGCGAATACGAAGTTGGTCCCGAGGATCTGGCCGCCGCGACCGTCGAAAGGACCGGGATGCCGACGGGACAGGTTTTTCAAGGACCTTAGTAAGGTACTGGAGGATATAGTTTCTAGTATTTATGGGCTAACTTGCGATTGAGATTAGAAGTTTTACCAGGTCATACTTGTGAAGCGAGAAGAAAATGTCAGCAGATATGTCAACAAATTTGGGTCGTGAGCCGATTCGGATTGGTCTGTTGTCGCAGGACGTGAAACTGATGTCGGTGCTGTCTTCCACGCTCGGCCGCGAGTTTCTCGTTTTAACGGCGAGCGATGCGGAGCGGGCCAAAGAAATGGTAACCGGCAGTCTATGCAATGCGTTAATCCTCGACGCGGACTGCGGTTTTTGTTCCGGTGAGGCTTACTACGACGAAATACTCAGCGGGGAGGTGCCCGTGATTGTGATGGCCGACGACAAGGACCGCCAGAAGGCTTTGCAACTGGTGGAGCGCGGCGCTCACAGTTACGCGCGCAAGCCGCCGGTGATTCCGGAGCTGCGGAATGTGCTGCGGCGCGCGTACGACGGCCGGTTGTTGAAAGGGGAGCTCGACAGCGCGCGCCGGCAACTGCAAAAGCTGATCGGTCTAGACCAGCTCGCCGGATCGAGCGCATGTATGCAGGCGGTTTACGACCTCATCCGACGAGTGACAAATCTGGATGCTCCCATCCTGGTCACGGGCGAAAGCGGCACCGGCAAAGAGCTGGTAGCGCAAGCGATTCACAACATTGGAAACCGCTCCAAGCGCCCGTTTGTGGCGCTCGCTTGTGGCGCGATTCCCGAGACGTTGATCGAAGCGGAGTTATTCGGACACGAGAAAGGGGCCTTCACGGGAACCGTTGGCGTGCGCGAAGGCTACCTGGAGAAGGCGGGCGACGGTACGCTGTTCCTCGACGAAATCGGTGAGCTGAGTTTGCAGACGCAAGTCAAGCTGCTGCGTGTGCTGCAGCAGCGGGAGTTCAGCCGGTTGGGATCCAGCCGCCTAATTCCACTGCGGGCTCGCATCATTCTCGCGACCCACCGCGATCTGGGACAGATGGTAACCGAGGGCAAATTCCGCCAGGATCTTTACTACCGGATCAACGTGGTAAATATTCGTACACCGGCGCTGCGGCTCCACATGGAAGACATTTGCCTGCTGGCGCAGCACTTCCTGCAGCGCTATTCGCAGATGTACCGCAAACCGGTCGAGACGATTGACCCGGAGGCGTTGCTGCTGCTCGAAAACTATTCCTGGCCCGGCAATGTTCGCGAGCTGGAAAATGTAATTCAGCGCGCGATTATTATTGCCGACGGCGACTCGATCCGAGCAGCCGATTTGCCGGAAACGCTGCAGGAACTGGACGTATCGGAATTCGATGAGGGACTGCCGGCCAGCACCTTCGAACGCCTGCTCCATGATTACAAGGTCAAGCTGGCGAAAGAAGCGATCGCACAATGCAACGGCAACAAGACGCTGGCCGCGCAGAGCCTGTCCATCTCGCGCGCCTATCTGCACCGGCTGATCCGGCTGTCGCCGTTGACGGTGGAAATTCCGCGCGTGATCGAAGCTGCGGCGAGCTAGCTTATGCCAGGGGCCGGCGCCCATCGTAAACGCGCATACGCCCCCTGTGTACAGGCGTTTACAAGACAGTTTGGATGATGCTCCTAAGTTATTGATTTAGTTGGGCAACCTCTTTGGTTTGCCGAGTGCCCCTGTAAAATCGTGAACCCTCGCAATAAGAAACGGGTCCTGATTTTCGTACCCGCATACCACGCCGAAGCCACCATCGCGGAGGTGATCCGGCGCATCCCCGTCAGGCTTCTCAACCGTTACCACGTGGACGTTCTGGTCATCGATGACGCCTCCAGAGACTCGACCTTTGCCAGGGTGCATGAGGAGAGCAAACGGGCCGGGGTCCCGTTCAACGTCCGAGTACTAGTCAATCCGGTCAATCAAGGCTACGGAGGCAACCAGAAAATCGGCTATCGTTATGCGGTGCAAAACGGCTACGACTTGGTAGCCTTGCTACACGGCGACGCGCAGTACGCGCCGGAGTGTCTACCGGAGCTGCTCGATTCGTTTCAGGATGAGGGCCTGGCGGCCGTGTTCGGATCGCGGATGCTCACGCCGTTCGGGGCTCTTCGAGGCGGGATGCCGCTATATAAGTTTGCCGGGAACCGCATTCTGACGTGGATTCAGAACCGGGCGCTGCGGTCAAACCTCAGCGAGTTCCATTCGGGATACAGAGTATACTCAACCGCCGCGCTTCAGTCGATTCCCTTTGAACGCAATTCCAACGATTTTCACTTTGACACCGAGATCATCATCCAGCTCTTCATCGCGAAGCTGCGGGTGGCCGAGTTGCCGATCCCGACCTACTACGGCGATGAGATTTGCCGGGTCAACGGCCTCCGCTATGCGCTAAATGTGTTATCGGCGACGCTGAAGTCACGGCTGCAGGAGATGAGCCTGTTTTACGATCGCCGGTTCGATTGCGCCCCGGAGCCGCTCGGTCACTACCGGCCGAAGTTTGGGTATCGCAGCACGCATTCCATGGCGCTCGGACTGATCCCCGAGGGGGCACGTGTACTGGACCTCGGCTGTGCGGACGGTTTTATGGGCGCTGCTTTAAAGGAACGCAAACACTGCTTCGTGACGGGCGTGGACGCGATTCCGCCGGGCGGAGCGGCGGCCGGCGATGAAAAAGGCTTTTTGGACGACTACTATCAGGCCGACCTGAATCAGGGTCTTTCAGGAATTCCGGTGCGGCGCCACGATGTCGTTTTGTGCCTGGACATACTGGAGCACCTGGCATCTCCCGAACGGTTGCTCGATGAGCTGCGTGAGCACCTTGCCAAGAGCCCGGGGGCCGAAGTGGTGATGAGTACAGCCAACGTCGGGTTCATCGTGCCCAGGCTGATGCTGCTCCTGGGGCAATTCAATTACGGCAAGCGCGGCATTCTGGACGTGACGCACACGCGCCTCTACACGTTCGCTTCCTTTCGGAGATGCATCGAGCAGGCCGGGTTTCAAGTTTGCGAGATGAAGGGCGTGCCCGCGCCATTCCCGATGGCGGCCGGCGACAATTGGTTCAGCCGCTTCCTGCTCGCCGCCAACGCGCTGTTGATCCGGCTGGCGCGCGGTCTATTCGCTTACCAGATATTCGTGCGCGCGAAGGCATTGCCCGGGGTTCCGTATTTGCTGGATGCGGCATTGGAAGAATCGCAGAAGAAGGTAAAGGCCCTGGCGGCTGTGGCGTAGTTAGAGGCTCAAGCCCCACGGTAGCGCGAGCTTCAATCGGAGCAGCAGGCCGTCGCGACAGCAAACTACCGCCAGAAGTTTCGAGATGCGGCTGGGTGCTAACTAATTCATAGGTCAAGGCAGGGCCGGTATTCGCCGAGTCTCGAAGGCGCGCTGTGCTTCGCTTTCCCTAATACACGGTCTCCGCAACGCAGCGAGCTGCAGCGTTCCGAGCGTGGCAAACAATATGGTGAGAATCTGAATTCCGGCATGATCCGCCACGGTTGTTGTGAGATACGAGCAGGCCAGAATCAAAACCCAGAGGGAGGTGAACCAGCGCCCGAGTGCGCTGTTCGGAAATTGTTTTAAAACGGCAGCGGTGGCGATGAGGCTGAGCACGATGGGAGTGGAATCCCACAACCCGACATAGGTGTTCAGCACCAGCGTCCAGGTAAGCGTCGCCGCCCACAGCAGCGTATTGGCCGCTTTGCCGGCTTGTCTTGCGTTCCACCAGATCCGGACCAGCGCCCAGGCCGCGCCTCCGGCGCATGCGAGCAGAAGGGCACGGCCCAACCAGGAATGGCCGCCGGGGAGGATAGAAAAGAATGAAACCATGTCCACGTAAGAAGTGCTGTATATCGTAAAAGCGTGCTGGGTGCGCGTTGCCGCCGCCGATCCGAAGGAGAGCAACAGATGGAAGTAGCCCGGCCACACGGTTGGCCCTTCGACGGATGTGATCAAAATGGCTTGCGCCAGCGCGCCGGCAGCAAAGCCCAGCAGAGTCTTATATCGCCTGGTGATCAAGAGCATTGGGAGCAGGAGCAGCAGGAGTGTTGGTTTGTACAGGCATATCGATAGCGCGAGCCCGCTCAGAAAGGGGCGCTCACGATCGTCCTCGCGAAACGCCAGAGCCAGCGCGAAAAATCCGATCATCGCGATTTGACCCGTGGTCAGGAAATGCATGAAAGGCCAGTAGGTCAGGGCGAAGCAGAAGATGAGCGAACGCCGCAGAGGATCGCCGCGAATGAAGCGGCCGGTGAACAGGAAGAGGCCTGCCAGATAAATCAAAAAGGAAATCGATAACCAGAGCAGAACCGCCGCAAAGAAACTCATGCGGGCGAAGGGCTGGAACAGGATGCCGATCAAGGGCGAATAGGGATTGGGGCCGTACCCTTTCGCATCGGGACGTACTTCCATAGAGACTTTCTTTTGTAGCTCGTAATCGTAGACCTTGGCGGCAGGGTATGCGTTGAACATCCGGCCCATGCTGTAGAAATAGACGAACGATATGTCGGGAACCTGGCGAAATAACCCGCTCTGGATGCTGGCCTTGATTCCAAGGCCTTCCGGCAGGAGCACGAGAAGGAAGCAAAATAGCCAGCAAAGTACATTGATGTCCCTCAAATTGCGGCTAGTCCGGGGGGCTGTGTGTACGTGATTCATGGTCGAAAAAATAAGGGCGGAGGAGAACACCCGCGGTAACGAGTGCTTTCTTCCGCCCCGATAAGTTGCGTGATTCGACTGTACCTTTTGACAGCGGTGGTTTAGAGCTGAGCGGCGATAGCGGCCCACTGAGTGGCAATACTGGCGCCGAGTGCGGTAATGCTGGCGATCGCCCCAACCGTAATAAGACCGAGCAGCAGAGCGTACTCGATCAGGTCCTGGCCGCTCTCATCTTCTTTCAGTGATTGCAGCAGGGTGTGAGCTTTTACAAATAACTTCAACATTTTGAAATATTCTCCTAAGTGAATTCGTGTTCCCGTGTTCAACGAGCCACGCCTAAGAAAAGGCAATTCGGAGACCGGGAATGGCCACATCTGTTTTCTATTGCGAATCAGCGACTTAAGGAGGCAAGGTAATTGGCGCGGTGTGAACAGCCGTACACACATCGGGAGATAAGAGTGGTAAGGCGTTTACGTTTGGAGTGAGGAAGTGCATCAGAAGGCCGGTTGACAACCGGCCGCAAGATTTCCAATGTGCCGTACAAAGGTTTCAGCCCGCCGGGCCGGCGACTGCGTTATCAGGGAGGCGGTCCATTGCGAGGAAGGCCTGCGCGGAACGAAGCGAGAGAGTGTAATGTGATGGAGAATTGCTCGGGAACAGGCCGATTGAATAATCGGCCGCAGGTTTGGGCAACCTACGCCACAAGGTCTTCTTTGTAAACGCGGCGCAACAGGCGCCTTGCAGTTGTAACCGCTGGTTGACACTTAACTGTCACGCTTCGCACTAAGTCGCTGATTCTAAAAATCGCAGTCCTTGGGATCTGAATTGCAACTCACAGTCTCGTGCCAAGCATAAATTCGATTGCCCTGTGGCCGACCGTGGCGGTGGTGATTATGGCCACGATTACCGATCTGCGCAGCCGGCGCATACCGAACTGGCTGGTATTGCCGTTTCTGGTTTTGGGAGTGCTGGTTTCGGGAATGGCTCACGGATGGAGCGGCGTAGGCCAAAGCCTGCTGGGGATCCTCCTGGCGGCGATATTCCTGGGCATTTTTTGCTATCTGGGCGGGATGGGCATGGGTGATTTGAAACTCTGCGCGGCGATCGGCGCGTGGATTGGACCCTCGCAGTTGTTTCTTGCGCTGATGGTCATGGGGCTGGCGGGGGGTGTGATGGCGCTTGGCTGGGCGGCGGCAGGGGGCTTTCTGAAGCAAACACTGCGTGGGATGGGCGCGCTGCTGTCCGGATTTCGCAAGCGCGGACTGCGTCCGCATAGCACGCTGGTGCTCGACAACCCGTTAGCGCGCAAGATGCCCTATGCGCCGGCGATTGCGATTGGAACGATTTGCTCATTTCTCGGCAGGCATTAGGAGTGGGATACACAGTGAGCGACAGACCGGAAAGCAAGAAACAGATTATAACGACCACGCGCAATCCGGAATCGGTGCGAATGAGTGCTTTATCCGTGGTGCTGCTGGGCGCAAGCGAAGACCGGCGGGCACTGGCGACGGCACTCGCCGAAACGCAGGCGCACGTTGTCAAAGAAGCGGGATTACCCAGCCTGGATGCGCTGCCGCGGTTGCTCGAAGGGGAGTGCGACGTGCTGATCATCGATTTGGAACAGGATGCCGAGCGCGGCTTGGATCTGGTGGAAGCGGCCCGCAGCCTCTCCAGCGAAATCACGGTAATGGCGTATTCGCATAACGCCGACCGGGACTTGCTGGTGCGGTGCATGCAGGCGGGCGCGCGCGAGTTTTTGAGTGATCCTCTTACGCCCAGCTCGGTGACCGAAGCTCTGGTGCGCGCCTCGGTTCGCCGCGAGGAACTGAAGCGGCAAAAGAAGACGGGCGGGAAGTGCCTGGTGTTTGTAGGAGCGAAGGGCGGCTCGGGCGTGACGACGGTGGCTTCCAATTTCGCGGTGGCCCTGGCGAAAGAGAGCGGCCAGAGTGTCGTCCTGCTCGATCTCGACCTGCAGGTCGGCGATGCAGCGCTCAACCTTGGGTTGGCGAGTGAATTTTCTACGCTCGATGCGCTCGAAAACGAGGGCCGGCTGGATTCGGATCTGCTGGCGAAACTCCTGGTGCGCCACAGCTCCGGGCTGCAGGTGCTGGCCGCTCCCGATGAACACAATACGTTCCAACCTACGGCGACGGGCGTGATGAAAGTGGTCAGCATCCTGCGCGACGATTTTGCTTATGTCGTGGTGGATGCCGGCACTCACTACAACGGATATGGGCCGAGCCTGTTCGAGGCGGCTGAAAAGGTGTACCTGGTCACCCAGGTGAGCGTGGTGGAGCTGCGCAACTCGCATCGCTTCATTGCGGCGAACTTCAAGGGAGAAACCGCTCGCAAGCTGGAAGTGGTGCTGAACCGGTACGCGCCGCGCGCGGGAGAAATTGACGAGGAGAGCATCCGCAGAGCATTGACGATTTCGCCGAATTGGAGGATACCCAGCGATTATCAGGCCGCGCGGCAGGCGCAGAACGCGGCAACGGCGCTGGCGATGAAAGACGGTCCTATTACGCGCGCGCTTACGGGCATGGCCAAGGCGGCGACCGGGCAAGTGCAGGAAAGCAAAAAGAGGAGATTCGGACTGTTCTAGTGAGCTGCCATCCCATGTCATATGCTCCAGCAACATCGTGAGCTGAAGCCCACGACAGCACGCTGACGAGCGCGCCACAATCAGGTCAACGAACTTATGGAAATTTTGAATTTTGAAAACGCCAAAGCCGATGTGCACCGCACGCTAGTCTCGCGGCTCGACCTGGAGAAGCTCGCGCGGGTCAACGGCGATCGAGCGAGGCAAGCCGTATCAAGCGTGATTCAGGAGATCATCGCGGGCAACAAGGTGCCGTTCAATGCCACGGAGAAGGAGAGGCTGCAAAATGATCTGCTCGACGAAGTATTCGGGTTGGGGCCGCTGGAGCCGCTGCTGCGCGATCCGGAGATATCCGACATTCTGGTGAACAACAAGGATGAAGTGTTTGTCGAACGGGGCGGCTTGCTCGAGAAACTGAATATTTCATTTCGCGATGACCGGCATTTGCTGCAGATCATCGATCGCATCGTATCCGCGGTGGGACGCCGGATCGACGAATCCACTCCCATGGTGGACGCGCGGCTGGCGGACGGCTCGCGCGTAAATGCAATCATTCCTCCGCTGACGCTGGATGGGCCGGCACTCTCGATCCGCCGTTTCGGAAGAGGTCCGTTGGAGCCGGAGGCGCTGCTGGATTTCAAGAGCCTTTCCCCCGAGATGCTGGAACTGCTGGCGGCGGCGGTAAAAGCGCGCATCTCTATTTTAATTTCGGGAGGAACCGGCGCTGGAAAAACCACGCTGTTGAATATGCTGTCGCGCTTCATTCCGGAGGGCGAACGGGTGATTACGATTGAAGACGCAGCCGAGTTGCAGTTGCATCATCAAAACCTGGTACGCATGGAGACGCGTTTGGCGAACGTGGAAGGCCAGGGAGCGGTGCGGCAAAGACAACTACTGATCAACAGCCTGCGTATGCGCCCCGATCGCATCATCATCGGTGAGGTGCGCGGCGAAGAAGCTTTCGACATGCTGCAGGCCATGAACACGGGGCACGAAGGATCGATGTGTACCGTTCACGCCAATACGCCACGGGACGCGCTGTCGCGGCTCGAATCCATGGTGGCGATGACTAATTTAAATTTCCCGGAAAAGACGGTGCGGCTGCAAATCGCCTCGGCCATTACGATCGTGGTGCAAGTCTCGCGCATGAGCGACGGCACACGCAAGGTGGTGAATATTTCCGAGATTACCGGGCTGGATGAAAACGTGATCAACATGCACGAGATTTTCACGTTTCAGAAAAAGGGAATCAACCCGCAGGGGAAAGTAGTGGGCGTTTTTCAACCCAGCCGTATACGCCCGCGTTTCCTCGAACAATTGCACGTCTCGGGGATTCAGCTGCGCAGCGATCTTTTCGATCACGTGATGGAAGTGAATTAAGATGCTACCCGTCATTTTGGTTATCGTTCTAGCCACGCTTGCGCTGGTCATACTGCTGGCGATGGCGGTGAACGGGCCGAAAGCATCCAAGCAGACCCAAGCGACCCTCCAATCGGTACTGAAAACGTTTCGGGCCCCGGATGAAGAAATCGCGGATGTGCAGAAGAGCCGTCTTTTGAGTTCGATTCCGTGGCTGAACAATCTACTGGCCAAAATCAAGGCGGCGACGAAACTGAGGCTCCTGCTGGATCAAGCCGATGTGAAATGGACTCCGGGGCGGCTTATGCTGACCTGCGCGGCTGTTTGGGTTATCTCGGCTTACCTGATCTACCGGCAGATCGATCTCTGGGTGTTATCTCTGCTGCTTGGTTTGGCGGCCGGAGCCGCGCCGTACGTTTACGTCTTGCAGAAGCGCAACCGGCGCTTCCGGCAGTTTCAGGAGAAATTGCCCGACGTGCTGGATATGATGGTCGCCGCGCTGCGGGCCGGCCACAGCATGTCGGGCGCCTTGGGGATGGCCGCCAAGGAAGCGCCGGAGCCGATTGGCCGCGAATTTCGCATTTGCTTTGAGGAGCAGAACTTCGGCATCGATCTGCGTACGGCCATGGAAAACCTGATCGAGCGCGTTCCGCTGCAGGACGTGCGAATGATCACGACCGCGATGCTGATCAACAAAGAAAGCGGCGGAAACCTGGCGGAGGTGCTGGAAAAAACCGCTCACGTGATTCGCGACCGCTTCCGCATCCAGCAGCAGATTCGGGTACACACAGCGCAAGGCCGCCTGACGGGGTGGATTCTGTCGCTGCTGCCGGTGGTGCTGGGAACTCTGATTTATATAGAAAACCCAGGGTATATGCGAATTCTCTTCCACCATCCGCTGGGCCACAAGATGGTCGCCGTGGTGAGTACGATGAACGTGATCGGACTGCTGCTGATCCGCAAAATCGTCAACATTCGGGTTTGAGGCGCACTTATGGGATACGCGATATTTGCATTCGTGATTTTTTTTCTGCTGGTTGCCAGCGGCCTATTGCTGGTGTTCTACCGGGAAATGTTGGGCCAGCGGCTGGCGGCCGTTCTGGGGTCGCGCGGCGATTCCGGTTTGCCGGTTTTCTCGAAACTCCGACAGGCGGCCGGGTCGCTGGGCCTGTTCGCCGGATCCATTCGAAAGGTGGTGCCAAAGAGCGAAAAGGAAGCGAGCGTCGTTCAAAAGCGGCTGATCCTGGCAGGCTATCGCGAAGAGAATCATCTCAATTTTTTTTACGCTTCTAAAGCAGTCGTGCCAGTTCTGTTGTGCACGGCCGCAGTCGTCACCGGGGTCTATCATCGAAGTCCATTCATCATCTTTTTGCTGGCGCTGGTGATGGGCTACCTGGCTCCCGATTACTGGCTGGGCCACCGCATCAATGCCAGAGAGATCGATCTCCGGATGGGTCTGCCCGATACGCTCGATCTGCTGGTGGTGTGTCTTGAGGCGGGATTGAGCCTGGATAATGCAGTGTTGCGCGCCGGCGACGAGCTACGCTTCACCCATCCCGTCATAGCCGATGAGCTTGGCCTTGTGATGCTGGAGGTGCGCGCCGGCAAGGCCCGGGTGGACGCCTGGAGGGCTCTGGCGCAGCGCACCGATTGCGCTCCCATCCGCATGCTGGTTTCGATTTTGATTCAGGCCGATCAGTTCGGCACCGGTGTTTCAAAAACGCTGCGCATCCACTCCGATACTTTGCGCACGCAGCGAAAACAACGCCTGGAAGAGATGGCGGCCAAAACTTCGGTGAAACTCGTGTTCCCGCTGGTGCTATTTATCTTCCCCTCGATATTCGTGGTGACGGTCGGATCGGCTGCGATCCAGATATCGGAAATGTTTAAGAAGTGAGCGAAACGCTTTAGGTGAAAGGAGACTAAAAATGGATAACGGAACTGTCGTTCAAATTGTGGCAGGGGTCATCTTTGTGATCCTGCTCGTCATATTAGTACAGCGCCGCCGCAACCGCGTGCGCTAAATAACCGTGGAGAGGAATCGACAGGCCGTGACGCGGGGGTGTCCGGCCTGCCAGGAGAATGAAACCTACTTACTGCGTCTTCAACAAAACGGCCGAATCGTTTCTTGGACTGAACATCAGTTGCGCCGATACCACATGGGCGCGCCTGAAGGGTTTGCTCGGAAAGTTCAGCATGAGCTCCGACGAAGGGCTATGGGTGGTTCCTTCGCGAGGCATTCACACCATTGGCATGCTGATTCCGATTGACCTGGTGTATCTGGATGCAGAGCATCGGGTGGTTCACCTGGTAGAACATTTGGGCTCGCTCCGGCTTGGACCGATCTGTTGGAAGAGCACAAGTGTTCTGGAGCTGCCTCCGCATACGATTTACGCGTCGCATACCCGGGTGGGCGACGAGTTACTGATCTGCTTGCCGGAGCAGATGGAGACGTATTTGAACCAAACCAACCCGGCCGTGTAAGGCAGCCAGTTGCCAGGAAGATGGGAGCGGGGTAAATGAACAGTATCGCGAAATATCACGGCCTGGAGAGCGGCGTCGCCCTGGTTGAGACTGCGCTAACCCTTCCGCTGCTGCTGCTGCTGTTGCTAAGCACGGTGAATTTCGGACTCTACATTTATGGCTGGGTCACGGTGAACAACGCCGCCCGCGCAGCCGTGGAATATGCCATCTATAACGGAGTCGCGGTCGACTTCCCGGCTAAGGCTACGTTTTCGCAAATACAGGCGCTGGTTAACAACGACGTCTCGTCGCTCCCGGGCTACAGTGCGGGCACCAATCCCACGCTAGAGGTGTGCAATCCCGTTTGCAGCACGGGACCGTATTCGCCCCCGCCCGATCCCGAGCCTAACCACCAGTTCACGATCTATTCCGCGGATGTGGCGTATACTTATCAGCCGCTATTTTCCGGCTTTAATATACCCACGCTGGGCATTTACCTGACTCTGCCTCCTACCGTGATTCACCGGCAGGTGGTGATGAGGAGCATGCAATGAAGAGGCTTCGAAGTGAGCGCGGCGCCAGTGTGGTCGAGATGGCGGCGGTCGCTACGGTTTTGCTGACCGTGCTATTCGGCGTGATCGAGGTCGGCAGGCTGATTCTAACGTATGTGACGATCGCCCAGGCAGCGCGGGCAGGCGCGCGCTACGCGGTGGTACACGGGGCCCTTCGCACGGGCACAGGAGTGAACGGGCCGAGCGGTGCGGGGAATGATCCGGCGCAGGTGGTCACGGTGGTAACGAACATCACGAGCGCGGCAGGACTCACGACGGGCAGCATTCTGACGCCGATCGTGACGTATCCAAACGGCAGCAATACGGTCGGTTCCGTCGTGACGGTGACGGTGAGATATCCTTACACCCCCACGCTGGTGTGGTTTCTGCCGCTGGCGGTCACGCTGAGCAGCACAACGCAAGGCACGATCTGTTATTGAGGCGGGGAATATGAGACACCGGGCGAAAAAGCGCAAAGGGGAAGAGGGATCCGCCATAGTGCTGGTGACCTTTGCCCTGGTGGTGGTAATCGGTATGACCGGGCTGGCGGTGGATGCCGGCCAAATGTATGTGACGAAACAACGCGCGCAAGCCGCGGCGGATGCGGCCGCGCAGGCCGGCGTGATGGACCTGTATAACGGAAACGGAACAACCACTGCCTCGTCGAGCGCCGTGTCCTATGCCGTACTGAACGGGTTCATCGCTTCGGAGGTAACGGTCGACTATCCTTCGTGCAGCTCACTTCCCTCGTGCAACGGCCACATCACTTTGCCCGGTAATACGGGGAATCTGATTCGGGTGGTGGTGCAGAGGACCGTGAATACGATGTTCATGCGCGTTCTGGGGAGGAACTCGGCCACCGTGAGCGCCACTGCAATAGCCGCGATCTCGCTGACCCCGTCGCCGCTGCCGATTGATGTGCTGCATCCTACGCTATCGGGCTCCTTCTCGAAAAACGGGTCGAATACTGTCACGATTTGCGGCGGACCGGCAAGGGCGATTCAGGTGAACTCCACCTCGACCAGCAGCATCAGCATCTCTGGAAATTCAGGAACCATCGATCTTTCACACGCCGGGCCGCTGGATTCAGGGAATTGCACGACCGGTACGGGCGCCGATTTGGCCAATTCGGGCGTGCAGGCTCTCCCGAGTCACGCCAATGTCTTGTGGGGAACCAAGCCAGGAGCATATGTGGACCCGGCATCGCCCATCGCCGACCCGCTGATCAACGTGGTTGCCCCCTCGAAGCCGGCCGTCAACGGCGCCTCAGTGAGTTACACCACGACCGCAACCGAACAGGCGCATGGGTGCCCGGCCGCGTGCACCGTCTACTCTCCGGGCTATTGGCAGAACGGGATTCAGGTAAAGAACGATTTTGCCGTATTCCGTCCGGGTATTTACTGGATTGACAGTAAAGGGTTCGTCCTTGACGCGAACTCCACGGCGCGCATGGCCACCCAAGCGCCTGACAATACCGACCCGACCGGGATCACCAACTGGACCCTTGGAATGCTGATCTACAACAACGGGAACGGCATTCTCTCCATTGCCAGCAATTCCGGAAAAAGTGCGTCCACCAATTTCAACTGCCCCAATGGCGGCAACTGCCTGGTCGGCAGCCCGCAAAATAGTTCCTATGACGGTATACTCTTTTTCCAGAACCGCGCCACGGCGACCAGTCTCAGCCACAGTTTTTCGGGCGGCGGGGGCTTAAGCCTCACGGGCACGATTTATCTGACTCACACGGTAGCCGGTATCAACAGCGACGGCACTTATCAATCCCTGACACTCTCGGGGAACTCGGGCGGCGCCACGAAAGTGCAGGGTGAAATTATTGTAGACGCGCTTAGCCTGGGAGGCAGTTCCGGTATCACCATGAACCTCATCGGGACGCCTACGTTTTCAGTGCGGCAGGTTGCGCTCGTGCAATAGAACTACTCTTCCGGCTGGCGCGGGATTACGAGCAGCACTTTGACCGCAACCGGCTCGCCGTCACGGGCGGCAGGCCGGAACTTCCATTGCTGGAGGGCTTGCAACAGGGTGTCTTTCCGCGGCCATTCCGGTGGCAGTAAAAGTTGCAGGTTCTCGAACTGGCCGCTCGAATTGATTGTTCCCCCAATGAGAATTGCTTCGGTCTCGGGCGGTAGTTCCAGGTTGTCCGGACGGTAGATCTCGTAAGCCCAGGGAGGGTCGAGGGGCGCGGCTCCGGGAGCCCAGCACTCGAGAGTCCAACTTTTCCCAACGCCAACCTTCAGATAGACCGTGGATACGATCTTGCCGGACAGACCGGTGGCGATGTCCGGATACTGCTCGCTGACAGACGGGCCGAGTACCGAGGCTGGGAACTTGCCGTCCGGCGGAAGGTCCAAGCGAGTGAGCTTTCCCTTCTCGTCGAGATGCGGTTCGGTTGCGGCCTGCTGGTTATCCGGGCCTGCACCGTTCAAATTCGAACCCCCGGGGGATTGGCTCACCTTCGGAACCAACAGCACCCTTACGGCAATGGGCGGATCGTCAGGCAACGAGAGGATGCCGGTTGTGGGTAGAGGCGGTCCAGCTGCGCCTACCGGCAGCGGCAACCCAGCTGTTGCGGGATTGATCGCCAGCCAGGAAAGTGCAAACGGCGCAGGGATGGGGTTGGGCAGTTTGAGCTCAGGCGGTGCGTCGGGAACGATCAGGGTTTGCGGGGCTCTGTTCCTGGCGAGAGGCGCGGAATGGTGCGCTTCCGCGGTTGCCTGGGTTCTTGGCATCGAAATAAATCGGAACGCCGGGCGCTGGGGCCAGGATATGGAAGTTTTTAATTGCAGCAGTTCTACCCGAAAATGTCTGGTTGGCCGCCTGGCCGGCGATGTCCCGAGCGCGAGCCCGACCAGAGCGGTTGCAGCCGACGCATGAAGCACTGCGGAGCTGAACGCGGCCAGAAAACGCGCGCGGCTTTTCGGCGGGTCCGGATCATCGAATAGTTTGATCACGGGCATGAGATCACAAGCTGCAGATCACAGTCCCGATGATAAGCGAAGACCGCCGATCGGTGGGCGTCAACATATCTACACATCGGCCATTTGACGTGTAAACGTCAGAAGACACCGGGAATCTTTGTATTTTCTAAGCCATTGAGTTCATTAGAACCGGTGGGCGGAGAGCTTGGCCTCTGGCTTGCCACTAAAGTTTCGAGCGAGTCTCGCGATTTCGAGCGGCTGCTGGTGAAGGTTTATGAACCGAAGATTATTAACCATCCTTTTATGCGCTTTCTTTGTAGCGGCTGGCGCGAGCTTTATTGTGTACCGCCTGGTGGGCAGCGAGATCAAGGGGAGGCATCAGACAACGCGAGTAGTCCTCGCCGCGAGAAATCTCGAATTGGGCACGTTGATCAAGACAAGCGATCTAAAGATGGGCGAAGTGGTAGGCGAAGCGCCTAAGGGCGTGGTGTTGAAGATGGAAACGGCTGTCGGACGAGGCGTGGTCTCGGATCTGTATGCGGGCGAACCGGTGGTGGAGAAGCGCTTGGCCTCGGCGGGCTCTGGCGGAGGACTAGCGGCTACCATTCCGCCGGGTATGAGAGCGTGTGCGGTGAAGGTGAATGAAGTAGTCGGGGTCGCAGGCTTCGTAGTGCCCGGTATGCGTGTCGACGTGATCATCTCGGGGAACAATACCCCGGGCGAAGTGAACACGGAGGGGATGAAAGTGAAAACGCTGCTTCAGAACCTCGAGGTGCTGTCGGCCGGCACCAATTTTCAGAAGGACAACGAAGGCAAACCGGTTCAGGTGCAGGTGGTGAACCTGCTGGTGACGCCGGAGCAGGCGGAGTTGCTGAGCCTGGCTAGCAATGAAACGAAGATTCAACTGGTGCTGCGCAATCCGCTGGACCGGCAGTTCACCAAACCGCCGGGAACCGAGATGGCAACGCTGTTTGGCGGATCGGCGCCTAAGCCTAAGCCCAGGCCAGTGGTGTTTCACCAGACGGCTGCCAGAGTAGAGAAGCCGGCGGTGATTGTGGTCCAGGTTATCAACGGGTCCAAGCAGGTAGAACAAACATTTCCGTCGCAAGGAGCAGTCCGTTGAGTCCTCTTTTATCGCGATCGCTGGCGGTTTTTTCAGCGGCTTGTGTGTTTGGTGTTTCGGTGGCGGGACAGAGCGCCGGATCGAATTCGGCGGAATCGCCCAACGATCTCTCGATTGCGGTGGGCAAATCCGCAGTAGTGACGAGCGATCGGGTGGTGCAGCGGGTCTCGGTCGGATTTGGCGATGTGGCGGAGGCGATAGCCGCCGGACCGCGCGAAGTGCTGGTGAGCGGCAAGGCGCCCGGATCGACCAGCCTGATTATCTGGCAGGAGGGGGGCGGCAAGCTGTTCTTCGATGTCAACGTGCGGCCCAACCAATTTCTGGCGAATACCCGGTTGGAGAGTGTCCGCCGGGAGTTGGGCAAGGAGTTGCCCGGCCAGCAGATTACGGTCAGCTTCGAGAACGACGCGATCTTCCTGCGCGGTACCGCCAAGGACCTGACGAGCATGTCGCGCGCCATCGCCGTCGCCTCCACGGTGGCGAGGGTGGTGAATCTCATGTATGTGAATGTTCCCACGCAAAACCCGCAGGTTCTATTGAAGGTGCGCTTTGCCAGTCTGGACCGGAATCTCAGCACTCAGCTTGGGCTGAATATCTTCAGCACCGGAGCCACAAATACGATTGGCGCAATAGGGACCGGGCAATATCCGGGACCAACCCTTCCGCTAGCCCCAAACCCCAACAACGCCACCAATCCATTCGTCTTCAGCAACCTGCTCAACCTATTTCTATTCAGGCCGGACCTGAATTTAGGCGCCACCATCCAGGCGCTCCAAATCAAAGGCGTGCTGCAGATTCTGGCGGAGCCGAATGTGCTGGCTGAAGACGGAAAGGAAGCCAGTTTCCTGGCGGGTGGAGAGTTTCCGTATCCGGTCTTTCAGGGAAGCGCGGGAGGCGTCGGCGCCGTGACGATTCAGTTCCGGGAATTCGGCGTCCGCCTGAACTTTATTCCGACGATTACGCCGCGCGGAACCATCCATCTGCAGGTGGCGCCGGAGGTGAGTTCCCTGGATTTTACCAATGGGCTGACGATTCAGGGCTTCAATGTTCCCGCGTTAACTACACGGAAGATGAAGACCGAGGTCGAACTCGGGGAAGGACAGAGTTTTGCCATTAGCGGACTATTGGATAGGCGCGTGACTGACACCTTCCAGAAAATGCCTTTTATTGGTGACATTCCGATCATTGGTAAATTATTCCAATCGAAAAATACCAACCGGCAGAACACCGAATTGCTGGTGATAGTGACTCCGGAACTGGTTCGGCCGCAGCTGGCCGGCGCGCCTCCTCAGGAGCTTAAGTTCCCGACGCCATTTATGGAATCTGGCCCGGTGAGTGGGGTACAGCAGCCTGGAATCGCCGTAACCGGACCCGTTCCGGTGACTCCTCCCAGCAAATCGATCCCGGCCGAGAGCTTGATGCAAAGCTTGCAACCGGAGCAACCGCTGACCGGGACGAGCGGCAGTGGCGTACTCCCCACTAATAGTAATGCCGCGAGCCAGGTGCCGGCGTCCGCGGCAGCATCCGTTCCAACACTCGTGACACCGGCAATGGCTGCTCCCCATTAACGTGGCGGAAAACTGATTTCCTGGCGGAGGAAGAGGGATTCGTTCATTCGGGGGTACGGGTTTTCTGCAAGTTGCGGATTCTGCGTTGTGCCAGTCACGGAGGACCGGGGCAGAAACACAGGTGGGCACAATTCGGGTCACCGGTAAAGTGGGGTGACCCCCGCCATTGAGACAAACTGCCATTGGCACACTTGCACACTGCAAAGAGTGCCACTGGAAAGTGTTTCAGAATTGGGGTTCAGTCCATGGGGAGTTGGTCCACTTCGGCAATTTGTTTTGGCCCACCTTAGTCGTTGATTTGTTGAAACCACCGAAGTGCAGCCGCCGGGTCATAAACGGCGTTCGCGTCCCTCAAGCAGACTTAACCGGCAAATCTGTGCCCGATTCGGTACGAAGCCGCAGCGGTCCTATCGGGGTCTTGCAAGACCATTTTGCACAATGAGAGCAATGCTAGCAAGACATTTTCTCAGTAGGTAAGCCAATAACACCTGGGTGTGCTAGGACAAGGGTCTAATTGAGTATCCGTCCCATAAACACCAGAGAAGGGCTGAGGAAACAGCCGATAACGCTAAACGTGATTAAGAGCGGGCGGCAGCCTAGGCGCGAGGAAGGAGCTGATCGAGTTGCTGGATGGAATGCGTTGGAATGCGTGCAAGGACATCGCGCAACCATTCGAATGGATCAAGCTTGAGAAGTTCACAGGAGGCGATAAAGCTGCGCAGAAGTCGCACTGATGTGGAACATGTCGCGCGATACCGTGCGCCGGCTTTTCCTCAAAGAACCCGGTGGGCTTCGATATAGTCGGCCTCGCATCAGATACAAGCGCAGCTACCCCACCATCCTCATCCCTGAGTCAGTCCTGAATCGAGTTTACAAAAGCATGACGGTCGCTGCGTAACTCCTGCCGCGGCATGGACTGGGCGCGGCTCGCGCAGAATGCGATTACCGTGTTCAGTCCGAAGTGGTTATGATTCGGACGAAGTGACGCGAGCGTAATCGCGTGATGACCCAAGAGATTCCGGATGCGTGCTGGTCGACGGTAAGCGGCCGGAATAGCCGACAACGTCATACTGTCACGAAAGACATGCGGGTGCTCAAGTATGCACGTATATCTTGGCCTCCCAAGGAAAAAGCGGTTCACGCCCGATCTGACCTGCAGCTACGGACCGGTTCAAACAGACCTCCTTCCACGAGAAGTCATTCGGTCGCGGCCAATTCGGCACGACATACTCCGAGGAAGGGTTAAACGGATCGTCCGTTCCGAATTCAGAAAAGTTTGCAACCACGACGACCGGATTATCGTCGCCACCGCGCTGCCACGCATAGATTTGTCTCCCCGGTGTTGAATCGTGATGTAGCCATTTCGTGTCATTTTGACCCACCGCCGGATGCGTCTTGCGAATCTGTATGAGGTTCTTTACGCAACTCAGCACATGTTGCCGCCAAGCGTCTTCCAGGCGCGTGAAATCCACCGGATCGATTTGCTTCCCGGAATCATTCGTGACAGTTCCGTGGATATCGAACAAATCGTTCTCTTCGGCGAATTCATCGCCCGCGAGGATCATCGGGATACCCACGGCCGTCAACAAACATGAGAAAGCCAGGATGACTCGTTTCCCGATCTCCTTGTTGTGGTTATCATTTTCGACAGCGCGATTTGGATCGTCAATCTTGGGGAACTGATAACGAAAAGTAGTCGCAATCCGTTCTTTGTGGAGTCCTTCGACATCGTGCGAGCCGATGTAATTCACGGCGTGCGCCATATCGCTAAAGCCCAGTCGTGTGCAATCGACCATCTTCATAACCGTGGACTCGAAGCTTTCGTTGTCGGCTGCGATGCCGAGCACGGCACACCTCAGCAATTCGCGGAATCGGTCGTTCCACAGCGCCGTAATGCGACCTTGGGTCAGGATATCGAGCGGAAGATTCAGTTCCTCTCCCACTACCAGAAATCGTGCATCGGCTTCAGTGTCCAAAAGACCGTGCGCGGCGCAGCGGGCACGAAACTGGTTGCGTGCACTGTCCGTGAACTCTTGGAGAAAATCCCAATTAGCGACATTTTCGACGCTGTCAATGCGATACCCGTCGATGTGAAAATCTCTGATCCAGCGCTCCTGGGCGACTAAGTGTAGTTTCCGTGCCGGCACCAAAGTTGCAGTGCCACCGTTGATCGGGTCGTAAGTTGTAGCCTGGCGCACGAAGCGCCACAGCGCGCTGCCGAAATTCTGTCGCGGTTTGCGGTCGTTGCCCTGACGCGAGTTGAACTTATCGGGATCGCTATCCGGAGCCTTGTCTGCATCTATATGAAACGTGTCGTACGAGGCACGCTCATACGTGCCGCTGCGCTCAAAGGCCATCACCACATCCGCGATCAGCCGAATTTTCAAACGATGGCAAAGCTCAGATAGGCTCCGAAGATCGCCGTTCGCGGTTGACCAGCTGTAATAATCCGGCTGCCCGAGCTGAGTATCCGGTGCGTAGACATGCGAAGTACCGTAGCCCCACTGCCGTTCGTAGTAACTGTCCGCCGGCGGAAGCAGCTCAATCGCATTGATTCCCAAGTCCGCGATATGAGCGTGGCCCTTCTGCCCAGCCTCGAGTTCATCAAAGTTCGGCGGCGTTAAGCTCGGATCGAGCATGGCCCCAATGTCTTGAAACGTACCTACGGCCCGTTCGGTCCCGCCTCTCGGTCTCCGAAGCCACGCAGTTGGAAGCTCATAGATGATCGTGAAGTTATTCGCCGCGAGCTGTCCCGGATTATCATCAGCAGGTGTGGCGATCGGTGTCCCGTCCTGATCGCACGGTACGAGGTGACCGCCTCGAAACAGAATCACCGATGCAGGCTGCTCATCATTTGTCTCTGGCAATCGCCAGTCCGGAGTGAAAGTAAGTGGATCGGTTACGAGCACGCGCGAGTGCGGATCGCCTGCCGGTCGCGTATCATTCACCTCGAACCAGTAATGGTAGACCTTCCCTTCTTGCAGTCCGCAACTGGCCGCTGCAATTTCCCAAAGATCCGTCGCGCCCGCGACCGCATTGAGCGCTAGCTTGCGCTTCGCAACATGCGACGGCGGAGCGCCGAATTGGAACGTTCCAATCAGCAGCTCGGGCAATGTCTGCTGCGGAGCCCACAAAGTGAAGTGGGTTGACCGGCGCTTAAGAAGATCGCTATCCATAACAGTCCCCAGATTTCGGTCGTGTCTGCCAGTATATGCGAAGTGAAGCGCTTGCGTCGGAATGGTCGCGTGCATCTGGTGTCGATTGTGAATCGGCTGGCGGATCAGTCGGGCGTCCAGCGCAAAATAGGCCCGAAAAACCCCAGCTATGCGCAACCGAGCACAGGTGCCCATACTGCTCGGCGGTTCGCGAAAATGATCGCGCTGCAGTCACATGCGGTCGGCTGCTCGCTCAGATTACCACCGGAAGTCGCTTAAGCATTGCGGAATCCACTGCGATGGGGAGTCGGCTATGTTGACATTGGCCATAAACGGCGTTATGGTCCATCACCTCGACGAATCGCGCTGCCGCAGTTTGAGGACGCTGAACTGATAGGCTTCTGTCCGGCAATGTTCACCTGTAGCAAAATCATAGACGGATGGCGCGAGAATCGATAAAGGAGGCCGTCGCGAAAGAAGTTGAAGAACTTCGAATTTCTTTCGAGATGGTGCTTTCCGACAGAAGATACCCAGTCAAGGAGTTCGCCGCTTTCGCCGAAGCCGTTCGTCGCTACGTAGAAATGACCAAGGACGACACTAAGATTCACAAGAGCGTCGTGAACTCGGTCAACGGCTTGCGCGAATTCATTCAACTCGAAAGAAAACGCGTCCCGGGAGACATCGTTTTTCAGGCGGATCGATTAGAGTGCCTGCTGTTTGCCGGCTACGACCCAAGTTTCGAAGGCGACGAGCCACCAGGCTTCTAATCGAAATTACCTTCTTACTACGGACGGTCAGCCAGACCGCGTTCGCAATGCTCTACGGCGCACCGTCACAGGTGCTCTACGCCCTCGGATCGGTAGACAATCCCCTCAGCTGAACAATAGAAAACTCTGGGCTGGAAAGAACTCGCAGCCACGACAGGGATCCACAAGCCTTGCGGATTGGGGAGACCTTTTCGTAGCGGTTTCCAAGCTTCGCTTCCGGTGCGGCGATAGATGGCGGAGTTCGCCGACTCTTTAGAGTGCGCTCCGTACGCGTTCTTCGAGGCGGACAGCAAGAGAGTCTTTGGATCTGCAAGGCTGATGGCGATGCTCCACCAGTACTGGTCCTCTAAGCCGTCAACAATAGGTCGCCAACTATCACCGCCATCGACACTTTCGAAATAACCATTGCCTGCGGCTGAGTGCAGTCGAATGGGATCAAGCGGGTGAACCGCGAGGCAATGTGTGTCTCGCGGAGCGCCCGAAACCCGGTCACACTACGTGCATCCCGCATCATCGCCGTATACCAGCGCTCCGGCCTCGATAGCTACATGCAAACGGGCCGGGTCTACCAAATCTGGAAGGATGGACTGGACGTGATGGGATTCTAGGCGAGGCGAGAAACTCCAGGACTTCGCCGAAGGCAGTGTTAGCAACGTCTCCAGTTCACACCAGGATTCGCCACCATCCTCGGATCGAAACATCGCGCTCAGTTCCGTTCCCGCGTAAAGGATGCCAGATTGAGACGATGCAAGCGCCATAACGTTAGGCTCAGTGAAACTCTGCAATGCGTTCCAAGTCGCTCCCCCCAATCGCCGCTTCTAAACATTCCATTGCCGAATGTTCCGCAGTAAACAAAGCCTTTTCGAGTTCGGTCAGCGGCAACGCATTGGATCTGCTTGTCGTTCAAACATACCTCCCTGACCCAGCTTTCATCGCGGCCCTGAATCACCGCGAGGCCACAAGCAGTCGCTAGATAGATCGTCGTCCTCATCCTTAAATTCCTTTGTAGGTTGAAGTTTTCGCGTTCGTGCATTCTCAGGACTGGAGACCTGCCGGCGTGACTTGTCTGCCGTCGACACACCCATAAGCTGGTTGAGTCTCACGCTCCACTTCTGCTGAAGCCGCCATCCACGTGCAAGATCTGCCCCGTGATAAAAGCTGCGTCGTCCGAGACAAGAAAAGACAGCGCGTTGGCAGCGTCTTCGGGCGTACTGGGCCGTTTGATCGTCTGCTGCGAGACGACGAGCTTTATTAGTTCTTCGACAGGAGGGCCGCCAGCAGGGATCCGTGCAACGAGACCCTCAGTTTTCACAACTGTAGGCGCGATCGCATTGACAGTGATCCCCATCTCACCCAAGTCATTGGCCAGTGCCCGCACAAGCGCATGGATGCTGCCTTTACTTGTGATGTAGGCGAGATCGTGTTGCTGCTTCGATAGCGTCACTGAAGAACCGGTACTGACAATGCGACCTCAGTGCCCCTCGGCCATGCCTGGCACAAACGCCTGGGCAAACAACACAAGCGGTTCAACGTTTACAGCCTGTACACGTCTCCAGATCTCGAGCGTTATGGTTTTCAAGTCTGTGAGCGGAAAAATTGCCGCGTTGTTTACGAAGATGTCGCAGCGACCAAAGCTTTCGAGGACTGCATTCGCTACCTCTGTGACTTGCTCAGGCGTGCCCAAATCGCAAATCATTCCGGCCCAAACACCTGAACCCATCGCCAGACGGAGCTGGCTGTCACTCTCAATCCCCGCTCGGCAGCCATCTCAGCCAATGTGCGCTAGCCGTGAGGCTTGCCGCCGTCGGCCGGCAGCCACTCCAGCGCCGTCGGCCGTGCAATGAAACGTCGAGGCTGGTCGCAATGAATACCGATGCTTTCCTTTCACCCTCACGTTTGTTAATTCTCCAATTGATCGGAGAATTCAGATTCGCGATCTACCACCAGCCCCAGGACCTGGCGTTCGAACAGGCGTTTGTATGTACCACCCAGTTCACGCACCAGGCTGTCATGCGTTCCCTCTTCGACGATGCGGCCGTTGTCGAATACCAGAATGCGATCCAACATTCGCACAGTTGATAATCGATGTGCGATTACAATCGCCGTCCGTCCGGCTATCAGGCGCTGCATGGCCTCCTGGATCAGCGCTTCCGATTCCGAGTCCAGATTTGAGGTCGCTTCATCCAGCACCAGAATGGGCGTGTCCGCCAGGAAGGCGCGAGCCAGCGCTACTCTCTGGCGCTCCCCGCCGGAGAGCTTCACGCCGCGTTCCCCCACCAACGTCGCATACCCTTTGGGTTGACGACTGATGAAATCATGTGCGTTCGCTAGGCGCGCTGCTTCTTCAATCTCCCGCGACGTAGCCCACGGACGGGCATAAGCGATGTTTTCGACAAGCGAGCGATGGAACAAGATGGGTTCCTGCGGCACCAAGGCGAGTTGCGCGCGCAGAGAGTCCTGCGTGACCTTTGCGATTTCCTGGCCATCAATCAGAATGCTGCCGTTCGTTACATCATAGAGGCGATGCAACAGCTTCACGAATGTTGTCTTCCCGGAGCCGGAGTGCCCCACCAAGCCGACTCGCTCTCCTGCTTCAATACGCAGCGAGAAATCCTGGAACAGGGGCGTGGCGTGCATGCCATAGCGGAAGGTGACACGGTCGAAGACAATCTCACCTTCGCTGACACGGATCGGCTTAGCTCCGGCTGCATTTGTCACACCGAGCGGCTGGGCATGGAACCGCACCATCTCTTCCATCTCATTAACGCTCCGTTGCATGTTGGCAACATGCTGCCCGATATCACGGAGGTAACCGTGCACGACAAAATAACTGGTCAAAACAAATGTGACGTCGCCCGGCGTTGCTTGGCCACGCCACCATAACCATACGGCATACAACGTGACGGCCGCGCGCAAGACAAGCAGCACGGTGAATTGCAGGCTGCCGCTTCGCGTGCCAAATCTCCAAGTGCGATAGGTGCGTCTTTGCCATTTGTCCAACACGCGTGCGAGACGAGCGTCTTCACGCGATTCGGCGCCGAAAGATTTCACAACCGCGTTGCATGTGATGGCGTCGGCCATGGCGCCGCCGACTCGGGTGTCCTGCATACTCGACAGGCGCGCGGCAGGCGCCACGTAGTCAACGGACAGCGCGACCGAAACGGCTACATAGATCGTGGCTCCGGCAGCGACTACCAGGCCCATACTCGGCCAGCGCAGTCCCAGCAATAATGAGGAGCCGGCCAGCACCAATAACGCCGGCAGCAGCGCAAGCAGCAGGGTGTCATCCATTAGATCAACCGCCCACATGCCGCGCGTCACGCGACGGACAATCGAACCCGCAAAGTTATTTGCGTGCCAGTCAGTAGAAAAACGCTGGACGCGCCAGAAGGTATCGCTCGCGAAGCGGGACATAAGCCGCAGGGTCAACCGTATGATGCCGAGCATCGCCAGATGGCGCGCGGCCATCAGGATCGCACCCAGGACAGTCATGACGACGACCGCTTGCACGGCGGTATGAAACGCTTGTGCGCGCACGGGATTGTGGGATGCGATGGCATCCACCAGGCGGCCGGAAAAGACCGGCAGAAACAGATCCGCAACCGTGGCGACGGCCATGCTCAAGGCTGTTCCGGTAACAACCGCCGCTTCACGCCGCCAGTGGCGAAAGAGAAAGCCGAGTACCTCGCGTATTGCGTTTTTGCGGAATAGTTTATACATAGACCACTCGTCGAAGAAAATCAGTAAATGCCAAGCGGCCGCCGGCTGGCGAACAACGTCAATTTCCCTCTTAGATGAAAAAAGTTCAGAAATGCGCACCACATCAAAGGGTCCGGCACGAAAAGCCAACCCTGCACATCACGGCAAATGAAGAATGCTTAGGTGCGCTTTGTGCCCGGAAGGTCCATACGCGGCTGCGTTCTTGAGTCGCGGGGCATGAGGAGAGGTACTTTCATGTTTTGTGATCCTTCCTTTCGGCGAGGTGGGTACTGAGAAAGTTTAGCAAAGAATCATAAAATTTGTTGCCAGTCTTGTTTATACGGCCAGTTCGGCACAAACAGGATAGTGATCGGAGGGATAAAGCCCATCGACTTTAGAAATGACTGTTTCCGCGCTGAGTACTTGATGGAAGCCTCGCTGTAGTACCCAATCGACGCGAGGTCCTTCGAACTTCCCGAAGCCATGCACAGTGCCGGGCGGTCCTATCCTGCGCGCCGCAAGGGGCCACGAATCCGCAAGGTCTCGCATCATCTCAGAATAAACGAGGCTCCCCGGCGGTGCGTTGAAATCTCCAGTTACAACCAATCGCTTTGGGTTTACGCTGTGGATCTGCTGCAGCATTAGTGTGGCAGATTGCAAACGCGCGTCATCCGCGTTTTTCCCATATGGGAAATGCGTATTCATTACCAAGAGTTGCGGACCCGCTGCAAGGCCGAGCCGCCCCCACTTGATCATCCTGGGTCGCCGTATGCCCCACGCCATCGAGCCGGGGACCTGCGGAGTTTCCGAAAGCCAGAGTTCCCCGCTGTCGTGCAAAGTCATCCGCGTGGCGTCGTAGATCACCTGGTTGTGTTTATCGCGATGATCGCCGAACCGGCCGCGGCCGAAGCATTTGTAGTGGGGCAAGTTCGAGAGAATGTAATCAGACTGTTCTTTGAAGATCTCCTGTGTTCCGAGGAGCGCTGGCGAGCAGCGCCGAATGACTTCACAAAGAGCATCCTTGCGATAGGGCCATGACTGGTCCCCGTCGTCGCCGTCCATTTGGCGGACATTGAATGTCATGACCCTCAAAGTGACCATAGTCTTCGGGATTAGAACACGAAGCGTACAGCTAACTGGAGTTGGCGCGCGGTGCCCATGTTTACGTAGTTGCCGACGGTTGCGTTTAAAAGCCCAAAGGAGGAGCCGGCGGCTGAGCGGTTAATCGGCTGCCCAGGCTGGAAGCCGGTTGCGCCGAGGCCGATGGGGAGAGACACTCCTAGTGGGTTGTCCCGGTCATATAGTTACTTAATCCTGCGACTGAGTTCTGTCCGATGCAACTGGAGTTTCACCAGCTCGAGCGGCGCGCTAGGAGCATCTGCGGGTACGCCATCCTGCGCGCCACCGGCGGCTACTGGCCTCACTGGCCGAGGCTGGGCAGCAAATGGTCCAGGCTCAGGAGCAACTCGGCGACAGTGTTTCATCGATGTTTGCCGAATTTCTGCGCGAGCGCGCGGCCAAGCTGACCCCAGAAGAGAACCGGATAATCGAACTGATCAACCAAATCACCACCACTCGTGAGACTTTGAAAGGCCAGCGTGATTTACCCCAGTTCATCGAGAGCGAACACGCGGAAGCTCAGTCATACGCGGAGAAGGCTCTTACGAGCTTTCGATCGGGAGAGATCAGAAAGACAAAAGCGCTGTTCTGGGTAGCCAACGCCTACCTGGAGAGGGCCCAGCGCGATGCGAACGAGGTGAGGGAGTTAAATAACAAGATTGCCGGATTGCTCGGACGCGCTGACAAACATGCAGGGCACCGGAAATAGACGCCTCCCTCCTCGGGGGATCCACGTTGGCGGTTCTAAATCGATCACTGACTTGGGCAGGTCCGCGCTGGTAATGGCTGTTCATCTCGAACACGTGCACTGTGGACCAGACGCAGCCCCAACCCGCCCTGGGTCATTCTTGGGAAGCGCTGGCGGATCAATTGTGTCGAGCGCTGAAGCAGAGAATTCAGAAAGCATCAGTTTAAAATCGGCACATTGGGCGGCCGCTCAACGACAATGCCGAAGCTTTGGAACGCCGTGCTAGCCGCCTGACCCGAATTTCAGAATCCCAAGAGCGTACCGTTCATGTACAAACTTTGCAGCGGAGCCGCTGTGCTTCAAGATCAACACTAGATCCCCGTGAGTGGCGCGGATAATTTCAAGTTGAGTGTCTTTCGGACACGTCGGCGCGATCGCCGCGCAAAAACGCTGCAAGCCTTCTGCCCCCGCGATCAGAGTTTCCGGCTGAGAAGTCATCCGCCGCCTAATAGTAGAACTTCAAGCCAAACTGGATTTGCCGGGGCGCGCGTGCGGCCGTGACGTATCCAAAGCTTGGCGTTCCCAGCACAGTGGCATTGTTCGAATTTTGCGGTCCAGGCGCGGCGAACAGAAAATTGGCATGGTTCGCCACATTGAACGCCTCAGCACGAAACTCAAATCGCCGTTTCTCGCCGACAAGGAATGTCTTGAGAGCGGAGAGATCCCAGTTGACAACACCCGGCCCTTCGAGGGTGTTGAGACCGACGTTGCCGAACGAACCAAGCGCGGGATCAGTGAACGCGCACGTGTTAAAGAATGTGCCAGGGATGCAGGGCTTTCCACCAGCGTTCTGGCCCGCCACAGCATCCGGCCTCTGCTGTCCGTCGGAGTTTGCAAAATTCCCGTTTCCATCGGTCACTGTGAACCACGTGCCCGAGGAGAGGGTGGTGATTCCTTCGAGTGTCCACTGGCCGATCAAATTATTCATGAATGGACCCACTCCACTGCCAAACTGTTTGCCGTTGCCGAAAGGCAGCTCCCAGGAGTAGCTGGCGACGAAGCGATGGCGAACATCAAAATCGAGATTGCCATGTTCCCATTGCGGGTTGGCGCTCCAGCGGAAGCTGTCGTTGTTCTGTGCCCCCAGATTGGCATTGGACGCATTGCCCAGTGCGTGACTGTATGTATAGTTTACGAGGAAAGAAAGCCCGTTTCCGAAACGATGCTGTACCTTGGCCTGTAAGGCGTCATACTCGGCATTGCCGGCGGAATTGAGATAGCCGACGCTGCTATCCACATACGGGAAGGGACGCCGTGGAGCGAAAGGCGCAGACGGATCGGTGCCTGGGTACGCCTGATTCGAATTTAGATACGTGTACAGCTTGGTGCTCTTCGAACCGACATAGGCGACATCGAGAACCGAGTTCTGGCCAGCCTGATACTGCACGGTTGCATGCCACTGTATTGTGTACGGCGTTTTGATGTGGGGATCAATCGAGAACAGATTCGGGGTGTTCGGATCGATCAGCGAGTTAGCGGGAAACCCACCCGACAAGCTGGCCAAGCCCGGCACAGAGCAATTCTGGGCTGCGTTGGATGACGGTAGACTGCATGGCGCCACGAAGCTTTCACTAACGAAATAGGGCGGATTGAATCCCGGGCTGGGGTTGCTGTAAGGACCGCTTTCCTCGCCGTTATAAAACATGCCAAAGGCGCTTCGAACCACAAGCCGCGAGGTCGCCTGATAGGCTAGGCCGAGGCGAGGAGCCACGTTGTTGTAGTCAAAGTCCACAAGCGCATTGGTGGCATTGTGATTCACCGGCAAAATGCCCGCAAGCGTAGGCGTCAGGCTGACGTTCGTATCTTTGGGTATATCCAACTGGCCTGTAGTTGGATTGAAATTGGCCTGCGCGTTAAAGCGCTCGTAGACGGGCGAGAAAAACTCGTACCGGAGGCCGACGTTGATAGTGAGCTTGGGCGTGACGCGCCAATCATCCTGCGCGAAGAACGCGAAGTTGTGCCGCAGGTAATCGACGTTGGTCAGATTGTTGATATTGCCGCCGCCTGGCTGACCGGTGAGCAGCGTGGCGAATCCGCTGCCGCCGGTTCCCGGCGCTCCGGCGTTATCGGTGAATTGCGTGCCGAACGACAAGGAGCCACGCGGATCGGCTGGCTGGTAAATGGTAAATTCCTCCGGCCGGAACTCTCCTCCGAACTTGAAAGTATGGTTCCCGTCGATGTACGTTAGGGTGTCCGCAACCGTGTACGCGTTCTGAATCTCGTTCGACGGCAGATAGGTCGGGCTCCCCAGCGTAGACATATCGTTGAAGGTCAGTTGCGGGAGTCCGCCGTTATTGGAACTCTGCGTGTAAGGAACCCCGGGAATACCGACGCTCGCGGATACATTCTGGTCGTAGTTGAATTGAAAGCGACTGGAGTGGAGGCGGTTGTAGCCGAGCCGGAATTCGTTTACCAGTGTGGGCGAAAAGATATGAGTTTCGCTGAGCGCGACACTGTAGCCGTTATTCTGTTCGATACCGCTGAAGAATCCGCCTCCGTCGGCGATGCCAGGAAATGGCGAAGGGATCGTAGCCGGCTGCTGGCTGATGCTGTACCGGTAAAACGCGGTGTCCTTCGCCGAGAAGGTCTGATCGACGCGAACATCACCCTGGTTCCGATCCCGGATCAAGACCGGATTCGATACATAGTTGTAGCCAAGTCCGTTTGCGTTGGGAGCCGGATAGAGCTGAGCCAGTTTCATTCCGAGCGCGTTCTGCTTGGACGTTGGAATTACATTTGAAGGCGTGCCGTCGCGGTTGTAGCCGTACGGAGTACCGCAGTAACCAGTTGGACTTGCCGTGCTCGCACGAGTGGCAGTCGTATCAAACAGTTCTCCAGCGTAAGTCATACTCCCATTACAGTCCGGGACCCCAGTGGGCGACGTGAGATCCATTTGACCTGAGAAATCGCCTACGCGCTGTGCAGCGGTCGGTACCAGCGCTGTATCGGTCTGTCCTTGACGAACACGAAGCCCTTCGTAATCCGCGAAGAAGAACAGCCTATTTTTTAAGGGTTCTGGTGCAAACGCTAAGAGCTGACAAGATGGACGGATGTCGCGATTCGTAGCGTTGGAGGAATTGTTCAAAGGCCGACACTTTGACCAGGAGATTGTGGTCCTGCGCGTTCGTTGGTATCTGAGTTTTAAATTGAGCTATCGCGACCTGGTGTGCATGATGAACGAACGCGGCATCTGCCTGGCGCATACGACGATCTTGCGGTGGGTACAGCATTACACGCCGGAGTTCGTCAAGCGGTGGCAGCGCTATGCGCGGTCGATCGGTGGTTCTTGGCGGATGGACGAAACCTATGTGAAGGTGCGTGGCGCCTGGATGTACCTCCTTACCGGGCGGTCGACAAAGCTGGGAAAACCGTCGATTTTTTCTTAAGCTGGAGCCGCGACGAGAACGCAGCCAAGGCCTTCCTGCGGAAGGCGATGAAGGGCCAATGGACACCGACCAAAATCACACTCGACGCCTATGCAGCTTCCCACCGTGCGGTGGCTGATCTAAAAGAGGATGGGGAACTGCCGAACCGGGTGCTGCTCCGCAGCAGTAAATACTTGAACAATTTGATTGAACAGGACCATCGCCGAATCAAGCAACGCCTTCGCCCGATGCTGGGCTTGAAGAGCTTCCGAACCGCTGCGGTGGTCATCGGTGGCATCGAATTAGCAGAGAAGATCAAAAAGCAGCAATTCAAAATCGGACCACTCGGCGGCAGCAAGGCGACTAAGCCTGAGATCTGGCAAGCTGCCCTCGCTGCCTAATCTGGTAGTCACTTCAAATTGCTCACACTCAACCAATTTCCACTCAACCTAGAATTTGCACCGGAGCCCTATTTGACAGAGTACGCGATTCGACATGTATTCCTCATTCTGGGAGTACTTCACGCATAGTTGCTTCGTGCTCCCATTGGTCATATTCGGCAAGCCGCTCGCGCTGACTTTCTTGGATGTGGCGCGACATAACATCGGTTGCGCGAGCCGGATCACCTTCCGCTACTGCTTCAAAAATGTTTTGGTGGTAGCCGTGGATTTTGGTCAGTGCGGCCGCATTGTGTCCGAGCCGGCGAATGGAGAAAATCCTGACAAGCAAACGCGTATCATTTACCGTTTTCTGAATGCGTATGTTAGAGGCCATCCGTAGCAGCAGCGTGTGGAAACCCAGATCACAGGCGATAAAGCGGCGCATTTGTTTGTCGTCTAGCTCCGTATGCGGCCCGTCCTCAAGCTCTTTCTTGAGGACAAGAATTTCGTTGGCAAAATCCTGCAACCGCTGAAACTCTTGAGGGGGAGTGTTTGGTTGACGAGCAGCCTTTCCCACGGCGTAGACTTCTAAAGCCTCGCGGAGCTCATAAAGGTCAATAATATCCTGACGGCCGAACTGGACGACAACGGTGCCGCGGTTCGGCGTCTGTTCCAATATGCCCTCGGCCGCAAGCTGTCCGAGTGCCTCGCGTATAGGTGTCCGGCTACTTCCCAGCTCCTGAGCAAGCGGTATTTCCGACACCGCGCTTCCAGGAGCCAACTCGCCGAGAGCGATCTTATGCTGAATGAGCAAATAGGCTTTTTCTCGAATGGAGCGGTTGCCGCGCGGGCTGGCGGTCGAGTCATGCGATTTCACGAACTCAGTATAACGGTCGTGCCAAAGTTTTTGTGGACAAATTGTCGACAACTGTATATAGTTTCTTCAGGCAAGCCCTGAGTCTTATCAAGCTTTGCAAGGAGGGCGCATGGCCCGCATCATCTTAGGAATTCTCTTTCTTTGTTGTACGGTCAGTTTGTCCGCGCAGGAGTTCAGGGCGACCATTGAAGGCCTGGTTACGGATGCTTCGGGAGCGCCTGTTGTTGGCGCAAAAATTGCCGCGACTAGTGTAGGCAGCAATGTCCCCGCGGAAACCGTATCCAACGGTGACGGCCGGTATTTAATTTCCTATCTGACACCCGGAAGCTACGTGGTGACGGTTGAAAAGCAAGGGTTTGAAAAAGTCGTAAACCAAGGCGTGAACCTGAATGTAGCGGAGCACGCCACAATTAACTTTGCCTTGACCGTTGGCGCGGTGAATCAGGCCATTACCGTATCAGCAAACGCGGCAATCGTCGAGACCGAGACGGCCGACCGCAGTCTCGCCATCACTTCGACGACGGTGCTCAACACGCCATTGCAGGGACGCAATCCATTCGCGATTGCCTGGTCATCTCCGGGAGTAGTGCTGAACGCGGCCGCCCAAAGGCTGCGTCCTTTCGATATCTCCGGTTCGTCAAGCATAACTATCAACGGCGGTAGACCTAGCACGAACGAGGTGCTTGTGGACGGCATATCGAGCCTTTATGAGGCGTCCTCCGTGTCATACGTTCCCACCGCCGAGGGAATGAATGAGTTCAAAGTGCAAACTACGAATTACGATGCGCAATACGGTTGGACGCTTGGAGGCGTAATCAACATCATCACCAAGAACGGGAGCAATAATTTTCATGGGTCGGTGTTTGAGTTCTTCCAAAATACGCATCTTGACGCCGCCACATTCAATAACAATCTCACGGGCATAGGCCGCACTTCTTCACATATCAACACGTTTGGCGGTGATGTGAGCGGACCGATTAAGAGAAATAAGCTGTTCTTCAGCTACACATTCGAGGACATCCGCCAAGTGATCCCGGATCCGTTCGTGACTTCAGTGCCGACCACGCTACAAAAGCAAGGCGATTTCTCGCAGACGTATTACGCCAGAAACGGTTCCGGAAGTCCGCTCGTAGAGACGATCTACAATCCATTTTCGACGACGGCGGGACCAAACGGAACACTGACACGCACGGCCTTTCCCGGCAACGTTATTCCTTCGTCAATGTTGGACCCGGTAGCTGTGAAGGTGTTGTCCTTTATTCCAGGTGGAAATGTAGCCGGCGATCCCCTCACTCGCCTTAATAACTTGACTAACGGTGGAAATACGCGCAAGTTTACGGATTTTTTCCCTGAGAACACCGGCCGAGTGGATTACGACGTTAATGAGACGACGCGATTATTTGTGCGTTATTCGCGGAATGCCCTGCAAGAGGAGCGCAGTTTTCACTATTCTACGGTTTCCGCCATTAATCCCGCTGACACCGGGCAGAATAATCCCTTTACACGCGAGAACCACAACGCGACCATTCAGTTTACAAAGACACTGAGTCCAACAACAGTATTCGATTTCCGCTTGGGCCTGGAGCGATTCAAATCGGAAAGCGGAGCACAACAAGGGGCAGGCGCCGGTCCGTCAACGCTCGGTTTCTCGCCGGCCTTTGTTGCGGAGGCGGCTAACTGGTTTCCTAAGTTTACCTGGGCCAGTTACGAAGGCGCCGGAGCGCAACCGACTTATATCAGTCCGACTGCGCAGACGAACTCCGTTCAAGCCTCGATGTCGAAGGTGATGGGCCGTGAGGCGTTAAAATTCGGCGGCGAATATCGCCTGCTGCGAGGATATTCGCAACAGCCTGGTTACAACGCCGGCAACTTTTCTTTCGATCAGCAATTCACAGGAGCAAACCCGCTGCAGATACAGCCGGCATCGGGCAATGCCATCGCCTCGTTCTTATTGGGCACGCCGCAGAGTGGCTATATCCAGGTGAATAGCCAGCCGGCACGCCAGGAACAAATGTTCTCTTTCTACGTGCAGAATGATATTAACGTTACGCAGAAGCTGAAGATCAACTTGGGACTGCGTTGGGATTACATGGGTCCTCTCACGGATCGCTACAATGAGTTGCCGCGGGGCTTCGCGGCCACAACGCCTAATCCACTGCAAGTACCGGGCATGACTCTCTATGGCGGTGTGCTGTTTGCCGGAGTCAACGGACAACCACGAGGTATCTTCAATCAATCATGGGGTAACATCGGGCCGCGCGTCGGAATGGCGTACCAACTTACTAACAATACTGTGCTGCGCGGCGGCTATGCGCTGATTTATGGACAGACCTGGAACGATCCGGGCAATGCGCCGGGGTTCAGCCAACAGACGAATATGGTCAGCTCGATTCAGACAGGCGTTCCCTATAACACACTAGATAATCCCTTCCCCACTGGGATACTGAGTCCGGTAGGGGCCTCTCAGGGGCTACTCACGGCTTTGGGTCAGAGCTTCACATTTGCCGCTCCGAATGGCGCGCCGCCTTACGTGCATCAGTTCTCATTCGAAATTCAGAGATCGCTCGCACATGATTATTTGTTTACAGCCGGATATATCGGGAGCCGCGCCGAGAGACTTCCGGTTAATCAACAGCTCAACGCGTTGCCCATTTCCGCCTTGGGTCTAGGCGCTACGGCGCTGTCGCAAAATGTAGCGAACCCGTTCGCCGGATTACTGCCGGGGACCGCTTTGAATGGAGCGACGGTTGCGCGGCAACAGTTGCTCGTGCCGTATCCGGGGTTCCTGATTGCCGGGAATCCTGCAGGAACGTCGGGAGGCATAATTGAAGAATTCGAACCAATCGGTACGTCGAGCTACAATTCCGCCCAGTTTACAGCGCGAAAGCGGTACTCGTATGGACTGAACTTTACAGTTGCGTACACAATCTCGAAGCAGATCGATCAGACCAGCTTCGCGAATCCGCAGGATACACGTCTGGAGCGCGTGATCGCAGCCTGGGACACTCCTCAGAATCTACAGATCCAGTTCGGCTATGAGCTGCCATTCGGAACGGGAAAACAATTTGGATCACAACTACCAAGACCTGTTCGTTGGGGAATCAGCGGTTGGGAACTCCATACACTGGTCCGCTTGCAGGACGGCATGCCGATGAACTTCCCTGCCAACGCCGCGCCAACAGGAGTGAATCCTGCCCTTCCGAATCCTTCGCTAACACAGTGGTTCAACACATGTACTTTGCTAGCTGGGGGCGCAACGCGCGGCTGCGTCGGGAACCAGCCACCCGCATGGACCATCAGGCAACCGGATACCTTGCAGGTCTGGTCGACTCGATTGTCATCTGTCCGGCTTCCCGGCATTCACAACGTGGATATCTCGGTGGTGAAGCACAGCCATATCACCGAGAGGATCGATCTGCTGTTCCGCGCCGATTTCATCAATGCATTTAATTCACCGCAGTTCTTTAGCGGGCCGATAAATGACGTGAACAATGCCAACTTCGGCCGCATTTCAGGCGCGATGGATCAAAGTAATCTGCCGCGATTCATCCAACTCTCGATGAAATTGCAGTTCTAGTTCACAACCGCGGGTATTCGTTTGTTCATGGAATTGTTTCAGCGGCCTACCGCAATATCTCCGTAGGCATGGACTTTCTCGCAAATCATGCGGAGCTTCGCCTCTATTCCGCCGCCCGCGGCTTTAAACGCATCCGCTTCAATTGTCAGAGGTGCACCCAAAACCACCAAAGGCGCTCCATATTCCGGGGTACTAATCGCTTGCTCGATTGTCAGGCCGCCGACGGCCTGGACAGGTATTTTTACAGCTTTCACGACTTCACGAAGCTGATCCAAGGGACTAGGGGCTTTGCCGCCCGCCGCGGCAATTCCCCGTCTCTCGTCATATCCTATGTGGTGAATGACAAAGCCGCAGCCATAATCCTCGAGCCGCTTGGCAGCAGCCACCATGTCGTCCGCGGCAAGGTTATCTCCCATGACGGCCACACCGAAATCCTTGCCGGCTTTCACAACGATCTTAATGGTCTCGGGATGCGCTCTCTCCATAACGACCACATGCGTGGCCCCCGCCTGTGCCATCATTTGGGCTTCGAGCCATCCGCCGTCCATCGTCTTCAGATCGGCCACGATCGGCACATCGGGAAATTCTTTCCTCAGTGCACGAACACCATTCATGCCTTCAGCAATGATTAAAGGAGTTCCGGCCTCCAACCAATCGACACCGGCGCGGAGCGCCATATGGGCGGTCTCTAATGCTTCCGGAATAGAGATGAGGTCCAGCGATATTTGAACAATAGGAGTCATGAATTTTAGTTTCGCCTGGCAAGTATATAGACTGAGCGATGCTCCTCAATTTATCGCAAGCGCTGGCGGTGCCATCGGTGTGTGGCTGCGAGTAAGCGCCCGCTAAGGCTGTTTACTCATGCGAGACGAAGACGGGTGGTTTCGATCGCATCGGGCCTCGATGGTTCCGGGATGGCAGCGCGGGTGCGGGCGTCGATAATCTGGGCGATGCGTTCGGCGTCCCTTGCGACGCCATGGATCATCATCGAGGAAAAGGCGTAAATGAAAGGCAGACCGACGAAGTAGAGGCCTGGCTCTCCGAGGGCGACGCCACTTTCGTGGTTCGGCACTCCGTCTTCGGCAAAAACGGGCAAGTCGATCCAGGAGAAGCCGGGATGGAAGCCGGTGCACCAGATGACGTTCGCCACGTCGAGCACGTGCCCGTCGTCCAGCAAGGGCAATCCCACGCGCGAACCGATGACTTTGGGAACGCGTTTGATGCCGGCAGCGGCCAGGTCTTTAGGTTTCACGCGAATCAGCGGTCCACCTTGAGAGAGGACGCTCTGGCGGACTTTCCGGCCCATGGGCGTGTGATTGGTGAGGACCCGGTGGAACACGAAGCGGAAGACCAAACGCTGTAAAAACAAACGCGCCGCGAGGCCGCCAATGCGGAACGGGATGTGGCCGGTGTCGCGGCCGGACATCCAGGTGGCGTGACCGCGCGCCACCTCCATGGCTATCTCGGCGCCGGAATTGCCAGCGCCCACAATGAGAACACCGCCGTTTTTCAACTGCTGGGGGTTGCGGTATTCGCTGGAATGCAGTTGAAGGATATTCGGATCGAGCTGCAGGGCGAACGGGGGCACGCGACGCTGCTGATAACGAGCCATGGCGATGACGACGTGATCAGCCTGGAATTGGCGGCCGCCCGCGGTGACCAGATATTTCGCGCCTTGCCTGGAGAGTCCATCGACCTGGATACCGGTTTTGACTGGCAGGTTGAAGCGCGCGGCGTAGGCTTCCAGATAATCGGCCATTTCGTCCTTGGTGGGGAACGAGTGCGGCGGCGCGGGGAACGGCATTCCGGCGAGTCCGTCATAACCGGCAGGAGTGAAGAGGTGGAGCGAATCCCAGCGCTTGCGCCAGGAGTCACCGATTCGCGGGTTGGCATCGAGGATGATGAAGGAAAGATGGCGTTGGGCCAGATAGTACCCGACTGACAGGCCCGCTTGGCCGGCGCCGACGACTACGGTTCCGACGTGTTCCGGTTGGTTTTGTTTGCGCATATTGTGCACCTACTTTCTGTCAAACACGTACGCGTAGACGCGGCTCAAAACAGCTCAATAAAAAATCAATCGCGTGGCGCATTTTTTGATGAGCCTTATTCCGCCGGTTCAGCGCGTATTTCAATGAGGCGGATGCGCACGTTCGCCACGAAAGGATTTTTCAATGCCGTTGAATGCTTTGGCTTCTTCTGATTTGTACGTGCTGGCAACGGGTGCAGCCGCAGTTCGCCGCCTGCACGTGCTACATGATGTTTATGCGCCAGCCGGAAAGCGCGTATTGCTGCAAGCCGGCCTCACGCAGGGGATGACAGTGGCCGATTTTGGCTGCGGGGTTGGTGTTGTCACGCGCATGCTCGCCCAAATGGTTGGACCGTCGGGCAGCGTTACCGGCATCGATGTGGACGAGGCACAACTAAAGGAGGCGGCCGCGTTGTGTGACCGGGAAGGCCTACAAAATACCTGTTTCGTGAAAGCGAGCGCTTACAGTACGGGGTTGCCGCGGAACTCGTTCGATCTGGTCTACTGCCGTTTTCTGTTACTCCACCTGACGGACCCGACGGCGTGCCTGCACGAAATGCGAGCGGTGCTGCGGCCGGGCGGCATGCTGGTGGTGGAAGATGGCGATCTTGCTTCCGCCACCAGCGTGCTCCGCAGCGCGATGGATGCCTTTGCGGAGCTTTTCGGGCGGCTGGGCCCCACGCGCGGCGTGAATTATTCGCTGGCAAAGGATCTCTTTCACATGGTGGTGGCGGCAGGCTTTAGAGGGGCGAACCTTGAAATTCATCAGCCCGCCATTATTCGTGGAGAGAATCGTTATTTCCTGAAATGGAGTGTGGAAGAGGCCGGACCTGCTTTAGTGGAGGCGGGCATCTTAACTGAGAGGGCGCTGGCGCGAAGGCTGGCACAGATGCAATCGGCAGTTGACAATCCGAACGTGGTCATACTTGCGCCGCGCATGTCGTGCGTCTGGGGGCGGAAGGCGGACGGTTAGCGGCCGTCTACCGTAGGCTGGAATTGGAGGCATAGCGCTTTGAACAAGCCCGCACTTGAAATGGATGCTGGAGGTGATGCAGCTGTCACGGATTTAGTGCGCATCAATGGCCTGCCTTTTCTGGGAGTGCTCATTCCGATACAGCGGAATGCCCTCGCGTTCTTCTCGCGCGTCCTTCGAGAACACGGCGATAGAGTACAGTTTCGCGTTCTGGGCCGGAAGATTGTCCTTCTCTGTCATCCCGACGATATTGAAGAAGTTCTCGTGAAAGATCGCGGCACATTTGGTCGCTCCGCGGAAATTCGACGGCTCCGACCCATCTTCGGCGATGGTCTGCTTGCCAGCGATGGTGCGTTCTGGCGTCGGCAACGGAATATGGTCCAGCCGAGCTTCCAGCACAGCGCTATGACCGACTACGCTTCCATCATGCTGAACTGCATTTCCAGCCTGCTTTCAGAGTGGCGCGCCGGGGATGTACGTAATATTCACGCCGATATGATGCGGTATACCCGAGAGACGATCTGCAGTGTACTCTTTGGAGGAGAATTCACCTCCAACAACGTTGAAATTGGCAAGGCGGTTTCGGTGGTTTTTGGCGACCTTCGGGCAGAGATTCTGTACCTGCCGATCTGGAGGAGATTACCATTTGCCCGAAGCATCCGGTGGAATCGCGCTGTCAGGCGGCTAAACCGTTCCATACGAGAAACCATCAGGGCAAGACGAGATTCCGGCGAAGCTGGTATTGACCTTCTCGGCTCTCTTCTTCGCGCTCGTGACGCCGACGGCGATCCGATGTCGGACCACCAGCTGCATGATGAGATTTTGACGTTCTTCCTCGCAGGTCATGAGACGGCAGCACTGTCTTTGACCTGGGCCGCCTATCTGCTAGCGACACATCCTGAGACACAGGAGCAAGCGGCGAAGGAAATCTCTGTGGTTACCGAAGGAGGCGAGATTCGAGCGGAGCACTACCCGCAACTGCGCTTCGTGACGGCGGTGGTCAAGGAAGCTTTGCGACTCTATCCTCCGGTGTGGAGTTTAGGACGTAAAACAACAAAGGACGGGACTCTCGGTAGCCTGCCTGTTCCCAAGGGGACGGATCTCTGGCTCTGTTTGCATAGGTTACACCGCGATCCCCGCTGGTACCCCGAACCGGAGCGATTCAGCCCGCAACGCTGGCTCGGAAATCAGGTGCAACGACGGTTTACCTATGCGCCATTCGGAATTGGCCCTCGTGTCTGCATCGGCCAGCATTTCGCGATGGCTGAAACCGTGCTCGGACTCGCCTCGATGCTACGTCAGTTTCGCTTCTCGCTGGCCTCCTCTGCTCCTGCCGAGGTCAACGCGTGGATCTCTCTTCGGCCAAAAGAGCGCATCGAACTCCGCGTGGAACAAGTTTGATGATGGGAGTCCCTAGCGAATTAGCGGGTTCTTCATGGATGTAGGCAGAGGGAAGACTGCAGTGCAGGTGACAATACGTGAAATGACATGGCAAGACATTGCTGCGGGTTTGCGATTATGCCGGCTTAGCCGATGGAACCAGATCGAGAGCGACTGGATTTCGTTCTTGGAACTGAACCCGGCGGGGTGTCGCGTCGCTGAGAAAAACGGACAGGTGATTGGCACCGTCGCTACGGTTCGTTACCAAGACCGATTTAGCTGGCTGGCTATGATGTTGGTGGATCCGCAAGAACGGCGGGCGGGGATTGGGACGAGATTGCTTTACGAAGGGTTGACCATTTTAGGTGATCAACGTTGCATCCGCCTGGACGCGACTCCCACTGGAAGGCAATTGTATCAAGAACATGGATTCCTAGAAGAATATGTAGTCCATCGAATGACGTTACCTCGCGGCGCTGCCAGGATAACCACCGCACCCGGACCAATACGGCGTATGTGCCAGAAAGATTTGGCGGCCGTATTTAAACGGGACGGTGAGGTATTCGGCGCTGATCGGCGTGATCTCCTCCAGGTTTTGTTCCAGCGCGCTCCTGAGTTTGCCTGGATCGCCGGTGAAAGAAAAATTCAAGGTTATTGCTTCAGCCGCCCGGGTTTTTTATATAGACAGCTAGGGCCAATTGTGGCGGATGACGAGCGCCTAGCGGCTGATCTGCTATCGCAATGCCTGCTCGAAGAGGAAGGACCATTTGTGGCCGATGTTCCACAGGGTTCCCCCGCTTGGCTCGACTGGCTGAAGGCTAGAGGATTTGTGCAAGAACGTACTTTCGTCCGTATGTATCGTGGTGAGAATAGATTCGTCGGGATTCCGGGATGCGTTTTTGCGGTTCTTGGCCCGGAATTCGGTTAGGGATAAAGAAATGGCGATAAGCGCTAAGGATTCCATCACGAGCATTGCAGAATTAGCGGAGCGCATTACAAGGCCAAGCGAATCCGACATCGCGTTCATGCGTGCTCTAAAAGGCGACATTGTTATTTGGGCGCGGGTGGGAAGATAGGTCCATCTCTGGCAATGCTTGCGCGGCGTGCCGCAGATCAGGCCGGGATGCAAACTCGCATAACCGCGGTGTCGCGTTTCACCTCCGAAGATGCACGGCTCGCTCTGGAAACGGCCGGTGTAAAAACCATCTCCTGCGACCTATTAAATCCAGCCGCAGTGGCTCAGTTGCCTGCATGCGAGAACGTACTGTATCTGGCGGGCCGCAAATTTGGTTCTAGCGGGCGTCCGGATTTAACCTGGGCGATGAATGCGATTGCGCCGGCGTTGGCAGCCCATCAATACCGTGGAAGCCGTATCGTGATCTTCTCAACCGGTAACGTCTATGGGATGCGAGACACACGTTTGGGCGGCTCAAAAGAAACGGATGCCGTGGCTCCTACCGGGGAGTATGCCCAATCTTGTCTCGCACGGGAACGGATCTTTGAGTATTATTCGAACGAGCATAAGACACCCTGCCTTATCTTCCGATTGAACTACGCTGTCGATCTGCGTTATGGCGTGCTTGTTGATATTGCGCGGCGTGTCTATTCAGGAGAAGCAATAGATTTAACGGTTCCGGAGTTCAACGTAATCTGGCAAGGAGATTCAAACTCCTATGCCTTGCGATCACTTAACCTATGTGAGTCACCGCCGCGGATTCTGAACGTAACAGGCAGGGAGATACTTCGTGTCCGGAATGTGGCGGAAGAGTTTGCAAAGCGCTTCGGTCGAACCATTAAGTTCGAGGGGCGGTACGGCAACAGCGCGTTATTGAGCGATGCCTCTTTATGCTTCTCCCTGCTTTGTGAGCCATCAGTTCGAGATTCGATGTTGATCGATTGGGTAGCGGATTGGATATTGGCAGGCGGAGAAAATCTCGACAAACCAACGCATTTCGAAGTCGTTGACGGGAGCTATTGAGTGTCAACTGGTCCGAAAGTATCCGCTGACATCCTCGCAATCCTCAGGCAAGGCGCTGTGATTCCAGCGCACCCGCTGGCATTAACAGCCGAACGAAAACTGGATGAACGGCGGCAAATGGCCTTGACCCGCTACTACTGCGAAGCTGGCGCTGGGGGCATTGCGGTGGGTGTGCATACAACACAATTCGCGATTCGGAATCCAATCGGTCTGTATGAACCCGTCTTGCGTTTGGCTGTATCGAAGGCGCGGTCCTTCGAAAGTGCAACCGGAAAACATTTAGTGAAAGTAGCGGGCTTGTGCGGCGGGACAACGCAAGCGCTCAGCGAGGCAAAGTTTGCCCGTGAGGTGGGTTTTGATCTCGGACTACTGAGTCTCACGGCCCTCGCAAAAGCCACGGATGCACAGCTTGTTGCCCATTGTCGCGCCGTGGCAGAAGAGATTCCTTTATTCGGCTTTTATCTTCAGCCGGCGGTTGGTGGTCGAATTCTGAGTTACGAATTCTGGCGGGAGTTTTGTGAAATCGAGGGTGTGGCGGCAATTAAGGTTGCTCCCTTTAACCGCTATCAAACGTTGGACGTGGTTCGTGCGCTCGCCGACAGTGGGCGTGGTGCTGAAATCGCGTTGTATACGGGAAACGATGACAATATCATTCCTGACTTGATGACCGACTTTTGCCTTAACCGGGCCACTCTCCGGTTCGCGGGAGGACTGTTAGGACAGTGGGCTGTCTGGACGAAACGCGCTGTAGAACTTCTCAGTGCGATTCAGCAGTGCCGAAGCGATAACAACCGTGGGGCAATGGATATCCTAGCGCACTCCGCCGCACTTACCGATGCGAATGGCGCGCTTTTCGACGTGCGAAACCACTTTGCCGGCTGTATCGCAGGACTACACGAAATCTTACGCCGTCAAGGCCTTCTTGCGGGACGCTGGTGTCTCGACCCTTCGGAAGATCTTTCGCCCGGCCAACTTGAGGAGATCGAGAGGGTCTCTACCTCTTATCCGGAGCTTAGCGACGATGATTTTGTACGAAGTAATCTGGATCGATGGTTGAATTAATTGCTCAAAGGCCAGCACTGAAAGGTTAACGATTTCCCAATGAAGGTGATGAAAATGTTATTGGGAGCAGCTTTGGGAATTGCGATGCACTTAATTGCTTTCTCAAATTTAGGAAGTGGCCAGGATGTCTCGGCGCGCAGTGTTCCTAAAGAGCGCCCGCCGCTGTTCTTCCGCGAAGATTGGAAGGAAACACCCGCTGCGGAGCCTCTGACGCAAGATCATGTGGCGAACCAAAACCTCATTCTCGGTCTATATGGCCCTGGAAAAGATCACATGCGAAAAAGTCATCATGATACGCCAGCCGATGATCCTTTCTATGTGTGGAGCGGTCTCAGTACAGGCAATTGGGCTATTACTTTACGAAAACGTGATTCGTATGTGAATTTGACAGGAAAGTCAAAGCTTCGCTGGCGAACCATGCAAACGGGCCTGAGGCAATTGCATGTGATTCTAAAACTTTCAGACGGTAGTTGGTTGGTTAGCGATGAAGCTTTTGGCCCAACAACCGATTGGCGGGAGGGGGAATTTAGTTTTGCCGATTTTCACTGGCACGCATTGGATATCAAAACGGTTGTTGAAGTTAAGTCAGTGGAGAAACCTGATTTGAGCAAGGTGGATGAGATTGGCTGGACCGATCTGATGACCGGAGGCAGCACGCCAGCCAGTTCGCGTGTCGATTGGATTGAAATCTACGGATGGTCCATCCAAAGGTAATTTACGATTTTGCTCTTTCCAATGTCGATTCCCAATCGCCCCAAGGGCTTTGAATGTGGCCCACCGGCGTATTCACTTCTTTGTAGTGCCCTACCTTTGCCCGCTGCACGTACTCTCTTGCGGGCAGAAATTCGTCGCCGAGATCTTTCAAGCGCGCCTGCAACATGCCGTCGAGCCTGTTTTGCAAATTGGATCTCTTCATGTGGCTTTCCTATCGGTGTTTCTTGGCGAAGGGAGAGGAAGCCATCCCTCTGCTGGGGGCCTTCGGTTTAGCCAACCAAATCGGATCTATCGAATATGCGCGGCCAAGGCGGTTCCGCGAGAAGCTCGACCAATGGTTGGACTCCATCCGGGCGCTCTGGCCGGAGTGTCCAGCCCGCATTAGCCCAAACGGATTGAGCCTGATTGTAAATCGGGCTACCGCAGTGCGAATGGAGCCGGAAAGTGACAGATAAGGACAGGATCGAGAGGATGACCCAGACATTGCTGCCTGACGGCTACCCAGCGTTTCTGAAGGAACTGCGGCAGCGCATTCGAGACGCGCAGTTGCGCGCGTCGGTCGCTGTGAATAGCCAATTGGTTCTGCTGTATTGGCAGATTGGCCGCGAGATCTTGATTCGGCAAGAGAATGAACAATGGGGCGCGAAGGTCATTGATCGGCTTTCAGCGGACCTGAGGAAATCCTTTCCTGAAATGAAGGGTTTTCACCTCGCAATCTCAAATACATGCGGGCTTTCGCGGAAGCTTGGCCGAAAGAGGAGTTTGTGCAGCAGGTTGCTGCACAAATTCCCTGGTTTCACAATTGCGTGTTGCTAGACAAGCTGGAAGGTGCCGAAGAGCGGGGCTGGTACGCCAGAGCTGCCGTTCAGCACGGATGGAGCAGGAGCGTTCTAGTTCATCAGATTGAGACCGGTCTGCACAAACGCTCTGGCAAGGCCATCACCAACTTCAAGAGAACCTTGCCACCCTTGCAGTCCGATCTTGCGCGACAAATCACTAAGGACCCTTACGTCTTCGACTTTCTCACGCTCGGGAATGACGCTCAGGAACTGGAATTGGAGCGCGCACTGGTGGAACATTTACGGCACTTCCTGCTGGAGTTGGGAACAGGGTTCGCATTCGTTGGCAGTCAGTATCGACTGGAGATCGGCGATAGAGACTTCTTTATCGACTTGCTCTTTTACCATTTGAAACTGCGCCGCTACATCGTTGTGGACTTGAAGACGGTGGCGTTCCAGCCTGAGTTCGCGGGCAAGATGAACTTCTATCTCGCCGCCGTCGATGACCTGCTCCGACACCCGGACGATGAGCCGACCCTCGGCCTCATTATTTGCAAAACCAAAAACCAAATCGTGGCGGAATATGCTTTGCGTAACCTAACTACCCCCATTGGAATATCTGAATACGCGATGGCCCAAGCGTTGCCTTCGGTTTTGGAAGGCAGCTTGCCGACGATCGAAGAACTAACGATCGAACTCAGCAGATCGGAAGAGGAGGGCGCTTAGAAGTGCTGCTGCACATCGGCGCAATATGCCAACGAAACATTCGCAATATCGCAGCGATATCGCCTGGGGCATGGAGCAGCCGTTGATTGTCGCGGTAGGGAATATCAAAGGCGGCGTCGGCAAAACCACGTTGGCCGTGAATTTCGCCATCAGCCAGGCCCTTCGCGGCGCTGATGTCTTGCTCGTGGATGGAGATGAGCAAGGAACGGCGCGAGCGTTCACACAGTTAAGGGCTGAAATGCGGAATGGCGCGCCTGGGTACACCGCTATTTCATTGCGCGGCGCCGAAATCCGTACACAAGTGCGCCGGCTTCAAACGAAATACCAGCAAATCATCGTCGATGTTGGTGGGCGGGACACGGGCAGCCTGCGGGCTGCGTTGACCGTCGCCCATATTCTTGTCGTACCAGTGCTTCCAGCGACATTCGACATTTGGTCACTCGAACCGCTTGAGGCACTTGTGGCAGACGCCAGGGAAATCAACAGCACACTGTCCGTTATTGCGGTCCTAAATGCAGCAGATTCTCAAGGGAGAGATAACGAAGAAGCAGCCATAATTATTCGCGAAACGGAAGGGTTTCAATATTTCGAACATCCGATCGTTCGTCGAAAAGCATTCCGCAACGCTGCGGCCGCAGGTCTTTCAATTCTGGAGTATCGCCCCGGAGACGAGAAGGCGGTCGCCGAATTTACTCTTCTCGATGAACGAATCTTTGGATATCATGGCGATATCGGCACCATATCGTATGGCAATCGCGAAGCATCCGTCCCGAAACACTCACACGCAAGACAAGCGGGCTGAGAAATTCATCCTGGCGGCCTCGAAAACGAACGACGATCAAGAAGAGGAAGGCCGCTTCATTCAAACCCCGGTTCGTTTTCCAAGGAGCCTGTTGGCAAGAATCGATCATGCGGCAAAGAAGCGTGGCCTAAATCGAAGTAGTTGGCTCCGCTACGCGGCAACAAAAGAACTAGACCACGAAGAAGGATAGAAGGGAATTAGCTAGATGCGAACGCGACCAAATCGCAAGATCTCGAACAGCGTCTCGACCCTCGTCGAGGACCCGAGCATGCCGGTCTGGCTACAGGCGACGGAGTCATTCTACAAGAAGCTCAATCGGGTAGCCAAGGAGTGCGAAGTTTCGCGATACGAGGCCCTGAGCCGTGGGCTTAATGCGCTTTTAAATGACGTTAGAGCCCAGAAATCAAGACTCAATGCTGCGATCAAGAGCCCAAATCAGTCGAACGCTTTGCGGCGTACGATGGGGCAGGTATCGCGAAATTATTGGGCGACTCTGACACCAGACGAAAAACGAGCGCGAGCGCAAAGGAGCGCGCGAGCCCGATGGGGAAAAAGAATGGTAGGCAGCTAGCATGATCTGTAACATCTAATACAGCGCGTAACCAGCCGACTTTCCCCGAACACAAGCGCGTTTTGTCAGTCGTTCTATCAAGATCTCACAGAAGCGGACTTGGGGCCAGCGTTGCCAATTCGAGCGTTGTACGAGTAGCGCGTCATCCAAGCACAATTTCGAAGACTCGATTCAAATGATTAGTCATTGGAGATGGCCATGTGATGTGTGCAACGGGCCACGCAAAGCACCCTATGACTGCCGGTAAGCCCCAAAAAAACGGAAGCTGGTTCTTGTGATCCCTCAGCTCACTGATTCAGCGCTGTAACGGGCGATGAGACCCCTCCGAACGGCGAAGCGAAACACTCGGGTGAACGTCAAGGCGGCGGCCACAATGTATAGCATTGCTAAGATGCTGCTCAAACCCAGGCCCGTCCACCAGAGACTCTGGCCCTGAACACTGGCGCGCCCGCTCTCGAAAACGTACGACGGCGGCAACAAACGAGCAGCCCATTGCATCCAGGGCGGCAATGTCGAAAGAGGATAAAATACACTCGCAAACGGGGAAATGAGCGCGGGCAGAGGCCAGATGAACCATTCAGCAGCAGGCCCAAAGCGCAAGACGATTGCCGTTGCGAAAATACCCATTGCGATCCCAAACAGGAACAAAACAAGAAGGAACGGCAATAGTGCGATGCCAAAGCTGAACAGCGATAAACCAAAGACCGCACTGCCAATCAGGACCATCACAACTAACCCGATACTGCTGGTTAAAATGCTCGAGAGCACAAGTCCGGCGACATAATCGGATATCGTCATAGGGCTTGCGAAAAAGTTCAGGAAATTACGCGCCCAAACATCTTCAAGAAATGCCGTGGTCACGCCGAACATGACGCGGCTAAAAAAGTCCCAAAGGAGAACAGCGCCCAGCAATGAGGAAACAAAGTGAAGGTGAGGAGACGTAATACTGTTCAGATATTTAGCCATAAAGCCCCACAGGACGATATCAATGGCGACCCATGCAAAGAGCGGCAGTACACGGGCGGCACTCCCCCGCATGAGGTAGAACTGGCGAAGCACAATGGCTGTCGTGCAACGAAAGGACATTCAGGAGACTCCGAGACTGAGAGGCTCACGCGCCACTGCCACGAATAACTCTTCGAGGTTTGGCTTGCCGTGTTCCGCGGGAAGGGAACGCGGATCACCTTCAAGCAAAATCTTGCCGCGTGACAGGAATAGGATACGGTCGCAGACTTCCTCGACTTCATACATGTTGTGCGAGGTCCAGAGCACGCCCGTCTTTCCGAAGCGCACAAGGCGGCGAATTTCAGCTCGGACGTCACGCGCGGTCGCGGGATCAAGCGACGCCGTCGGTTCGTCAAGAAGGAGCAATTCCGGTCTGTTGAGCAGCGCCTTTGCCAAGCACACGCGCGTTTGTTCGCCCGAGGACAGCAGGCCGCACTTCGTGTTGCGAAAACGCTGTAAATTAAATTCCTCGATCAGCTCATCGATGCGGGTCGCCAGGTCACTGATGCTGTATATGAGACCGAATACGCGAAGGTTCTCGAAGACCGTCAGGTTGCCAGGAAGCGGCGCGTAAACGGCCGAGAAATTAGCTTTCTGCATCGCCGATTTGCGCTTGCGGCCGAGGTCGATTCCGGTAATTGTAATGTGCCCACCGGCTGGTTGGAGCACACCGAGAATCATGCTGATTGTCGTAGTCTTGCCCGCTCCGTTCGGTCCAAGGAGGCCGACAATTTCATTCTGAGCAACGCAAAAGGAAATATCGTTCACGGCGAGTGTCCCGCCATAGTCTTTGCTTAAGTGTTCGACGACTAGAACATCGCGCATATCTCTATTGTGCGCAGGCGGCTACCCGCGTTTTTCTGAAGCCCGCTATGAGTCGAACACACCCAAATAGAACAGTTCAGAGTCAACGTTTCAACTGTCCTCAATCCGTCGTTCATCGTCACAAAGCAACGTGAGTTCATTCCAGTCGAGTTCCTCTTGCAGCAGCAGGTAAGTATCGCTGCCGACTGTATCGTTTACACGCATTCGCTCCAATTCTTGGCGCTGGGCGAGGATCGCCGCCAATCCGAGTTCCCGTCGTCTTTGGGATCGGCAAGTTCCAGCGAGGTCGTTCTTTGCGTCCCGCTGAATCACATAGCTGTATCGCAGGTTCTCAACGTCCTCATCGGTTTCGTTCCCTAGCGCCGCCAGGGCAGCCTCCGCGAGTTGGTGCCGCCCATTTGCGATCTCACGCTGGAGCGCGTCACCTTGATCCAACTTTAGTAAGCGAATCAGCGGAGTCAGCGTTAGGCCCTGCAGAACAAGCGTTGCAAGCACAACGCAGAAGGCTGTCAAAACGGCCAAATCTCGTTGCGGAAAAGAAACAGGTAACGCGACCGCAGTTGCCAGCGTTACGAAGCCCCGCATGCCACTCCAACCTTCAAGCACCGCCTGGCGCCAGGGAATGGGCTCCGGTCGGTGATGTAATACTTCCCACCATGCGTTCAAACGATTGAAACTGATGACTATGACAAGGCGAGCAATTACGACGGCCAACACTACCATTCCTGCAAAAGCAAGAGATTCCTTAAGATGCGCGGCGTGCATGCGACCAATGATGGCTCTGCCTTGCAGGCCCATCAAAAGAAAAGCAAATACATTGAGCGCAAACACAACTGCGCTCCAAACGGCGAAAGACTGCACGCGCATTCGCGTTCCGTCATTCAGGTCCGCGGTTCGCGCTATTGTCATCGCAAAAGCTATGGTTCCGAGCACAGCTGAGATCCGTAAATGCTCCGCGACAATCCAAATCAGAAACGCAACAACAAACTGAAGAAGATTGCCGCCCAATGTGTTCTTTACGAGCCGATTGATAGGTCGAAAAACCAGCGCGGATCCGACTCCGAATAGCAAACCGCCTGGAACTGCCAGCGCCAAACGCAAACCAACGCTCAAAGTAAGGGCGCCATGAGACAGTACCGCTAGAGCCGCGCCGAAGAGAAGAAGTGCTGTCGCGTCGTTGAATAGGCTCTCGCCTTTGAGAATTGCATTTGAGCTTCTTGGAATTGCTACGGCCCCAAGGACCGCCGTAGCGGCTGCTGCATCCGGAGGGGCCACAATCGCACCAAGCGCTACTGCGGCGGCGACTGGAAGCCCGAGAAATTTCCATCCAATCCAGGCCACCAGCACCGTGGTTGCCACAACCACGAACACCGCGAACACGACCAACTGCCTCCGGAACCGTCGAGCGGCGCCAATCGGGAAGTCGTAGGCGGCATCGACAACAGCAGGCGCCATAAATAAAGCCAGCGCAGTATTGGGTTCAATTGAGATGGTTGGCGACCCCGGAAGCAGAGCAACGACAAGTCCGGCAATTGCCAGCAACGCCGGATACGGAAGCGAAAGACGGCGCGAAATTTGCAGCAATACGATTGCTACGAGCAGAAGCACTAATAAGCTTTCAAAGAAGGTCACGGAAGCACACTAACATTAATGGATCTGCTTTGTCTTAGGCCTGATGGTCGCTAGCCTTGATCGGAAATGACGGGCGCAAAGAGTGCTGAGGCGCAGCTGTGCGTTGATCGCACGTCATTTTCGATAAGGAGACTAGAAGGAAGCCGCTGGTGGGTGCGGCGGGCGCGGCTATGGAGAAAGAATGCTG